>JAJEEA010000344.1 GCA_022821235.1 Vicinamibacteria bacterium
GCGCCGGAAGCCCCGCAAGGCCCCGCCGAGCCCCGCCGCCGGCGAACCCGCCGCCTGGCGGGACGCCCAGCCGCTCGCCTACACCAGCCGGCGCACCAGCGACGCCGCCGTCATCGACGACGACCGGCCGTACCACCCCTGGACGCCCTCGGTGGTGATCGTCGAGAACGCGAAGCGCCACCCCACGACCCTGGTGCAGTCGGCGGCGATGAGCGCCGTCGACCACCGGCGGCCCACGGCGCGGCCGGTCCTGCCGGCCCATCTCGTCACCGACGGGACGCTGTCCGACGCCCAGCTCGAGAGCATCGTGCTCGCGGCCGAGGCGCACTCCGCCGACCTGCCCGGGCGGTACTCGATCGACAGCGACTACGAGAACGTGAGGTACCTCGGCCCCGACGGCCCGCGGGCGACCGACGTCGACCGCCGCGACCCCGACGAGGAAGCCAACGTGACGTGGAGCAGGCCCACCGCGATGCGCCGCGGCTGGATGCTCGGCGACGGGACGGGCTGCGGGAAGGGGCGCCAGGTCACCGGCATCATTCTCGACCGCTGGCTGCAGGGGAGCCGGAAGGCGCTCTGGCTGTCGGCGTCCGACAAGCTCATCGAGGACGCCCAGCGCGACTGGACCGCCCTGGGCGGACGCGCGGGCGACCTCGCGCCCGTCAACAAGTGGCGGCAGAAGGACCCCATCGACCGGGCGACCGGAATCCTGTTCTCGACCTACGCGACCCTGCGGTCGGCCGGGCGCGGCGACAACCCGTCGAGGCTCGATCAGATCATCGAGTGGCTCGCCGGCGGCCTCGACGAGGAGGCGCGGCACGCCTGGAACGGCGTGATCGTCTTCGACGAGTCGCACGCGCTGTCCGGGGCCGCCGGCGGGAAGGGCGCGCGCGGCGCGATCGCGCCCAGCCAGCAGGGGCGGGCCGGCGTGCGGCTGCAGAACGCCCTGCCGCAGGCGCGCATCGTGTACTCGTCCGCCACCGGCGCCAGCACCATCGACGGCCTTTGCTACGCGAGCCGGCTCGGCCTGTGGGGCACGCCCGAGACGCCGTTCCCGGCCCGCACCGACTTCGTGCAGGCCATGGACGCGGGCGGCGTCGCCGCGCTCGAGGTGGTCGCCCGGGACTGCAAGGCCCTGGGCCGCTACCAAGCGCGGGCCCTGTCCTACACCGGCGTCGAGGTCGACATCCTCGAGCACGTGCTCACCCCCGAGCAGACGGCCATCTACGACGAGTACGCGAGGGCCTTCAAGATCATCCACCACAACCTCGGGGCCGCGCTCGAGGCGACCGGCATCGACACCGGCGACGTCTGCAACGCCCGCGCCAAGGCCGCGGCGCACTCCGCGTTCGAGCTCGCCAAGCAGCGCTTCTTCTCGCACCTGCTGACCTCGATGAAGTGCCCGACGCTGATCGCGTCGATCGAGGACGACCTCCGCAACGATTTCGCGCCCGTGGTGCAGATCGTCTCGACCGGCGAGGCCCTCACCGAGCGCCGGATCTCGCAGATCCCCACGAGCGAGTGGGACGACCTCAGCATCGACCTCACGCCGAGGGAGTACGTGCTCGACTACCTGACGCACGCGTTCCCCGTGAACCTCCACGAGGAGTACGCGGACGGCGAAGGCAACATCCACACCCGCCCGGCCCGCGACCAGAACGGCAACCCCGTGCTGTCCCAGGAAGCCGTCGACCTGCGGGACGCCCTCGTCGAGAAGCTCGCCGGCATGCCCCCGGTCGGCGCCGCCCTCGACCAGCTCCTCCACCACTTCGGGCACGACGACGTGGCCGAGGTCACCGGGCGCTCGCGGCGCGTGCTCCGGCTCTCCGACGACGGCCGCGGCGACCGCCTCGCCGTGCGCAACCGGCCCGCCAGCGCGAACCTCCACGAGACCCAGGCGTTCATGGACGGGAAGAAGCGCACGCTCGTCTTCTCCGGCGCCGGCAACACGGGGCGCTCCTACCACTCGGACCTCGCCTGCGCCAACACGAAGCGCCGGCACCACTACCTGCTCGAGGCCGGCTGGCAGGCGAACCAGGCCATCCAGGGCCTCGGCCGCACCCACCGCACCCGCCAGAAGAGCGCGCCGCTGTTCTCCCCGGTCACCACCAACGTCAAGGGCGAGCGGCGGTTCACCTCCACGATCGCGCGGCGCATCCACAGCCTGGGCGCCATCACGCGGGGCCAGAAGGACTCGCAGAGCGGGATGGGCGACGACAACGCCGCGCTCTTCCGCGAGTGCGACAACTTCGAGTCGGAGTACGCCAAGGCGGCCCTGCGCGCCTTCTACCACGACCTGTACGCCGGCCGCATCGAGGACTGGTCGGCCGACTCGTTCGAGGAGGAGACCGGCCTGTCGATCACCGACGGCGAGGGCCAGCTCCTGAGCGAACTCCCGCCCATGCACACCTTCCTCAACCGCCTGCTCGCGCTCGAGATCCACGAGCAGAACCACCTGTTCTCGCACCTCGAGCGGCTCGTCGACGCCAACATCGAAGGGGCCATCCAGGCCGGCACGTTCAACCGCGGCGTCGAGCGCATCACCGCGGCCGGCCTCGAGCTCGTCGCCACCGAGACGGCCGAGGCGCCCGGCGGGGCCCCCGTCCACCTCGTCGAGATACTCCGGCGCGACCGGCTCAGGCCGACCACCGTCGGGACGGCCCTCGAGATCTATGCGGCCGAGAACGCCTCCCGGGGAGCCGGGGCCGTCCTGCTGCGCAACACGCGGTCCGGCAACGTCGCCCTGTGCACGGCGGCGCCCTCGCAGACGCTCGAGGACGGCAAGATCCAGCGGCGCCGGCGCATCATCCAGCCCGCGAGCCGCCGGACCGAGCCCCTGGAGAGCTTCGAGACCGGATGGAAGCCCGTCGAGATCGACGAGTGGCGCACGGCGTGGGTCGAGCAGTGCGCGGCGCTGCCGCAGTTCCGCGAGTCCCGCTTCTGGCTCGTGACGGGGGTGCTGCTGCCGATCTGGAAGAAGCTCCCGGGAACCGACGTGCGCGTCTACCGCCTCACGACCGACTGCGGAACGAGCCTGATCGGCAGGGTGCTGACGGCGGGCCAGATGGACGCCGTCCGCATGAAGCTCGGCCTCGGGAGGTCCGACGTCCCGAAGATGCCCCCGGGCGAGCGGATGGCGGAGCTCACAGCCCGCCGGTGCAAGTACCTGCTCGACGGCGACCTGGTGCTCGCCGGCCGCCGCCACATGGGCGCCGTGCGCGCCGAGATCGAGCACCGCGACCCGGAGATCGTGCCGCGGCTGAAGACGCTCGGGTGCCGGACGGAGATCGTCCAGTACCGGGCGCGCGTGTTCGTGCCCGACGCGGCCGCGCTCGGCCGGGTCCTCGACGCCTACCCCGTCCTCGTCCGCATCGAAACCCCATGACCGGAGACCACCACGGATGCCCCAAGCGATCGGAATAGACGGCCGCCACTGGCGGAACGCGGAGCGCGCGGCCGAGCGGGCCCGGCGGCGGCGCGACGAGATCGAGATCGAGTCCCTGCTCGACGAGGCCGGCATCGACGACGAGGACGAGCGCGCGGCCGTCAGCGGCGAGCGATGCGCCCAGTGCACGACGATGGTCCTCGTCTCCGCCGACTACGTCCCGTACTCCCCCGCGGGCGTCCTCGTCTGCGCCGGATGCATCGAGGACGGCGGCGGCGAGCCGGACGGGCCCGGCGCGATAGTGCGCGAGTGGACAGGCCGATGAACGACACCACGAACGGATACGAGCTGCTCCTGCAGCACCCCGGACCCCCGCCCGAGACCATCCCCCTCCTGAAGCGCGTCTGGGACGCCCACCGGACCGAAGACTGGCTGCTCAACGGGACGTGGCCGGAAGGCCGCGGCGCCCCCGGCGAACACCTCACGGCGGCCGGGGCCGACCGTGCCGGGCGCTGGGCCGTCCACGACGGAGAACTCCTGCGCGCGGCCGACTGCGAGTGGCTGCGGCACGTCATCGAGGTCCAGACCATCCGCCGCACCTGGTGGCGCACGCACTGGCAGAGCTGGCCGCCGCGCGCAGGGCAGACGCGGGAGCCGAGGGAGGTGCGGATCGCGCTGGACTGCGACCGCGACAGCCCCGTGCAGATGTTCCAGCTCTACGCCACGCTCGGCGACGACCGGATGCCCGTCGGCGCCCCCGAGCTGCGCACGTTCGAGCCCGGCGCCGACACCGAGATGCCCACCGAGGCGGCGGTCGTCATCGAGACCAACCCGGCCGCCGCCGACCTGCTCGAGTGGCTCGCGTGGCTCCTGTTCGACGGCCGCCGCAGCGCGCCGCGCTGACGCCGCGGCCGGGAACGACCACCGCGGGCGCCGGGATCGCGCGCACGCGGCTTACGATCCACGATCGAAAGGAGGACACGGATGTCCGAAGAAGGAAGCCCGCCAACCGGCACCGAAACGGGGCCGCGCCACTTCACCCCCAACGTGCAGCTCTCGGCGCACGGGCGGCTGACGCGGGACCCGGAGGCGACGACCTCCGAACGGGGACACCCGTACACGCGCGCGCGCATCGCCTGCAACGTGACGCCGGCCAACCGCCGGGGCGGCCAGCAGACCTGGTTCGTGGACGTGGTCGCGTTCCGCCATCAGGCCGCGGCCCTCGCGAAGTGCAGGAAGGGTCAAGGCGTGAACGTCATGGGCACCCTCAGCATGGAGGAGAAGACGAAGGACGGGCGCACCTACCAGAACTTCACCGTGACCGCCGACGCCGTGATGGGCGCGGCCACGACGAGGCGCACCGAATGACGCAGCCCCGCCGGCCCGAGGTCGTCCCGACGACCATGATCTGCGTGATACCGAGCCCCCCGGCCTCCACCGACAACCTGTCGCTGCAGCAGATCTACGACAGCCAGGCGCAGTATCTCGCCACCGTGCGCCATCGGCCCACCCACACCGAGCTCGCCCAGACGGCGACGCTCCACGGCTTCCGCCCCGCGCTGCCGGTGTCCGCCATCCAGTGGACCAACCGTTACGCGCAACGCGTCATCCTGCTCGTCGCGGGCCGCGCCGAGCCCCAGTTCCGCAACTGCGACCACGGCCGGAGCTCGGTCCTCGCGCGCCGGCCGTTTCGAGGTCCGCTCAGGGCGCCCGCCGTCACCGCCGCCCACCGGCACTATACGGAGCTGCGGCGCTGCCGCCACTGCAACGGCGTCCAGATGGTCAACGTGGGCGCCGCGGGAGCCCGCGAAGCCTCGCCCTGGTTCGAGCCCGACGACGACTGCATGACCTGGAGCGGCCTCTACGCGGCCGCCCTCGCCGCCGGCGCGCCCGACACCCCCGCCGACGCGTGACGGGCGCCGGTCCGCCACAGAGACCGGCGCCGGACTCCACGCCTTCCGCCGACGCGCCCTCCATCAACGACGCCCTCCCGGCCCGTTGAGGTCCCACACCGAGAAAGCGATGAACGATGACGACGACCACCACGCCGTGCAACGACATCCACGACCGGTACGCGGTCGACTGGGAGCTGTGCACGCCGGTCGGCACGACCCAGTGGGCGCAGATCGACACCGGGGCCGACGCCGCATGGTTCGGGCAATGGGTGAACCCCTTCCGCCGAATCGTGCTGGCCTACATCGAGGGCGAGCTCCAGGTGAAGCGGTGCGACGATGACCTGGAGCTCGCCGCGGAGCTCCACCGAATCGCCGACTGGCACCGCGAGCACAACCGCTGGAAGGGGATCGATCCCTGGAACGACGCCCTCGCCCGGCGCCTCGACGACGCCGGCGCCGGACGCCTGATGCATGCCGGCCGGAGACCGACGCGGCAACCCCGTCCATGAAGGCAGGACATCGATCACGGACACAAGGGTCACGCGCACGGGACCGGCAACGAGCCTCGGGGTCCCCGAACGCAATGCGCATCAACCCCAGGCGGCGGGAAACAGCGGCCGCTCAACCCGGCCGAGGCGAAACCCCAACAGGGAGGCGCGCAATGGGACTGACGAGACCGCAAGCGATCAGCCGCCGGATGGACGCCGCCGCGCACGGACTCCGGGGCGCGATGGCGAACCTCGCCCGGATGTTGGCGATCGTCGACTTCGAGCACGAGGAGGACAAGCGCGTGTTCGGCTACAGCCGCAACCCGGCGCCGCACTACGTCAACCTCCGCGAGGCGGCGAGAGGCGCCGTGGAGGAAGCGGGCGCGCCGGCGGCGCCGACCGGAGAGGACCGGCCGGAGACCCCGGCCGGAACGCCCCTGGCCGCAAGGTGGCCAACGCCCGCGGCCGGAACCGCCACCGCCGCGATCATCGCGTTCAAGAGCTTCGGCGGCGAACCGACGGCGACGTTCCCGAACCGGACCTGCGCCGGCCGCGTCCCCTGCTTCTCGACCCGGGACGGACACTTCGACGCCCCGGCGGCCGACATCGATCGGTGGCCGAACGCCGAACCCACCCGGCAGCTCCTGACCGAGCTGGCCAACAACTTCTGGCCCGACTGACAACCCCGCCGGCGTCCGGGGCAATCAGCACGGCTGGTGGACCCGCCCGAGAACGACCTATACCACCTGCCCTTCCCACGACATGCAGGGCGCGCTTGACGGGACGGTCGGGAACGGCCCCGACGAGCCAACATACTTCACAAGCTAAACAACCTGTGCAATTATTGGCCCGAGGACACCACGCGTTGCGCCGCGCTTGCACTGTGCGCCCACATCTCCAGCGTGCTCCGATCGTCCGCGTTGAGCTGCAGCGGCGCGGCTGGGTGGTCATGCCCCGGCCCCACGTTACTCGGCACCCCACTAACTGTCAAGACAGCTTTAGGGAAATACCACTAGAGATCGCTCTTGTATCGATTGCACGGGACACAAAGCATCTGACAATTCTCAGTGACGGTCTTGCCGCCCTTGGACCACGGCCGGATGTGATCGCCCTCCATCTCGTCAATCTCGAAGACGTGCTGACCGTCGTCATTGCCCGGGGTGCGGCAGCGCGTGCCGTGGGCGCACCTGTGATACTGGCGCTCGTAGGCCGCACGCTTCTCGCGATCGTCAAACTGGCGGATGCTGAGGTGTCGCTCTTCGCCGGTGAGCAGGTAGGTGTAGATGCCCTTGCGCCTAGTCACGTCGGGGTCTTGAAACAGCTCGACCGTGCGGCGCTCCAACTCGTCGGTGTCGAACTTCTCGTCCTTGAACCGGTCGTATAGCGGCCCCCACTCGACGGTTTTCATTTCCTTGCGGTAGGTCGTGAACGTCTGCTTCACCCACCAGATGATGTTCTGGAAGTAAGTCCACAGCTCGTTCGCATTCTGGTCGTGCTGGTGGTCCGACATGTACTGGTCGATCTCTCCGCCGGACTTCCACTTCAGCGCCTTCTCCAGTAGCGCCTGACGAATCGGGGAACCGGTGGCATACTTGCTGGCCAGCCCGTAGCCCGGGCCGTTGGTCTTGCTGAAGATTGATTTTGCGTGCGTCAACCACGGTCCGGTGTAGACGGCGTTGCGAAGCTCCTGATCTGTCAGTTCGACCCCAGCGATGTTGACCGTGCGGAACCAGTCGAGCTTGTCCCGCTCGTTGCCCTCGCAGACATAGACCATCAGCTCATAGCGGAGGAACTGGTCTTTCTGGGGTTGGGTGAGGTTGTGGAAGGCCATCGGATGGCCGTCGATGTTGATCGAGAAGTCACCGGCAACGTACTGGCAGAAGCTGATGGTGCGTTGCTGGCCGTCGAGGACCTCAAAGGTGCGGTCCTCGTTGACCGCCCAGTACATAACGTTGAGCGGGAAGCCCTTGCGGATCGTCTCCAGCACAGCGTTCCGCTTCTCGGCATCGTAGACAAATTCACGCTGATACTTAGGGTCCACGCAAAAATAACTTCCTGGAAGTCGCTGTAGTGTCGCAGTAGACGCATACGGTCTCCCACGCCCTGTCCGGCTCAAATTCACTGGATCTAGCGGCAGTCGTCGGATTCGGGCGGTGCAATCAGGTCCAATTGT
>JAJEEA010000531.1 GCA_022821235.1 Vicinamibacteria bacterium
AGGCCGAGCTCAGCCAGCAGCAACGCAAACGCCGTCGCCGCACCGACCCCGCCTCTGACGACGACCCGCCGCCGCGTCGTCGTCAACGAGGTCCGTCGACAAGCGTCAAGAAATGATCATTCCCTGAGGGTGGCCAACAAATCACGCCAACTGGCGCTTCGCGAGCTCGGCGAAGACCCCGCCGCGCGTGATCAGCTCGTCGTAGCGGCCGCTCTCGGCGATTCGCCCCTGGTCGAGGACGTAGATCCGGTCCAGGTCGCGCACCGTGCTGAGGCGGTGTGCAATCACGGTGCGCGTGATGTTGAGCTTCGCGAGGGAATCCTGCACGACCGACTGGGTGTGATTGTCGAGGGCGCTGGTCGCCTCGTCGAGCAGCAGGATGCCGGGCTTGCGGGCCAGCGCGCGGGCGATCAGCAGCCGCTGCCGCTGCCCTCCGGACCAGCCCGCCCCCGCCTTCGTGCAGCATCGTCTGCAGCCCCATCGGCATCGCTCGGACGTCCCCTTCGAGGCCGGCGGGGCGGAGCGCTTCCCGGATCTCGTCGGTGTCGAGCCGGGACGGGCCGGCGACGTTGTTCCGGATGCTGTCGGCCGCCACCTGACCGTCCTGCAGAACGACGCCCAGATGACGGCGGACCGCCTCGGGATCGAGGTTGAGGAGATCGTGGCCGTCGAACAGCACCGCCCCCGAGCGGGCCGCTCGAAGCCGAACAGCAGCCGATAGATGGTCGACTTCCCGGAGCCGGAGGGGCCGACGAGGGCGACGTAGTCGCCCGGCCGGATCCGCAGGGAGACGCCCCTCAGCACCTTCTCGGTGTCGGGTAGGTAGCGGAAGTGGACGTCCCGCAGCTCGATGTCGCCGGTCAGGTCCCCAGGGTCGGCGCGCTGTTCCACCGCCTCGGGCTCGGCCTCCAGCACCGGCTTCACGCGCTCGACGAGAGGCACCAGGGCGATCAACGTCGTTGCCGCTCCGATGAGCCCCGTCACCCCCCCGGCGAGCTGGCGGAAGGCGGTGAAGGCGGACGAGAAACGCCGCGAGCCCGAACGAGGACGACTCCTCGCTCGTGACCAGGAGCAGCCAGATCACCGCGAGCAGCACCGCGGAAGCGAGCGGCGTGAACAGGCTGTTGAAGGCGAGCTGGGCCGCCGCCCAGCGGCCCGCCCTCAGCGTCGTACGCCGCTGCCCGGCGAAGAGCCCGGCCCAGCGCGCGAAGACCTACGGCTCGGCGTTGGCGACGCGGAGCTGGGGCGAGGCCCGTGAACACCGAGCGGGACGCCGTCGGCCGCCGCCGGCGACGCGGGGACTGGCGAGGATCTGAAATCCCTCGACTCGCCTGTTCGGTTTCCCCCGCTCAGTCGCCCTTATGGATGGAGGTCACGCTTGGCGAGTACCGGACGTTCGCGTCGGCGACCGGCGGCGGGGTGGGCAGGGTTTGTTCCAACGTCTTCACCGATAGCGACGATGACGGCCACTGGTGGCGGAACCGCCGCCTGCTTCACGGCAGCGCCCGGGGCGTCAGCATCATCACCCGCGGCACCCTTGGCGGAACCGCCGCATGCTTCGCGGCAGCGCCCGGGGCGTCAGCATCGTCACCCGCGGCACCGACGGTTCCACCGACCTCCGCTGGGCCGCCGCCGGGCTCCGCGTTGCGAGGACGCTGGAGTAGTCGGAGGCCGAGGCTGATCCAAGAGCCGCTATCCGACCCCAACGGTGGCTCGATGGATCCGATCGGGTGGCCTTGGCGAGCACGGTCTTGCCGAGGCCCTGAGCGCACCGTACCACGGCGCATCGGTCGAGGATGACCCGAGTTGCGTGGACGACATCGGCGCGGCCGCGGGCGTCCATCGCGGCGCTGGCGGTCGCCTTCTGGGCCGCGTTCGGGGCCGACGCGGCCGCCCAGGGCAGCGTTGCGTCGGATCGCGCGGCGCTGGAGGCGTTCTACGACGCGACCGGCGGCCCCGGTTGGACGAACCGCACGAGCTGGAGGACGTCGGCGCCGCTGCACGAGTGGTACGGCGTGGGGACCGACGGCGCCGGCCGCGTCACGTCGCTGAATGTCCGCGAGAACGGCTTGAACGGTACGGTTCCGCCGGCGTTGGGCAACCTGGCCGAGCTCGACTGGCTGGACCTCGGCGGGAACGCGTTGACGGGCGCGATTCCAGCCACGCTGGGACGATCTGGCGAGGCTCCAGGGATTGATCCTCTGGAGGAACGAGTTGACCGGTCCGGTCCCGGCGGAGCTGGGAAGCCTGGTCGCGCTCCGGTTGCTGCACCTTGGAGAGAACGGGTTGACGGGCGCGATTCCGCGCACGCTTGGAAGTCTGGTGAATCTGGAGGAGTTGAACCTCGACGGCAACGAGTTGACCGGTTCGATTCCGGCGGCGCTGGGGAACCTGGTCGCGCTCCGGTCGCTGCACCTCGGGGGGAACGGGTTGGCGGACACGATTCCGCGCACGCTTGGAAGTCTGGTGAATCTGGAGGAGCTGGGCCTCGACACCAACGAGCTGACCGGTCGGATTCCGGCGGCGTTGGGGAACCTGGCCGAGCTCGAGTGGCTGGACGTCGGGGGAAACGCGTTGACGGGTGCGATTCCAGACACGCTGGAACGTCTGGCGAAGCTCCGGAGGTTGAGTCTCCGGGGGAACGAGCTGACCGGTCCGGTCCCGTCGTGGTTGGGGAGCCTGGTCGAGCTCCGGTTCCTGCATCTTGAGGGGAACGCGTTGACGGGCGCGATTCCGGGCGCGCTGGGGCGCCTAGCCAACCTGGAGTCCCTGCACCTCGCTCGCAACGAGCTGACCGGCCCGGTTCCGAGTCCGCTGGGGCGCCTCGTGAACCTGCGGACGCTCGCGCTGGAGCACAACCCCCTGACCGGGGCGCTCCCTCGAAGCCTGATCGGGCTGTCGCGGCTGAGTCGCCTGGACGTCACGGGGACGGCGGTGTGCGCGCCCGCCGATCCCGCGTTTCAGGCATGGCTGGCGACGATCGACTTCCGCGGACGTCTGTGCACGGCCCCGCCCGAGCCCGTCGGCGCCATCCCGGCGCAGACGCTGACCGAGGAGGGTCCGGCCCTCGGCGTATCCGTGGCGGCCTACTTCAGCCACCCGGACGACGATCCGCTGACCTACGCGGCCGCGTCCAGCCACCCCGGTACGGTCTCCGTCCTCGTGGCCGGCGACACCGTCTGGCTCGTGCCGGGAGCGGCGGGGACGGCGACGGTGACGGTGACGGCGCGCGACCCGGAAGGCCTGAGCGCCGCCCAGGCCATGGCGGTGACGGTGGTCGCGACTGCCGTCCCGCAGAGCGACCGCGAGGTGCTCGAGGCCCTCTACGACGCGACCGGTGGCGCGGATTGGACCGACCGGACGAGCTGGAAGACGTCCGCGCCGCTGGACGAGTGGTACGGGGTGACGCTCGACGACCGCGGACGGATCATCGCCCTGGAGCTCGAGGGCAACGGCCTGACCGGCGCGATTCCGCCCGCGCTGGGCAATCTGGTCGCTCTCAGGACGCTGAACCTCGCGGACAATTCGTTGGCGGGCCCGATCCCGGGCGCGCTGGCAGGCTTGGCGGACCTGCAGTGGCTGACTCTCGCGGACAACGCGTTGATCGGCCCGGTGCCGCCCTGGTTGGGGAGCCTGACCGCCCTCCGGGGGCTCCTTCTCGGGGGGAACGCGTTGGCGGGCCCGATCCCGGGCGCGCTGGCGGGCTTGGCGGACCTCGAGTGGCTGGTTCTCTCGCGCAACGCGTTGACCGGTCCGGTTCCGCCCTGGTTGGGGAACCTGACCGCCCTCCGGTGGCTCTCGCTCGCGTGGAACGCGTTGACGGGCCCGATCCCGGATTCGCTGGGGAATCTGGCGGCCCTCGAGCAGCTCGACCTCGGGGGGAACCGGTTGACCGGCGGCCTGTTCCCGGCGTGGCTTGGGAACCTGGCCGCCCTCCGGCGGCTGAACCTGTTCGACAGCGGGTTGACGGGCCCGATTCCGGGTCCGCTGAGGAGCCTGGCGCACCTCGAAGAGCTGGACCTGGCCTACAACTGGGGGTTGTCGGGAAGACCGCCCGACTTGCCGGCGCGCCTCGAACGGCTCGACATCTTCGCCACCTCGGCGTGCGCCCCGGCGGCCTGGCGGGACCGGCTGGCGGCCATCGAGTTCGGCGGCCGGCTGTGCGGTGACCGCGGCGACGTCACGATCGACGCGGCCGTCGTCTATACGGAGGCCGCGCGTGCGTCGGCGGGCGGGACCGCCGCGATGGAGGCCCTCGTCGACCTCCTGGTCGCCGAAACCAATCGAGGCTACGAGGAGAGCGGGGTCCGCCACCGCGTGGCGTTGGTGAACCGGTCCCTGGTGGACTACGCCGAGACGGGAAACACCCTGCTCGACCTCGTTCGCCTCGCGGATCCGACGGACGGCTACATGGACGGGGTCCACGCCCTCCGCGAGCGCGTCGAGGCCGACCTCGTGCACCTGCTGGTCTCGGCCAGGTCCGGTAGCGGTGGGATAGCCGACCTCTACGGCCCCTTCGGCGTGACCACCCACGACTCCGGAGGCGTGGTCTTCGCGCATGAGCTCGGGCACAACATGGGGCTCAGCCACGATCGGTACCAGGTGCACCACCACGAAAAACCGGTGTCGTCGCATCCGGCGTACGGCTACGTGAACCCGCGAGGACTCGCGGCAGGCGCCCCGCGGTCGAGTCGCTGGCGCACGGCCATGTCCTATTCCACCCGGTGCGCGGATGCCGCCCTGCGATGCGCGCCCCTGCTTCGCTTCTCGAATCCTCGCCAGCGTCGCGGCGACGACCCTCTGGGCGTTCCCTTCGGCGTCGGGTCGGGCGTGACCGGCCCGGCCGACGCCGTCGCGGTCCTCAACGCCACGGGACCCGCGGTGGCGTTGTGGCGGGGCCGCCTCGGCAGCGGCAACCGGCCGCCGGTCGTGACGGGGACCCTGCCGGACCGGCGCATGGCGCTCGGCCGCACGCTCGAGCTGGATATGTCGCCGGTGTTCCTCGACCCCGACCGGGGTGTTCTCGACTACACGGTGTCGTCGTCGGCCCCGTGGGTGGTGACGGGCGTGGCGGCGGGCGCCCGCGTGCGTCTGACGGCGGTGGGTCTGGGCCGGACGGCAATCACGGTGACGGCGACCGATGCGGGCGGTCTGGCCGCCGTCCGGACGTTCACGGTGGCGGTGAGCCCCCCGGCCCCCTTCACCGACCATCCGCTCGAGCCCGGGATAACGCCGGTCAGGGCGGTTCACTTCACCGAGCTCCGGACACGGATCGACGCGGCGCGGACGGCGTTGGGTCTGGGGCCTCATCCCTGGACGGACCCTGTCCTGTCGGCGGGGGCGACGCCGATCAGGCTCGTGCATCTGCAGGAGCTGCGGTAGGCGCTCGGCGAGGCGTATCGGGCGGCCGGTCTGCCGGCGCCGCCCTGGACCGACGCGGCGGCGACGGCGGGAGCCACGCCGATCCGGGCCGACCACCTGATGGAGCTGCGCGCCGCCGTTCTGGAGCTGCCGTAGGCCGGTGCCGTTCGTGGAGTGGCCTGGACATCCCTTCAGCACCCTGTCCGCTGAACATGGAGGCCGCAATGGGATGTCCTGCGACACGCTCGACGCGTTCACGCCCGCGTTGCTGGCCGACGCTCTCGCGGGCGTGCACGAGGCGGGCTACCGGCACGGTGAAGTCAAGCCGAGCGCGACCGATTCTGTTCGCTTCTTGAACCTGCAACGCCTGATCCAGATAGAGGGTCGCGTGCGGCGGCAGGGCCGCCCCCGACCATGCGCTCGGCGCCGCCCGGGCATTCGTGGCCGAGAGTCCCTGTGGTCAGGAGGGTCTCTTGGCGGAGACCGACGTCCGACCGTGGAGACTGGATCACGGGGCGGCCCGGCCGGGTTCACATGCGGTGAGCGCCGGCGACGCGTAGCGTGGTTCCAACGTTCGCTACGAGCCCGACGAGAAGCCGCCGGCGGACCCTCGTCCCGGGTTGCGTCCCGCAGCTCGTCGTGCTCGGCTTGGCCGGCATCGTCCACGACTGATGATGGGAAGGAGAGTGACCGTGCACTTCATGGTGTTCGCGAACTACAACGAGGAGCTGGCGCCGCAGCGCCCGAGGGACGACTTCGCCGCCTACGTTCGCGATCGCGGCCGTCATCCCGACGTGGACCTTCTTCACGGGGGAACCACGCTCGACGATGACGGAGAGACCGTCAACGGGCTACTCCTGGTGGTCGAGGCCCCCTCGCTCGGCGCCGCCCGGGCATTCGTCGCCGAGAGCCCCTATGGCCAGGCGGGTCTCCTGGCGGACGCCGACGTTCGGCCGTGGAACTGGATGACGGGACGGCCCGGCTAGTGGTCCGTCACGCCATGGTCTTCGGATACGGACATGGGCTTGCGGCCCGCAATCGGTGGCGAATCAGAGCACCCATGCCCGAACACTCGGCTGTGGTGAAGCACTAGGTCGATGCGGTGAGCGCCGGCGATGCGCAGCGCGGTCCGGGTGTCCGCTACGAGCCCGGCGAGAGCCCACCGGCGTCCGTCGCCGTCGGTTGCGGCCTGCAGCTCGTCGTTCTCAGCCTCGCCGGCACCGTCCTCATTCCGACGATGGCGATCCGCGCTGCCGGCGGGACCGACGCCTACCTGTCGTGGGCGGTCTTCTGGGCCATCGCCGCCGGCGGCGTCTGCACGGCGCTGCAGGCGGCGAGGCTCGGCCGGGTCGGCGCCGGGTACGTGCTCGCGACGGGCCCCCCCGTCGCCTTCATCGGGGTTTCGGTCAGCGCCCTCGCCGAGGGCGGCCCGGCCCTGCTCGCGACCCTCGTCGCGGCGTCGGCGTTCGTCCCGATCGCGATCTCCATGCGGCTCGCCCTGTTCAGGCGGCTCCTGACCCCGACCATCGTCGGCACCGTGAACATGCTGGTGCCGGCCACCGTGCTGCCGGTCGTCTTCAGCCGCCTGACCGACGCGCCGCCCGGCGTGGCGGCGATGGGGGCGCCGGTCACCGCGCTGGCGACGGTCGTCGTCATCAGCGGCATCTCCCTGAAGGGTGGCGCGACCCTGCGCTTGTGGGCTCCGCTCGTCGGGATCGTCGCCGGCTCGGCGGTCGCAGGCTCCCTGGGGCTCTACGACCCGGCCCGAGTGGCGGCGGCGCCGTGGATCGGCGGGCCCCAGGCGGCGTGGCCGGGGGTCGAGCTCGACCCCGGTCCGGCGTTCGTGCGGCTCCTGCCCGCCTTCGCGTTCGTGGCCGTGATCGGCGCCATCCAGACCATCACCGGGGCCGTCGCCGTCCAGCGGGTCTCGTGGCGACGGCCGCGGGCGGTGGACTACCGGGCGGTGGAGGGGGCGGTGGCCGCCGACGGCATCGGCAAGCTGATGGCCGGCGTCGCCGGGATCATGCCCACGCAGACCATCGGGGTCAGCGTGTCCACCGTCGAGCTGACGGGGGTCGCGGCCCGCCGCGTGGGAGTCGCGGGCGGGGGCCTGCTGATCGCGCTGGCGTTCCTGCCCAAGCTGCTCGCCCTGATCCTGGCGATACCCGGCCCCGTCGCCGCCGCGTATCTCACGGTGGTGCTGGCCATGACCTTCGTGCGCGGCATGACGGAGGTCGTGCAGGGCGGCATCGACCACCGCACGGGCCTCATCGCGGGTGTCGCCTTCTGGGTCGGCGTCGGCTGCGAGAACGACCTGATTTTCCCCCAACTGCTGGACGGCCTCGCGGGCGGCCTGCTGGCGAACGGCATGACCGCGGGCGGTCTCGTGGCCGTCTTCATGACCCTGTTCCTCGAGGTGACGGCGCCCCGCCGCCGCATCGAGTCGGCCCTCGACGTGGCCGCCCTGCCTCGGATCAGGGAGTTTCTCGCCGCGTTTGCGGCCCGCAGCGGCTGGGGCGAGAAGATGCGCCACCGGTTGGATGCGGCCAGCGAAGAGACGCTGCTGACGCTGCTCGGCCAGGACGAGGCCCGGAACACCCGCGAGCGTCGACGCCTGCTGCTGCAGGCCCGCAAGGAGGGCGGCGGCGCCGTGCTCGAGTTCGTCGCCGCGGCCGGCAAGGAGAACCTGCAGGACCGCATGGGGCTGCTGGCGGCGCGACCCGACGACGTGCTGATGGAACGGGAGGTCTCGCTTCGCCTGCTGCGTCACATCGCGTCCTCGGTCCGCCACCAGCAGTTCCACGACTCCGACATCGTGACGGTGCGCGTGGAAGCGCCGTTCAGCAACTCCCAAGCACAGGAAACTGTCGAGAGGCGGCTCAACCGCCGGAGGGCACGTCCATGAATCCCGGCGCTTCCTCGCTCGGTCACATGCCCGCAGGGGCATGGCGATTCGATGACTCCGTGACCGCCGTCTTCGACGACATGCTGGCTCGGTCGATTCCGCAACTCGACGCCATGCGGAACAGCGTGTTCCAGGTGGCCGCTCGTCTGGTCCAGCCGAACACTCATGTCGTCGATCTCGGATGCGCGCTCGGGGCGGCGATGGCGCCGCTGATCGACCGGTTCGCGGGGCACAACCGCTATGTGGGCATCGAAGTCTCGGAGCCCATGGCCGATGCCTGTCGCCGCCGACTGAAGTCGTCCATCGACGCCGGTCTGGTCGAGATCCGCAACGTCGACCTGCGGACCAGCTATCCGGACGTGCAGGCGTCCGTCACGCTTGCGGTTCTGACGTTGATGTTCGTGCCCGTCGACGACCGCCTTCGGACGCTGACCGCCGCGTATCGGCACACCACGCCCGGCGGAGCGCTGATTCTCGTCGAGAAGATCCTCGGCAACGACTCCACGACCGACGGGCTGCTGGTCGACCTCTACCACGACCACAAGGAGTCGATGGGCTATACGCGGGAAGAGATAGACCGAAAGCAGATGGCGCTCAGAGACGTCCTCGTCCCCCGGAGCGCCGCTGCCAACGAGCAGATGCTGCGCCAGTCCGGCTTCACGCACGTGGACTGCTTCTGGCGGTGCCTGAATTTCTGCGCCTGGGTAGCCGTCAAGGGAGAGCCGCAGGGAGGGCAGCGGCGACGGAGCGCGTAGTCGATGGACCAATACACCCTCCCGTGAGTGGTACATGACCTGTGGCCGCGATGGATCTAGCTTCCCCAAAGTGCGACATCTCGGAAATCACCCGGCGAGTCGGCAGGGCGTGGGGCATGTCTGCCGGGGCTTCACTGTCACAATATGTAGAGTGGAGCCACCGTACAGGGCTTCTCCGGGCGCTCGCGCCGCGTGAGGGGCGCTCCATGTCCGAGGTATGCCGAGAGACGGTGTTGAACGAGGGGGGAGCAGAGGCGTTGATCGGCGTGCTGGTCGGCATGGGCCTCGTCGAAAGCGCCTCCGGCGACGGCCGTTACGTGTTGACGGACCTGTCCCGCGAGTACCTGGCGCCCGGCAGCCCCTACCATATCGGCGAGGGTCTCTTCTGGGACTGCACCGACGACGTCCCGGGTGCGTATTTGGCGGGAGTCGGGCAGACGACGGCAACTGCGAGCTGGAGCACGGAGGTCCGGCTTGCCATTCAACACAGCCGGAACTTCGCTCCCAGCGTGACGGCCGCGAGAAGCGGTGTCTTCGACGGGGTCACTCGGGTAGTGGACGTTGCGGGCGGAAGTGGTACGTTTGCGATTCCCGTCGCGCTCGACAATCCGGAGGCGTCGGTGTTTCTGGTGGAACAGCCGACGGTGGCGCCGTTCGTTGCCCCGTACCTGCGAAAATACGGCGTCGCCGACAGGGTGACCGTCGTTCCGATGGATGTCTTTCAACTGGACTGGGGGCTCGATGCGAGCGATGTCGCCTTTCTCGGAAACTTCCTTCATGATCAGAATGACGATGACGCCTTGGTGCTTCTCGATCGTTGTTCGCGCCATTTGACGGAATCGGGAGCGTTGTGGGTCCACGAGGTTCTCTTCGATGAACGGCCCGGGCGGCCGCAGATAGCGGCGCTGTGGAATGCGAACATGATAGCGCGGGGCAGCGGTGGCGTGCAGCGAACGTACGATGAAGTCGTTCGACTCATGCGGCAGGCAGGTTTCGCTGATTTCCAACGAATTCCTACGTCGGGCGGGTTCTCATTGGTGGGTGGCCGGAAAGTCGCGTCGAGAGAAGGTGTGAGGAGAGGTGACGATATAGGGTCGTCCGCATCTGGCATCACCAGGTCCGCGCACGCCCCGGCGGCGGTGGCCCGAGGACCGGCTGCGGCAGGGGGTTGCCGCGTGATTCTTGCAGGAAGTAGCCTAGGCGAAGCGTTCACTCCGGCGCTACGGCGATCTTGCCGGGGCCTTGAGGGCACCGTACCACGGCGCATCGGTCGAGCATGACCCGAGTTGCGTGGACGACACCGGTGCGGCCGCGGGCGTCCATCGCGGCGTTGGCGGTGGCCTTCTGGGCCGCGTTCGGGGCCGACGCGGCCGCGCAGGGCAGCGTCGCGTCGGATCGCGCGGTGCTGGAGGCGTTCTACGACGCGACCGGCGGCCCGGGTTGGACGAACCGCACGAGCTGGAAGACGTCGGCGCGGCTGCACGAATGGTACGGCGTGGGGACCGACGGCGGCGGCCGCGTCACGTGGCTGAATGTCCGCGAGAACGGCCTGGCCGGTACGGTTCCGCCGGCTTTGGGGAGCCTGACCGAGCTCGACTGGCTGGACCTCGGCGGGAACGTGTTGACGGGCGCGATTCCGGACACGCTGGGACGTCTGGCGAGACTCCAGGGGTTGATCCTCTGGCGGAACGAGTTGACCGGTCCGGTCCCGGAGTGGTTGGGGAGCCTCGCCGGGCTCGGGCCAGTGAACGCCCCGACGACGACGGTGCCCGCCAGCGACGGCCGTCCTCACGCGAGACGGCGCTGCCGGACGAGATGCGCGCCAGCGGCCAGCAGGAGCGACGCCAGCAGGGCCAGCCACGGGCCCGGCGCCGCCGGCACCGCCGCGCACGCCACCTGTCGCGTGGCGTCGGCCTGAAGGTCTCTCGCCGGGTCCCGGGCGGGGTGCGACAGGTCGGCGGCCCGCGAGCCGTCCGCCTCGCGGACGGAGCCGCCGCTGATCGCGTTGGCGGGAATGCCCACCCCGTCCATGTCGCAGTCGCCGGCCTGCACGGTGTAGGTGAAGTACATCCCGCCGGGGAGCGTCTGGACGTCGGGACGGTAGCGCGCCTCCCGCATCTCCTCGCCGATGCGCTGCGCCAGCACCGGCGCCCCGCTCACCGCGATGGCCTTGTGGAACCGGGCGAACCAGTAGATCTCGTCGCCGGGGCGGTACACGCCGTCGGCGGGCACGAAGAACGAGCTGAGCCCGACGGCGTCGATGGCCGGCGCAGCGCCGCGGGAGCTGCCGTCGACCGCGTAGGTGGCGGGGGTGAAGCCGCTCAGGTCGACCTCGACGCCGGCCAGCGACACCTTGACCATTCGGACCTCGTCCGGCGCGGCCGCGTCCTCGCTCCGCACCACGTAGAAGAACTGGGCCCGAGTGCCGTTCTGGTAGAAGCGGCCTTCGACCTCCCGGGTGTTCTCGCCGACGACCAGCTCGAGCACGGGACGACTGCCCACCCCCGAGATCGGCACCGTGGGGACGATCCGGGCCCGCATCACGTCGCCGCGGTGCCACGTGGCGCCGTCGTGAGGCGCGTCGAACCAGATGTCCGACACCTGCCCCTCCGCGGGGGCGGCGGCAACGCCGCCGATCAGCACCGAGAACGCCAAGCCACAGAAGACACGCCCGAACCGTCGCATTCGCTCACCTCTCTCTCAGACCCCGTGATTCCGCTGTGCTTGCTCGGAGGTTCTTCGGTGCCCGGAATGTGCACCAGGGGGTCGGGGCGCCGGCCCCGCGGACCACGGCCGAAATCCGCCCCTGTAGAGGAAGGCGTTGAAGACTCGGAAAGCGAACGGCCCCGGGACCTTTCGCCGAACGCCACGAAGCCCGTCGGCGAAGGCGCGGGCACTCGCCGGCTGCGCCGAACGGCGGCCCGTCAGCACCGACGCCGCGAAGGCGGCGGCCGGGAATTGCGGTCCGAGAAGCTGGCCGACGTCCGGTCGAGCCGGCCGGAGCGGCTGGTCCCGCGGATGCCAGGGGTCGATGAAGTGCTTCCGGGACGCGGAGCGCTCCCGCAGCCCGGCGGCCTGCCCCTTCGTGATGAGCTCGGGGGGATCGGGTCCGGGGTCCCAGCAGGTCCGACAGCGGTCTCGAACGTCCGGCGAAGTCCGCGGCGAATTGGCGGGTAGAGTGAGGGTCTACGTCGGGCGTACGTACGGCTGTTGGCGATCTACTTGCAGCGATCTACAGGGAGGGAGTGGCGGAGAGAGTGTCCCCCAATTTTCGTACCGTCCAAAGCCGTAACGGGGCGTCCGTTGTTGTCCGTAAACCGTTCATTATCATCAGCTTGACTGCCACCCAACACTCGCCGAAACTCGTCCAAGACAGTCCGCCGAAATCTCGGGCTACCCACCATTAGATGGGGGGTATAATGGTCGGCGATGCCATACCCGAAGAGACAGCGAAGAACCAAGCCCCAAGGTCGGCACCCGGAGAACGCGCTCTCGGCCGCCTTCGTGCGCGCCGTCGCCGAAGCCGGACGGTACTGCGACGGGCAAGGACTCTACCTCCAGGTCGACCCCTCGGGCAACCGGCGTTGGATCCAACGGCTCCTGATCCGAAGCCGGCGGTGTGAGCTCGGCCTCGGCGGCTTCCCGCTGGTGTCGCTGAAGGCGGCGCGAGCCCAGGCCTTCGCCAACCGGAGGGTCGCGCGGGCCGGCGGCGACCCGCTCTCCGAGAAGCGACGCGCGAAGGGGACCCCGACCTTCGCGGATGCCGCGGCGCGCGTGCTCGAGCAGAAGCGCGCCGGCTGGAGGAATCCGAAGCACGCCCACGACTGGCCCGCAAGCCTCGAGCGGTTCGTGTTCCCCCGGTTCGGCGAGCGCCCCGTGTCAGAGATCAGCAGCGCCGACGTGCTCGGCGTGCTCGCCCCCATCTGGCACGAGAAGCCGGAGACCGCCCGCCGGGTGCGGCAGCGCATCGGCGCCGTGATGCAGTGGGCGGTCGCCATGGAGTACCGGGCCGACAACCCGTGCGACCGCGTTGCCGCGACGCTCGGGCGCCAGCGGGATGTCGTCCGGCACATGCGGGCCCTGCCTCATGCGGAGGTCGCCTCAGCCGTGGCGACGGTCCGCGCGTCGCGAGCGACCACGGCGGCCAAGCTGGCGTTCGAGTTCCTGGTGCTGACGGCGGCGCGGTCCGGCGAGGTGCGGCTGGCGCGGTGGGAGGAGATCGACCTCGGGGCCGATGTCTGGACCGTCCCCGCTGAGCGCATGAAGGCGAACCGCGAGCACCGGGTGCCGTTGTCGACGCGCGCCGCAGCGATCCTCGAGGCGGCGCGGGCGTTAGGCACCGGCAGCGACCTCGTGTTCCCGAGCCCGCGGGGCAAGCCTCTCTCCGACATGACCCTGTCCAAGCTGCTCAAGGAGCAGGGCATCCAGGCCGTGCCCCACGGCTTCCGATCGAGCTTCCGGGACTGGGCGTCCGAGGAGACGAACCACCCTCGCGAGGTCGTCGAGGCCGCGCTTGCGCATCAGGTCAAGGACAAGGTCGAGGCCGCGTACGCGCGGTCGACGCTCTTTGAGCGCCGTCGCCGCCTCATGGACCACTGGGCAGCGTATCTCACCGAAACCGAGCCGCGGTAGGTGCCCCTTTTTGAAACACCCGCCCTGGTCTTCGCCCGCACTTTCGCCTGATCCCGGCACGGTCCTTGCCCGGCCTTCTCGGCCATCCCTGTAAACCACTGATCTACGGTGGGTTGCGCGGCTCGTACCGTACACCACCCGTACGCCTCGTGGTTCGCGTAGGCCACGAGGTCTGCGCTACTCCGGGCCGACAATGAGGGCGGGCGCAGGTCGCGGCGGCTCGACAGAACCGGGTCCTGCGGGTACCGTGCCCGCATGCAGAACTCATGGCTCAGGCTACAGCTTCGGCGACTCGGCGCGATCCCCGGCTGGCTCGGTGCCCTCTGGACAGTGATCATCATCCCGGTACAAGTGCGAGGGATCCTGGAGACGTGGTCCTGGCTCCCTCGCTGGATACACTCAATGAACGACAACATCTTCTGGTACATCAGCGGCTTCGCAGGGGCTTTCGCGCTGCTGTTCATCTACAGCAAGTTCGCGGACTGGTGGGATGTCTACGCCGGGCGCAAGCAGGCTGCCCAAATCGAAGTCGAGGTCGACTTCGTGCTACGGGAGTCCGACGACGATCCCCTGTTCGAGCACAAGCTGACAGCACTTTACGGCAAGCTGAGAGCTTTCGACGTGGAGATGCCGCCACTGGATCCGGCGCCCCGCGACGCGGCCGGGTACGCGCGCTGGGCTAGTGCTGTGCCATGTTTTAATGTTAGGACTATCGGGGAACTCGTCTCGAGCCGAGAGAGTTCTCATGCCAGAGAAGAGGTACATCGTCCGGCTTTCCGTCCAGGAACGCGAGGTCTGCCGACAGACGGTCCGCAAGCTC
>JAJEEA010000146.1 GCA_022821235.1 Vicinamibacteria bacterium
GAGCTTGCGGACCGTCTGTCGACAGACCTCGCGTTCCTGGGCGGTGAGCCGAACGATGTACCTCTTCTCTGGCATGAGAACTCTCTCGGCTCGAGACGAGTTCCCCGATAGTCCTAACATTAAAACATGCCGCTGCACTAGTGCTGCGTCATGACTGAATGTTCGGGTGCGTGGGCGGTGATTCGTCAACGATTGCGGGCCCCAAACCCATGTCCGTATCCGAAGATTGGGACGTGACGCACCACTAGCCGATTCTCGACGCGCTGGACGCCCCCGAGGTCGCCCGCGCCAACCGCAACTACCTGCGCGGCGTCTGCTCGGTCATCAAGGGCGGGACGACCACATCCGGGTTCAGCTTCATCACGGGGATGAGCAAGTTCTCGAAGGTCAGCGTCAGCCGCGACACCCGCAACGTGGTCTCGTTTAAGGTGGAGCGGGCCTGACGGCCCGCGGGAATGGTGCGACACGCCGGCGACGACCCGGAACGTGCCGCAGGCCGACAGCGCCACCGCCGACGCGAGGGCGGTGACCCCGCCCCCGAAGACGGCCGCGGCATCGCAGACCGCCTCCAGGTTCCAATCCACGCCGCCCGCCGACGGCCCGCCCCTGCGAGATCGGCTCCGCCTCGGACTATCTGTGATCTTGCCCACGTCATGCAGGAGACCCCGGGCACGAGCCAGCCGAACGCGCCCAAAGCGCTGCAAGAACACCGCGGCGCGATCCGCAACGCCCTCGGCGTGATCCGTGAACGGGTGCCTCTCCGAGGTCGCCGTCGAACCGTCACTGTGCGCGAAGTACTGTCGGCTCCCAGCATCAGCCGCCACGCTCCGGGGACTCCTGGATCCACGACACCTCGACCTGCGTGTCCATCAGGAGGCGTTCCAGGGAGCTCCCGTGAGGAAGGCAGCGAGCTCCGCACTCACCGGAGACGCCTTGAACCGCGCGCGGCGCAGGCTTCGGCCTATGATGATCGACATGGGAGCACCCGGGTGCTTGAACTGTCCCGCGACCGTGATGATCGCCTTCAGCCGCCCGGCCTCGCTGGCTGAGACGGTGTCGTCCCCGTCCCTGTTGTCGTCGATGAAGCGGCCGGCCTCGGCGAACCGTCCCGGCCACGCCCGCGCGGCCATCGGGGCCAGATGATCCTCGACGGTACCGGTAGGCTCCTGAGTGCTCTTGTGGAACACGAAGCAGCCCACGGGAACCGTGGTCTCCGCCAGCCACCCACCGTGTCCGAGGTTGGAGAGATCGCCGAAGTGCGCACCGTAACGCTCACGAAACGCCGCCACCTTGGCCTCCACGCCCTCGCTGTTGGCGTCGAAGAGAAACGCGGTCGCGTACTCCGACACGTCGAACGTATCGGCCGGCTGATCCACGAACGTATCCTGCATATCCTGGAGCAGCTCCAGGACATGCGCCCGACTGATCCTGTCCGTGAGTCCGAACGAGGACGAACATCGTCCCCGTAGCGGCGTTCTCGACGACGGCGTCGAAGCTCGGCAGCGGCGGGCGGGCCGCATCCCGAAGGGGAAGGTCTTCGAGCGCCTGCCGCTCGAATCGCCTGGCGATCAGCCCCTTGGCGACAGCCTTGCCCCGGCCGAACGGTGAGGGCAGCTCGCCCACGGGCCGGTCGACCCACTCGCAACCGCCGTGCGCCCCCAGGCTCCGTTGCGCGAACACGACGTCGTGGCGGCCTTCGCAGAAGACCAGTACCGCCTTCATCGCACGCCCCGCAGGTCGAAGTCCACGGTCTCGTGCAGCTTGCGAAGCCGGTCGCCGCCATACCGACGGACCTCGACGTCGCCCGCGTTGCGACTGATCGCATAGCCGACGACATCGTGGGCCCGCTGTCCGTTCGAAACGAAGGCGTCGATCGCCTCCTTGCTGTCGGTCGACAGGAAGACCTGGACGTTGCGCGAGACCGCGAGGTCCTGAACGAGGCGGGTGAACTCGGCGAGGAGCTCGGTGTGGACCGCGTTCTCGAACTCGTCGACGAGAAGCACGCCCCCCCGAACGTCGGCGAAGAGCAAGCCGATCTCGAACACGCGCCGCACGCCCTCGCCGAACACGGCGAGGTCCGGCGCCTTCTCGAAATCGTCGTGAGTCACCAGGAACCGGCTGAACCGGTCACTCATCTCGATGTTCCGCAATCCAGGATCGACACGTTCCCGAATGAAGTCGATAATCTGCCCCTTCGTTCCCGCCTCGATGCTCGCCTTGTTGCAGCGCGCAAGCGTCTCGGGGCGGTTGGCCACGAAAGGGCTCGTGAATGCCGACCGACACAGCCAGTTCCGGCCCTCGAACCGGGTCCGCCGAGGGCGGTCCCCGAAGAACTCGACGTCCGTGCGTTGCGCAAGCGCGCCGTAGTCGGATTCGATGACGAGTTTCGAGAGAAAAGAAGTCTGGTCTTCGACCTCCGGCTCCGGTGCGGTGCTCACCCCGAACTTGACGCTCGTCCCGTTGTCCGGCATTTCGTCGAAGCGTCCAGAGATGCGGGCAAAGCCCGGAAGCTGCTCGACCAGCCAGAACGGCGGAGGATCGCCTTCCATCCGGCCACGCCAGTGAATGGCGTCCAGCAGAGCAAGCTCGTCGTTCTGGTGCGCCAGCAGGTAGATCGCTTCCAGCAGCGACGTCTTGCCGGCGTTGTTGACGCCGACGATGAGATTGACTCGACCCGGGGCGTCGAGGGTGAGGCCGCTGATGCCGCGATAGCTCTCGACGTGGATGCCCGAGAACTGCGATTGCGGGATCTCGTTGAAGGGCTGCCACGGCAGCCGGCGGCCGGCAGCCGGCGGTTGCCGCTTGCGGGCCAGCATGATGCCCATGAGCTTGCCGACGAGTTGCTCGACTCTGTCGATCTGGCGCGTTTCCAGGTCGCCCAAGCGCCGATTGAGCCTCTCGATGCCCCTGTCGCAGGACCTGAACGCGCCGTCGATCTCGCTCTTCACCAAGAGGTTGCTGGAGAGCGTCGCCTCCTGCAGACTGCGGGTCTCGTCGAGCTTCTCGACCGCCTCGGGATCCGTGATGATCTTGGCCAGCTCGCGAACCTGCCCTCCGGTCGCAATCACGGGATCGGACATCGATCCCGCGTCAACGTCCTGACCGTCCTCACCGTCCTCGCCTCCCTCGCCGGATTCGATTTCGTTCGACATCCACGAGAAGAGTCGGTTGAGGTTCGACCGGTTGGAAGCCGCGCGAGCGTCGTGGTCCCAGCCGATCCAGTCCCGCAGATCCTCGCTCCTGAGAACCTCCCGAAACAGGTTGTACTGATCGGGCTGCAACTGGTCGCCGTAGTCGCTGTCTTCGTAGGCCCTCACCAGGGCCAGCGTTCTCACCGACAGGTTGAACTCGCGCTTGCTGACGCCGAGCGCCTCGCAGACGGCCTGCGCATCGTTCCCGAAGTGCGGAAGCAGCCGCTCCATGGCGCGGGCGCGGTTGATCGCGGGCCAGCGCCGCTTGCCGGAAATATGGTGAAGCCCCATCATCACGAGGCGGCTTCGCTCGTCCGTTTCCGGATAGAGGATGACCGGCAGCTCGGCAAACAGTCCAGGGTCGAGCTTCCCGAGATCGATGTCTCCCTCTTCGTGTCGACGCTGCAGGTACTTGAGTGTAGCTACCCGCCGGTTCCCTTCGACCACGAGAAACCGTCCCGTCTCCGTGCGCTGGACCAGGATGGGGTCGATGTCGAGCCAACCGTTCGCCTTGATGCTAGCCACAAGGTCACGAACGTTCTCCTGCTGGCGTCCCAACACGAAGTTGGTCGTGCGCCGCTGCACGTCTGCCTCGAAAACGCGTTCCGGCGGCACTGCCCGGTACTCCCGACGGTCCACGAACCGGTAGTTGTTCGGGTCGAGGTAGAGGCGGCTGAGCGCCATAGTCCGCCGCCGGCCGCGCATCTGTTCCGCGGTTTCCTCGCTCATGGTTCACTCCTCCCGGCATCTACAAACGACCGACCCGGGCGGCCCGATGCCGTCGGCGCCGAGCTAGACTAGGGCGGCACTGGCATGAGGCGCGGACGCCAGGTCGGCGCGGCATCGGCGTCCGCGCAGCTTCAGAAGCGGGACCGACGTCCCAGGCGGCGCGGGCGCGACAGGCATGGGGCGAGGCGCGACCTCGTGTGGACTGGCGGCGCCGATGAATGCGCGATGCCCGTGAGAAGAGCGCCGCAGAGGGACGATAAGCCGAATTCTGTACCCGGCGCCGTCCGCGGACGGGCGGACGCCGGGCGGCGACCATTCCTCTAGCCCCGCCATCGCTGGCGGGGTCGAGCAACCTACCCGGAGGCTTCGGACGGGCCGCCCTCGAGCGCCTCCCTATTCGGTCTTGCTCCGTGCGGGGTTTAGCCTGCCATCCGCCTTGCGGCGGACGCGGTGCGCTCTTACCGCACCTTTTCACCCTTACCGCCCGGCGGACCGGAACCGGAACGCCGGGAGGCGGTGTGTTTTCTGTGCCACTTTCCTTCAGGTCGCCCTGACCGGGGATTACCCGGCGCACTGCCCTTCGGAGTTCGGACTTTCCTCCCCACCCGATGCCCCGGAAGGGCACCGCGTGCAGCGGTCGCCTGTCCCTCTGCGGCGCGTCAGCCGTGTCTTCTCTCGACGTTCCTCCTCAGCCCGCCAATCGTCGCCCCCGGCTCCGCTCGGCGCCCAACCAACTCTGCCAGGGGTCCGCACCGTTGTGCGGCGCGAACTGCTAGTGCTGCGTCATGACTGAATGTTCGGGTTCGTGGGCGGTGATTCGTCAACGATTGCGGGCCCCAAACCCATATCCGTATCCGAAGATTGGGACGTGACGCACCACTAGGCGTCCGTCTCCTGCGAGATCCCGTACTGCTCCAGCTTCTTGTAGAGATTGCTGCGCGGGGTGTCGATGACCTCCGCCGTCCTCGAGATGTTCCAGCCGTGCTCGCGCAGCTTGTCGACGAGGAACGCGCGCTCGGCCCGCTCCTTGAACTCGCGCAGGGTGCCGGCCTGACTCGCGGCGAGGCCCGCCGCCCCGTCCCGGGCCCCCGTCCGCACCAACGCGCGGACGTCGCCCACGTCGATGGTCTCTCCCGGGGTCATCACCAGCAGCCTCTCCACGGTGTTCTTCAGCTCGCGGATGTTCCCGCGCCAGCGCTCCCCGGCCAGCGCCTCGACCGCGGCCAGCGTGAACTCCCGGGGCCGGAAATTGTTCTCCCGGCAGAACAGCGCCGTGAAGTGGCGGACGAGTCGGGGAATGTCCTCCCGCCGGTCGCGCAGGGGCGGCACCCGGATCGGGATGACGCTGAGCCGGAAGTAGAGGTCCTCGCGGAAACGCTCGTTGTCGATGTCCTCCTCGAGGTTCCGGTTGGTGGCCGCGAGCACCCGCACGTCGACCTCGATGGTCCGGGCGGACCCGAGCCGCTCGACCTCGCCCTCCTGAAGCACGCGCAGCACCTTGGCCTGGGTGCGGAGACTCATGTCGCCGACCTCGTCGAGGAAGATGGTGCCGCGGTCCGCCTGCTCGAACTTGCCGATCTGCTTCTGGGTCGCCCCCGTGAACGCGCCCCGCTCGTGCCCGAACAGCTCCGACTCGATGAGCTCCTCGGGCAGGGCGGCGCAGTTCACCTGCACGAACCGCTCGCGGCCCCGCCGGCTGTTTCGGTGTATGGCCCGCGCCACCAGCTCCTTCCCGACCCCGCTCTCCCCCTGGACGAGCACCGTGCTCGTGGTGGGCGCGGCCCGCCCGATCGCGTCCGTGACCTCCTTCAGGGCCAGGCTCTCCCCCACCATCTCGTGACGGATCTCGGCGAGCGCGCGGTAGCGGCTGACCTCGCTCTTCAGCCGGTGCTGCTCCAGGGCGTTCCGGATGTTGACCTTGAGGACGTCCCCCTCGAACCCCTTCTCGAGAAACGTGAACGCCCCCTGCTTCGTCGCCTCGACCGCGGTGCTGATGGTGCCGTGGCCGGAGATGACGATCACGGGGACGGCGTCGCCGCGCTCGCGCATGCGCCGCAGGACCTCCAGCCCGTCCATCCCCGGCATCTTGACGTCGAGCAGCACGAGATCGACGCTCTCGGCCCCGAGCCGCTCGAGGCCCTCCCGGCCGCTGCGGGCGAACAGGCACTCGTAGCCCTCGTACTCGAGAGTCATCTTGAGCGCGTCGCGCACGCCCTCGTCGTCGTCGACCACGAGAATACGCTCGGTCATCGTCCTGCGCCGGTCATTATAAGGTTCCCCGAACGGGCCGCCCGATGCGCGGCCGGGGCCGGGCGCGGCGGAAACCCGCGTGCGGAGCGGGCCGGCCTTCGGGGGCGGGCCGGGTCGTGGAACGCATCTCACCCGCGGGCGGCCGGTGGCGCAGGGGACCGGAGCCACGCCTCGATGGAGCCGGGGGGCGGCGTCAGCGGTCCCGGGCCAGCACGTAGTCGGGCAGCGCCATCAGGGCGTCGAGCTCCGGGGAAGGGGGGAAGCCCTCGAGAAACCGTTTCGCGGCCTCGGCGAACTCCGCCGCCCGCTCGAAGGCGAGGTCGAGCACGCGGTGCTCGGCCAGCAGGCCGCGCAGCTCGTTCCAGGCGTCGGGCGAGAACCGGCGGTCGCGCACGAGCGCGTCCAGCAGGGCGCGCGCCGGCGCCCCCGCCTTCCGGAGCACGTAGATGGCGGGCAGCGTCATCTTGCCCTCGCGCACGTCGCCGCCCACCGGCTTGCCGAGCACGCTCTCGTCGGCGGTGTAGTCCAGGAGGTCGTCGACGAGCTGGAACGCGATGCCGAGACTGATGCCGTAGTCGCGCAGGGCGGCCTGCCGGTCCTCGGGCAACCCGCCGAGCATGCCGCCGATCTGGGCGCAGCCGCCGAAGAGGTGGGCGGTCTTGCGCCGGATGATCTCCAGGTGCTCTTCCTCGCTGATGTCCACGTCGCCGACCTTGGTGAGCTGGTACAGCTCGCCCTCGATCATGCCGCGGGTGACGTCGCAGAGCAGCCGAACGAGCTCGAGCGAGTCGACGGTCAGGGCCATGCCCATCGACTTGATGTAGAGGTAGTCGCCGAGGAGGACGGTGATGTCGTTGCCCCAGCGGGCATGCACGGTCTCCCGACCGCGACGCGTGACCGCGTCGTCGATCATGTCGTCGTGCACGAGGGTGGCGGTGTGGATGAACTCCACCACCGCCGCGTAGAGGGTGGCGTTCTCGCCCCGGTAGCCGCCGAGCCGCGCGCACATCAGCAGGAGGGCCGGCCTCACCCGCTTGCCGCCGCTCGCCTGGAGATAGCGGCCGATCTCGGGAATCAGCTCGACCCGCGACTCGATGTGGTGGACGAACTTCTGCTCGACCGCTTCCAGGTCCGCGCGTATGGGCTCGAAGATCTCCGCGAGGTCCGGGGGAACAGAGGTTCTCGACACGG
The DNA here is from genome assembly GCA_022821235.1 of Vicinamibacteria bacterium. Lineage (GTDB taxonomy): Bacteria > Acidobacteriota > Vicinamibacteria > Vicinamibacterales > UBA8438 > JAJEEA01. The sequence goes on from JAJEEA010000146.1 coordinate 7,362, forward strand.
CGGCGTCTCGCGCCCCGGATTTCAGCACAGTTACGCTCCAAGTGTCAACGCAGCAACCCTTTAGGGGATCGTGCGGGGCGCCTCCACCACGGAGTCACCGCCTGGGAAAAGGGCTTCGAAGGCGGCCGCGGTACGCGCGGACACCTCGTCGGGAGGCGTCCCGCGCACGCCCGCCACCACCTCGACGACCCGGGCCACCCACGCCGGCTCGTTGCGGCGCCCCCGGTGCGGGACCGGCGCCAGGTACGGGGCGTCGGTCTCGACGAGCAGCCGGTCCCAGGGCACCGCGGCGGCCGCCTCGCGCACGGCGTCGGCCCGCCTGAACGTCGCGATGCCCGAGAACGACACGTGGAAGCCGAGGTCGACGGCCCGGCGCGCCGTCGCCGCGTCGCCCGTGAAGCAGTGGAACACGCCGCCCGGCGGCGGCGCGCCCTCTCCCTCCAGGACCGCGAAGGTGTCCTCGTCGGCCTCGCGGGTATGGATCACGATGGGGTGTCCCAGCTCGGCCGCCACCCGGACCTGGGTCCGGAACACCTCGCGCTGGACGTCGCGCGGCGCGAAGTCGTAGTGGTAGTCGAGGCCGATCTCGCCCACCGCGCAAGCGCGGGACCGCGCCGCCACGGCGGCTCGCAGGCGCGGCCCCACCTCGTCGAGGCATGCGGCGAACTGTCCGGCCTGGTGGGGGTGCACGCCGACCGCGAACCGCACCTCCGGCCACGCCGCCGCCACCTGCCGGGCGCGGGCCGCCTCGGCCCGATTGGTGGCGTCGAGAATGCACAGGGCGCCCCGGAGGCCGGCCTCCCGGGCCCGCTCGACCACCGCGTCGAGATCGCCCTCGAACGCCTCGTCGGCAAGATGGCAGTGCGAATCGAACATCGGCGCGCCCCGGCCTCGACCAGTGTTCCGAACCGTGGTTCGTGGAACGATTCTACGCGGCATTACTCACATTCTTGCAGTCACTTACCGCGATTCAAGCTCTCGCGAACTGCACGGCGGGGATACTAGCGGACCCGGGCCCCCGGCGGGGCGGCGGCGGGGTCGTCCACCCCCAGCAGGACCGGCCCGCCGTCCGGGTCCGTCGCCGCGAGGATCATGCCGTTCGACTCGACCCCCATCAGCTTCGCCTTCTCGAGGTTGGCGACGATGACCACCGAGCGGCCCACCAGGGTGTCGGGGGCGTAGGCGCGGGCGATGCCCGCCACCAGCGTGCGCTCGCCGGCCCCGTCGTCCACCGTCACCTTCAGCAGCTTCTTCGACTTCGGGATCGCCTCGGCCGCGAGCACCTTCACGACCCGAAGCTGCACCTTCATGAAGTCGTCGAACGAGATGCGCGGCTCGT
>JAJEEA010000410.1 GCA_022821235.1 Vicinamibacteria bacterium
CTGAAGCCTCGTCCGTAGCGCCGCGCCGGCGCCCGCGCGCCACGGGATGGCGCGGCCCGACGCGCGGCTGCGCCCGCCGAAGCGGCTCGCGGGGATGCGCCCGCAGTCCGTGGCCGCCTGTCTGGACGACCCCGCGATGGCCCACTTCGCCCGCGAGCTCGACGAGACGGCCGTGAGTACGGCCGTGGCTGACCAGGGCGACGGCCCGTTCGACATCCGCGTCATCGAATGCGCCGTCGCAGGACGCCACGGCCGCCCCGGCGCCGCGCCCGACGCCATGACGGCGTGGATCGCAAATCCTGCTTCTCCCAACCCACCTGGGCCATGTGCAGCCTTCCCGGAGGTACCGATAACGGTACACGGCTTGATGCCGGCGCATTACGCCGAGCGGCGTCTGATCCACGAGGCCGCGCGCAAGGTGGACGAAGATCCGGACCCGCTCTCGTTCATCCACGCCGTGCGGGTCGTGCGCCACCGCGTCGAAACCCCCGCAATTCCCCCCTCGGCTCACGATGAGCGGCTCCGCCACCGCGTGCTCGACGAGATTCTCGAAGAGCGGGTCGTCTCCAGTCGCGGACAGAAGAAACCCCGCGGCGTCAAGCGGAAGATGAGCGGCTACGCGCTTCGCCGTCATGGCGCGGTGCCCCGACGCAAGTGAAATTGGACACCGCGAATCGTCGCGTTGGAACATTAACGCAACAGCATTGGGGCTAATTCGGCGATTATTTGATGACGGAATGTGGAGACAGTCGGCCTTCCAGCCTGGACGTGTGGTAAGACAAACACGTAATACAAAATACTAAAGCCCATATCACAGAAGCCCGACTAAGATACATTGCTCAATTCACCGCAGATAGCCAGAAAAAGCCGACCAATCCCTCAAACCAGCCGTGCGTGGCGAGTTTTTCCGCAGCCCGCGAGATTCTTTTCGAACGCGTCATGCACCGAGTGCCAAGTTGAGAGTCCAGACGTCCTTTGGAGTCGTGGAAGCCTCACCGAGACGCTTCAGTATTGCCCGGCGGCAATGGTCCTGGCTCCACGAGATCAGGTCGTTCCTTGGCTTTCCTGCGATAGGATCATTCAGTGTGTAGAACATGGAACGGACCGTGTAATCGACTCGCAGAACGGTCTCCGAGGATGGGCAATGCCGCGTCGATCACCTCGCCCGCCGCGTTCACGTCGACATGGCCGAAAGCTTGCGCCGCCGCGAGCACTCCCCGGACCCGACCGCGCAACAGCTTGCCGGTCGCGGGCTTGTCGCGATAGACCGGCCCGACACCGAGAGCACGGCCGCCCGGTCGATCTGGTCGACGGGGTCGACCCATGAGACGCGCCGCGTACCGCGCCAGGGTCCGACGCCGTCAAGGCAACGCGAAGACGAAGAGCCCGTTGCCCCCCTGTGGACGCCGGACCTCGGGCGTCAGGTCCCTCGGCAGCATGCCGCCCCAGCTCGCGCCGCCGCTGCCCGTCGGTATCGCGAGGTACTGTCGGCCGTCGACGGCGTAGGTGATCGGAAACCCCTGGATCGACGTCGGCAGCCGCGTCTCCCACAGCGTCTCGCCCGTGCGCGCGTCGAACGCGAACGCCTGGCGGTCCCAGCCGCCGGCGATGGCGAGGCCGCCGGCGGTGGTGAGGGCGGCGCTGTTGACGGGGGTGCGGAAGCGGCGGCGCCACATGACCTCGCCGGTGCGCATGCTCATGGCCAGGAACTCGCCGAGCTGCTCGCCGCTGTCGGGGTGGTGGTGGTTGGTGCGGCGCACCGGCCCCGTGCCGCCGCCCCCGGCCACGCGGTCGACGGGTCCGAAGATCGCCGTCTCGCAGTTGAGGTGGATGGGGATGAAGAACGCCTCGAGCCCCGGGTGGTAGGACATGGCGCGCCAGCTCTTGAACCCCGCGGTGCTGGGGCACCAGTAGATCTCCTCGCCGATGACGGGGATGGTGCCGTCGCGGTAGGTGACCTGCCCGGTCACCGGGTCGATGTCGGCCACCGTCTGGTAGCCGAGGTCGTGGGCGCTGCGGAACCGGCCGGTCTCGAGGGCCATCTCCCACAGGACGCCGATCTTCCCCATGGTGAACACCGAGCGCCGGTCGTCGTAGTCGACGAGGATGCGCTCGAACACCTCGTCCATGTCGAGGGTCTCGCCCGGCAGGTGCTGGTAGTACCACTTCATCTCGCCGGTGTCGGGGTCGAGCGCCAGGGTCGAGTTGGTGTAGAGGGCGTCGCCGTCGGTGCCGCGGACGGCGCGGGCCCACGGCTTGGCCTGCGACGTGCCGTGGAAGAGGGTCCGGGTCACGGGGTCGTAGCTGCCGGGAATCCACGAGTCGCTGCCGGCGCGGAACATCGGGGGCAGGTCGCCCCAGGTGTCGCCGCCGCGCTGCCCGGGGAGGGCGACGGTAGAGGTGCGCCACAGCTCTTCGCCGGTGTCGGCGTCGAGGCCGACGATGTAGCAGCTCTCCTCGCGGTAGCGCCCGCAGCCGGTCAGCCCCGACACCACCTTGCCGTCGGCGACGATCGAGCCGCTCGAGAACTGGTAGCCGACGCCCTGGTCGATGTCGGCGTCCCAGACCTCCTCGCCGCTGCGGGCGTCGATGGCGACGACGTGCGCGTCGGCGGTGTTCAGGTAGATCTTGTCGTCGTACATCGAGATGTTGCGGTGCATGCGGCCGGGGGGCGGGCCCCCGAAGCTGTTGCCGGGGGCCTCGGCGCCGCGGTCGTACTCCCAGAGGAGGTCGCCGGTGGCGGCGTCGAGGGCCTGCACGATCTCGCCGGGGTTGGCGATGTACAGCACCCCGTCGTGCACCAGGGGGGTCGTCTGCTGCGGACCCGGGCGCAGCGCCCAGCTCCAGACCAGCCGCAGATCGCCGACGTTGCCGGCGTCGATCTGGTCGAGGGGGCTGTGGGCCTGGCCGTCGAGGGTGCGCCGCCAGCTCAACCAGTCGGCGGGATCGGGGTCCTGCAGCATGGCGTCGGTGACGGGCGTGTAGCTCTCGACCTGGGCGGACGCGGGCGCCGCGGCGAGCGCGACGGCGATCAGCGCGGTAGCGAACGTGAGTCGACGGACCATGGGGCCTCTCTTCCGTGATGCCGGGACCCTGCGCCGCGGGGAACGGCGCAGAATCCGGGCAGGGTTGGTCGGGGACAGGCGGCACGGCCCGCGGTCGCGGCGCGACCTGCGGTCACGCGGGAGCTCGCTGACGCGAGACTCCGGCGGCACTGCCCGCGAGCGCGCAGGCTCCTATCGGATGTCGATCAGCTCGACGTCGAACACCAGCAGGCCGCCCGGCCGGCCGCCGCCCGGGTTCTCGCCGTAGGCGAGGTTGGCGGGAATCCAGAACCGGCGCTTCTCGCCTTCCACCATCAACTGGACGCCCTCGGTCCACCCCCGGATCACTCCATTGAGGGGGAACAGCGCGGGCTGGCCCCGCACGACCGAGCTGTCGAACATGCGGCCGTCGGTGGTCCAGCCGGTGTAGTGCACGACCACCCGGCTGGTCGCAGCCGGGTGCTCGGTGCCCGTCCCCGCCTCGAGCACCCTCGAGGCCAGCCCCGAGGCGGTGGTCTAGGCGTCGGCGGGGACGGCCGCCACGTCGTCCGGGGCCGCTATCGTCAACTGGGCCCCCGCCTCGGCGGCGAAGGCGAGCGAGCAGATTCCGGCCGCGAGCGCGGCCATCGACATCCTGGGGGTCATGAGTTTCATCATGGCGCAGATCCTACCCTCTTGGGGACCCGTGGAAAAGCTCCGCGGCGGTCGACCGGCGATCCGCATTCCCGAGCCGCGGCCGGGTTCGCGGCGGACCTTCGGACGCGGCCCACCCCCCGAAGCCGACCCGCGATAGCATCCCGCGCCGTCCAAGCCTCGGCGATTGCCACGCCGGGAACCGGCAGGTCGCCGCTGAGCGACGCCCCGAGCCACCGATCACGATCATGGCGGCCAGGCAGGCGGGCGCCGGGGACAGGCAGGTCGTCGCGGAGCAGCGCCCTCAACCAGTCCGCCCCACCACGACGGCGATGGTGGCCTCGTGCCAGATGCACGCGGCCTCGAAGCCCGCGTCCCGCATCGCCGCCAGCTCCTCGTCGAGGGGGAAGTAGGTGTCCTCCTCCGCCCACTCCTCGAGGTGCTCGAACGCCCGCGCCTCGCCGATGCCGCAGGCCATCATGTGGTCGACCCAGAGCCGGCGGGCCGCCTCCCGCCCCGCCGGGTCCGCCGGCATCGTCGCATCGGCGTTCACGAAGATGCCGCCGGGCCGGATCGCGGCGCGAATCCGGCCATACAGCGCCCGCTTCTCCTCCATCTTCGGGATGTGATGCAGGGCCAGCGACGCCGCGGCGGCGTCGCACGGCGGCAGCGGGGCGAGGAACGACATCTCACGGAATCGCACGCGCCCCTGGAAGCGTGCGAGCCGCGCGCGGGCCTGTGCGAGCATTTCCGGATCGACGTCGATCAGCTCCACCGTCCGCGCGCCGTCGTGCGCGAGAATCGCCTCGGACAGCGCGCCGGTGCCGGCCCCGAGATCGATCACGCCATCCGGACCGGCGCCGGCAAGGGTCGTGGCGACCACCTCGAGCATCGCCTCGTAACCCGGAATGAACCGGCGGATCGTCTCGTCGTAGGCCGCCGTCTCGATGCGCAGATGACGCCGAACCGAGTGCGTGGACATCGAACGGGCTCGAGCAACGGGGCGCCTGACCGCCCCACCCCACGGACAGGTTACCACTCCGAAAGCGGCGTCGGGCCTTCGCCGACGACCCGTCGCACACCAACCAGATGGGCGCGTTCACGTTACCACTCCGTAAGCGGCGTCGGGCCTTCGCCGACGGCCGGGTGCTGCCGGCGCGGGCGGGATCGACGGCGGAAGGTGCGTCCGCCGGAACGAGGAGACGGCCGACGGCCTCGGCGTGTCGCAGGCAGCCTGGGGCGGAACGGCGCGTCAGGGACGCTGCCTGCTCCGCACGTCCTCGACGGCGGGTCGCGGGCCGCCCGGGGCCGCCGGTCGGCACGTCGGGACGCCGCCTGCTCCGGGGCGGGGAACAGGTCATCGACGGCGTGTCGAGGAAACCCGGGGCCGCCGGTCGGCGCGTCAGGACGCCGCCTGCTCCGGGGCGGGGAACAGGTCCTCGATGGAGCAGCCGAAGTAGTGCGCGAACTTCCTCGCGTTCTCGGCGGTGATCGTCTGATAGCGGCGGCGCGCGACGTCGCTGATGTAGGGCTGCGGGAAACCGAGCGCCGCGGCGACGGTTCCCTGGGTGACCCCGGCCAGGGCAATCGCCTTGGCGACGCGGTTGGTGCCCGGCTCCGCGCGCAGGGCCGCGAGCTGTTCCGGCGTCAACATCGTGTCAGGAATATACGCCATGGGGCGTAATCGTGCAATCATTATTCGCCTTCTCGCTTAACGCGTTGATTTCATTGAACTACGTGTTTACACGTGTAGCACCCATACGTTACCCTGAGCGTCGTGTCGCTCGGGCAGAACATCAAGCGGCTGCGCATCGCGGTCGGCATCTCCACGCAGAGGGCCCTCGCCGACCGGCTGCAAGTTCCACAGCCGCAGGTCTCCGACTGGGAGAACGACCGCTACGCGACCCTCGAGACCCCGACGCTGATGAAGCTGGCGAAGGTCCTCCGCTGCACGATCGACCAGTTGCTCGACGGGGTGGACCCCGACTACGACCAGGTTCGGGAGGCGCGGACGGCCATCGACGCCGAGCCCGGGCGCATCGACTACGGGACCGACGACGCCGGCAGCATCCCGCTCGTGGCGGAAGGCTCGGCCGCGCCCGCGGGCGTCTCGTGGGGTGGCGGGACGCCGCCGCCCGGCGAGATCGAGCGATGGATACCGCGCCCCCGCGACGTGGAGGACGAGAGCGCCTACGGCGTCCACGTGCGCGGCGACTCGATGGCGCCCGCCCACCCCCCGCACACCATCGCCATCGTCAGCCCGAACCGCCGCGTGCAGGACGGCGACGAGGCCTACGTGCAGCTCGCGCCGGACGAGCGGCTGATCCGGCTGGTGCGGAGGACGCGGGGCGGCTACGTGCTCGAATCGTACAATCACGCGTACCCCGCCCGCGTCGTGGCGCGGAAGGACGTGCTCTCGATGCACGTCATCCTCTACTCCCGCCGCCGGGACTTCTGACCGGCGGCGCCGGATCTTCCGTCGTCCGGGTCTGCCGCAGCTCCGACCGGCCTCGCGCCGACGCGAGCTCCGCACGGTCGACTTCCGACGCGGCCGCCCGCCGAACCCGGCCCGAGGAAACCCGTGGCGAGATCGATCCTGCGGCGGCCCGCCCCCCCCCGGATCCGCGGCCGGGACGTTCGGCCATTCCGGCGAGGCGCCCTGATGTCGGTCGAAGGAGGCCACCTCGAGGCCGGCGCCAAGGCCGCCGTGGTGTCGGGACGTTCGGCCATTCCGGCGAGGCGCCCCGATGAGCTACGATTACCGGATCCACGAGTGGCGCAGGCTCCCGGCAAGCGGGGATGCGGCGGTCGTGGCGAGGGGCCCGGCGGCGGCAATCGCCCCGAAAGGAGAGACCGCGCGATGAGTGAGCGAGAGCCGCAGGCGAGCCCTGCGAGCGATTGGGTGTCGTACCGCCCCGAGATCAAGGTGCTCGACTGCACCATCCGGGACGGGGGCCTGATGAACGACCACCAGTTCGGCGACGAGACGGTGCAGGCGGTCTATCGGGCGTGCGTCGAGAGCGGCATCGACTACATGGAGATCGGCTACATCAACTCGCGCCGGCAGTTTCCGCCGGGGCAGTTCGGCCCGTGGAAGCACTGCGTCGAGAGCGACGTCCGCCGCATCGTCGGCGACAACGACACCGGCCTGAAGCTGTCGGCGATGGCCGACGCCGAGAAGAGCGACTACCGCGAGGACATCCTGCCGAAGTCCGAGAGCGTCCTCGACATGATTCGGGTGGCCACCTACATCCACCAGATCCCGCTCGCCCTCGACATGATCAAGCACGCCCACGACCACGGCTACGAGACGAGCCTCAACCTGATGGCGCTGTCGACGGTGCCCGACCGCGAGCTGAACGAGGCGCTGGCCCTGGTCGCGAAGTCGGAGGCCGACACCGTCTGCATCGTCGACAGCTTCGGGGCCCTCTACGCGGAGCAGATCGACAGCTACATGAACACGTTCATGGGCTACGCGGAGCCGGCCGGCAAGGTGGTGGGCATGCACGCCCACAACAACCGGCAGCTCGCGTTCGCCAACACCATCCAGGCCACCATCAAGGGCGCCAACCGGCTCGACGCGAGCATGGCGGGGCTGGGCCGCGGCGCCGGCAACTGCCCGATGGAGCTGCTGCTCAGCTTCCTGCACAACCCGAAGTTCCGGCTGCGCCCGGTGCTGCACTGCATTCAGCACCACATCGAGCCCATGCGCGACGCGCTGAAGTGGGGCTTCGACTACCCCTACATGATGACCGGGGTGCTCAACCAGCACCCGCGGGCGGGCATGGCGTTCAACGAGTCGGAGGACCGGGGCGACATCATCAAGTTCTACGACTCGCTGGAAGACCCGGACTGACGGAACGGCGAAGGGCCCGTGGAATGTCGGCGTGCATGAAGGGGTAGATCGTCGACGGCGCCACCGGGTCGGCGCGGCGGCATTCGACCGGTAGCCGGATCACGAACCCGAGGGCGCGCCCGCCGCGTTCGATGCCGGCGGCTCACCGCAGACTCCCGCCGCCGGCGCCGTCCGAGAACGGAGCCGGCGGCGGCATTCCATCAGTGCCCGCCGTTCAGCAGGTCCCAGTGCCGGCCGGCCCGGTCGAGGATGGCCGGCAGGTCGTCGGCCAGCAGGTAGCGGCCGGCGACGAGGGCGTGCCCGACCGCCTCGACCTTCTCCATGAACTCGTCGCGCGACGCGTAGCGCTCCTCGATGGACGGCCGCGGGTCGCCCGCCGCCTCGCGCTCGGCCCGCGTGGCCGCGAAGGGCACGTAGGATCCGGCGAGGGCCACCAGGGTGTCGGGGTCGCCGGCGTCCGGGTGGGTGAAGTTCCAGCCGGTGTAGGTGGCCAGGGGCACCGCCACCTCCGGGTGCACGATGCCGGAGGTCTCGTTGCCGTCGGCGTCGACGGCGGGGACGAGCATCGGCAGCGGCACCCCGGCGTCGTCGGCCCCGGCCAGCCACGGGTTCCTCACGCGCACGCCGCCGGTGCGGTCCTCGGGCGACCGCACCCCGGGGATGGCCGGGAACCCGAGGTCGCCCGGCGCCACCAGGTTGCCGTCGGCGAACCGGGGATGGCGGCTCGCGGGCGGCTCGACCCCGTCGACGACCCAGTCCTTCAGCGAGGTCAGCAGCGCCCGCATGTTCCACCAGTAGTCGGTGGGGTTGCCCATCTCCTGCCGGTTCCCGGAGTCGGCCGGCGGCGGGAACGGGCCGGGCCCGTGCTGGGTGCCCGCGAGCAGGTAGAAGCGCACGTTGTCCTGCAGGTCGATGTCGGCCTCGCCGTCCGGCGTCGCGTGCACGAGGGCGGTCACCCGCCCGCCGCCCCAGTACTCGACGCCGGTGTTGGTGTAGAGGATGCGGGGCTGGTTGTCCCGGCTGCGCTCGTTCCCGAGGGTGCCGTCGACGGCCCCGGTCACGGGGTCGCGGAGGGCGGCGTCGGCGAAGGGGAACGAGGTGGCGTCGAACATGCCGAGCGAGATCGGGTTCGCGCCGGGCTGGTTGAGGTCGAGCCGCGACGCCCCCGCGATGTGCGGGATCATGCCGTCGAAGACCCGCCGCCCCTCGGTGTCGGTGTTGAAGCCGAGGTAGAGGAACGTGCGCAGGAAGCGCCCGCTCTGCGACGAGCCGAACGACAGCGCGTGCCCGGCCGAGACGGTGGCGTCGGGGTCGTGCTTGATCCACGACGCGGTGTCGCGGACGGCGGCGAAGCCGAGCCCGCCGACCGGATCCCCGTCCACCGAGGGCACGGCGAAGCGGATGGGACGGCCCTCGGGCACGTCGAACTCCCAGCCGACCCACACGACGGTGTAGCCCGCCTTCATGAGGAACCCGTCGCCGTAGGGCCCGCTGCCGCCGCGGTTGAAGCCGAGCGCGGTGAGGCGGCCGCGGTTGGCGATGTCCACCAGCACCACGCCGTTCCCGCGCTCGGGGTCGGCGGGGGCGAGGATGCGCAGGTCGCCGGTGGCCTCCACCATCCCGTCCGCGTTGACGGGCGCGCGGTCGAGGTTGGCGATGACCTGGTTCCGCGGATCGGCGGGGTCGACCGCGAACGTGATGCGGCCCGCGATCAGCTCGTAGGGCCCGGCGTCGCCGAACGCGCGGCCGTCCTCGATGGGGGCGCGTTCGGTGATCTCGACCGACGAGACGTCGGCCCGCGCCGCCGTCGGCGCGAGCACGGCGAGGGTCAGGATGACGGCGAGGAAGCGGTACGTCGACTTCATGGCGATGGGTTTCCCTTCGATGTGTTGAACGATTCTCGTCTCCGGGCGAACGTCCGGGATCGGGTCTACGCCGGATTGCGGTCACGGGCGCGGAAAACGACCGCCGCATCGACGGCTCTCTCCCGCGAAGGCCCACCGGCCGCTCGACACCGGGAGCGGCCGGACCGCTGCCGCCTACTGCTCCTGTGCCGCCGCGAGCTCCTCCGCCCGCGACCCGGCGAGGATGTTGGTCAGGCCGTAGTTCCCCTCGTGGCAGGCGTACTCGTACATCTGCCCGTCGAGGCGCGACATGGGCAGCGACCCGCTCCACGGACGCGTCCACGTGTTGGGGTCGGTCACCGTGAACTCGTAGCCGAGGGTGTCGGGACCGAGCCGCGTGAAGCGCTCGACGACGTGGAGGTCGGTGCTGAGGTTGCCGTTGAAGTTCCGGATGAACGCGTGGCGGTTGAAGTTGGTGGTTTCCACCACCAGGGTGTCGCCCTCCCAGCGGCCGCGCGAGTCGCCGGCGTACTGCCGGATCTTCCCCGACACGTGGGGGCGCCCGTCGAGGGGGATGAAGCGGGTGTCGTGGATGTGCTCCTGCAGGATCGCCACCATGTCCGGCGTCTGCACGATGTGGTAGTTGTTGTTGTAGCCGGTGGGGAACGAGGGGATGCCGCGGTACCAGAGGCAGCGGTCGCCGAGGTCGAGCTGCTCGTACGTCTCGACCGGCTCCTGGCCGCCGCGCATCCGCGCGAGCCGGCTCGCCTCCGCCGAGTTCATCCGGGCTTCCATCTCCGGGGTCAGGGGCGGCAGCCGGCCGTCCTCCGGATCGACGATGATCGACGTCCGCCGGTCGGGCACCACCGACGTGCCCCGCTCCATCCAGAAGTTGTTGTAGGCTCCCACGTTGCCGCCGGCCTCGGTGCGCCGGGCGGGGGCGTTCAGCAGGTCCGCGTTCCGTTGGACCGTGCTCTGCGCGAGGCCGGCCGCCTCCTCCTCGGTCAGGAACGCCCGGTCCGCGAGGTTCGCGGGGCGCTGCAGCGGGGTCAGGGTGGCGTTGTTCCAGATGCCCTGCAGATCGGGGTCGCCCCACGCCGTGCGCGCCGAGGCCGGCGCCTCCGACGTCTGGCCAACGGCCGCGGCCGGCGCCAGCAACACCACGAGCACGACCGACGCGACGGCGAGAGATAGACGGCTCATGTCACCCTCCTCCGGATACGGATCTTCTCGGCGCTTCTCGACGCGTCAATGATGGCCCCGAACCGGATCTCGCGCAAGCGGCGCCCACCGCCCGACGCGGCCGACCGACTCGATCTGCGGGTCGAGGCCGTCCGCCGACGCCAGCCGATGCGCCGCTACTTCCACGATGCCAGGGCGCCTCACCCCGGTCGGACCCGCCCGCACCGGGATTCGCAAGGTCGAAGTGCAACGACCGCGGCAGCCGACCGATCACTCCGTCCATGTCGGGGCAGCCAGCGCACCCGCGCAACGCGTCGACAGTTGACGGCACACCATCGCGCCGGGCTCGGAATCCCCACCACCACCTCTGCCCCGCGCCACCCTCAAGCACCGCCCCCCCACGTGTCTCGTCTTCTCCAAACCGCCCTCCCTCCCCTGTTCCCGCCCAACCCCCCGCCCCGAGGCCGACGCCGCCACCAGGCAGACGGCGCTTCCCGTTCACTCCGCCCGCGACCAACCTGACCGGAAAGCGGTTGACCCCCCCAGTGGTTCTGGCGATGATCGAGCGATGCGCGGTCGGCGTCCGAGCGGTCCCTCTCGACGTGCTGCGACACGCTGGCTACGCACAGAGCTCTACAGTGTATCCGGCGTCAGATCGCCCAACGGGGTTCACCCAATCGGTTGAGGCCCAGGCAAACGGGAGCACTCAGGTGGACGCAAAGGAAGCTGCCAAGGCAGCCAAGGACTACGTCATGGATGTCTTCGCCTACGATGGCATTTATCACGTTGCCCTTGAGGAAATCGAATACGAAGGAACCAGGTGGAAGGTCACCGTGGGATTCTATCCCGGGTGGGCTCGCACCGCCCTGCCCCTGATTCCAAACCCCAAACAACGCTGGTACAAGGTCGTCAACATCGAGGACAGCAATGGGGAAGTCCTGTCCGTGACCCACCGCAATCCTCCCGGGGACTGAGGAAAGGGCCTATGCAGACGCATCGTCTGATCCTCGACGCAAACCTGCTCGTTCTATTTGTCGTCGGAAGAACAAGCCCCCATTTGATTGGCAAACACCGCCGAGTGAGGGCATTCTCCGCCGACGACTACGAGTTGCTGATCAGAGTGATGGGGGCCGCCAAGCAGATCGTCGTGACGCCGAATACACTTACCGAAACATCCAACCTGCTTGGCGATATGCACTCCACATTCTCCGTGGAATTGCAGAATATCATCGAAACGGCGGCATGCGGGTTCTTGGATGAAGCTGCAATGAAGAGATCGAGGTCCACCGTGAGTAAAGGCATTTCGGCTGACGCCAGTTCCCAAAGCGCGGCATCGGTGAGCCCCAGCCTATGGAATACCGGAATGCGAGAAGCATCTACGCTGGCAACGATCAATTCTCTGCTCTGCTGAATTTCCGGCACCTTGCTGAACAAGGCGCTTGATGGAGCCAGGGGCGGGCCGGCGGTGGCGGCGTTCAGGCGGTCGTCTTTCGCGAGTGCCGGTTGCGACGGCGACGCCAACGATGCGCGTCGAGCTCACAGGATGATGCTCAGCGCGCCGTGGTCGGACAGGGCCTCGTGGTCGAGGACGGCGCGCTTGCGGCAGAGGCGCAGGCGCCCGTCCACCCGGCGCAGGCGCACGTCGCAGCGGCCGACGAAGGGAGCGGACTCGCCGCCGCGGAAACGCCAGACGGCGACCGCGGCGGTGGCCTCGATCTCGTCGCCGTCCGCCGCCGTCACCATGACGTTGGACACGAAGCGGCGGGTGCGCGACCAGGGGTACTCGCGGTGGGCGTGGCGGCCCTGCAGCCGGACGACCCGGGCCGCCATGCGGTCGCGGTCGTCATCGATGAACACCAGGTCCGACCGCGGGTCGCCCTCGGGCAGGTCGGTCGTGGGCACGACGTAGCGCGCGTCCGGCGTGTACAGCGCCAGCCACGCGTCCAGGTCCCAGTCGTCCAGCAGCCGCGCCTCGAGGTAGAGAAGCTGCTCGACCTCGTGCTGCAGCAGCAGCGAAGCGGGGTCGGCGGGAAGCCCGGCCGCGAACGGCCGGGCCGGAGCGGGTCTGGTCGCCATGCTCGGCTGGTCCCTCTCGCGGGCCGTCTAGTCGGCGGCCGCGGTCAGCTCGGGGGACGGAGCGGTTTCCGGGACGGCGCCGGGCGTCAGTCCCCGTTCGTACTGCTCGACGTAGGGGGTCCCCGCGACGAGCGACCGCCAGCGCCGCCAGAAGCAGCGCATCTGCAGCTCGTCGTTGCCCCGCGGCTCGCGGTGCATTCCCCGGGAGAGGTCCGACCATTCGACGCCGCCGGAGCGGAACCCCTGCTGGCACGACTCGACGGCTTCGACGTCGTCCGGCGTGGCGAACCCGCCCGGCCCCAGGAAGGTCAGGAAGGAATCGAGGCGGCGCCGCAGCCGCGCGCCGGCTTCCCCGGCGGGGACCAGTTGCCACGCCGTCACGTCCATGCCGGCGGGGCCGGTGGGCTGGAACACCCGGATGGTGACGGCCATGATGTCGTTGATGACGAGGTTGGGGAATATCAACAGGTTGCGGGTCTTCTCGCACATCCGCAGGGCCTTGTCGCGGCCGTGGCGGGCGATGAGCTCGTCCTTGATGCCCTGCATCTCGGCGCGGGCCTCCTCGCCGTAGCAGGGATGCCACATGGCGATGGGCCGCCCGTACCCGGCGTCGTTCTCCATGACGCCGTGTCCGTTGCCGAGGGAACGGCCGAACCCCCGGCGGTCGCCGGCGGCCGGCGCCTCCCGCCCGGCGGCGCCGGCCATGTAGTCGAAGAAGCTCCGGTGCGTGAAGGGGGTGTGGTAGGCGTCGACGCTGTTCTCGGCCAGCAGCTTCCAGTTGGCCTTGATGCCGTAGCGGTTCGAGCCGGGGATGACCCGCATCCCGCCGGGGTCCTGGTCGGCGACGAGGTCGAGGTACTCGGCGGCCCCGGCCAGGTACTCGCGCAGGGGCTCGGTGTCGCGGTCGAAGCAGACGAAGACGAAGCCCCGGAAGCTGTCGAAGCGCGGCGAACGCAGCCCCATCTCGCCGCGGTCGAAGTCCGGGCCGTAACCCTCGATGTCAGGCACCCCGACGAGCGCGCCCGTCGTGTCGAAGGTCCAGGCGTGGTAGAAGCACCGGAACGCCTCGGCGTTGCCCCGGTCGGTCCGGCAGACGAGGGCGCCCCGATGGGGGCACGTGTTGTGGAACACCGCCAGCTCGCCGTCCCGGGTGCGGGCGAAGAACAGCGGGCGCTCGGCCACCACGCGCCGGGCGTAGTCGCCGGGGTTCGGCACCTCCGACTCGTGCCCCAGGTAGAGCCAGCAGCGGTCGAAGATGCGCTGCCGCTCCAGCTCGTGGACGGCCGGCGACACCATGGCGGAACGATGCACCCTGAACCGGCCCAGGTCGGGGCGGTCGTGGACCAGACTGCCGACGTCCATGGCGTCCCTCACTCACGCCCGCGAGCGCGGCGTCGAGATGGGTTCGCGGACGGACCGGGGCCCGTCGCCACGTTCCGGCCGCGAGGGATTCGGAGCGGTCTTCGAGCACTTGCGTCGACCTCTCCGGATCGCTCTATCGTAGTCCGGCGGCTGGCGGGAGGCAACCAGTCTCCGGGCAGCGGAATCAATCCGCTGCGGTAGAATCCAAGCCGCGGGGAATGTCACAAATGGCGCCTCATGGTCTGCGGCGGCGATGGAGGGGACCGTCGACGGCCTGTTCCCGGCGGTCGAGGCGCCCTCGCTCGGCGCGGGCCGTGCATTCGCCGCCGGCAGCCCCTGCGGTCAGGCGGATCTCTTGGCGGAATCCCGCGTCCAGCCCCGGAACCGGCTGACGCGGCACCCCGGCCAGGCCTCTCGTGAACACCAGCGACCCGAAGCGCGGCCCGACCATTCGCTACGAGCCCGACGAGAATCCGCCGGCGGGCATCGTCCTCGGCTGCGGCGTGCAGCTCGTGGTGCTCGGCCTCGCCAGCATCGTCCTCATCCCGACGATCGTCATCCGGGCCGCCGGCGGGAGCGACGCGTACCTGTCGTGGGCGGTGTTCTGCGCGGTCGCGGTCAGCGGCGTCAGCACGGCACTGCAGGCGGCGAGGCTGGGCCGGGTCGGGGCGGGGTACGTGCTGACGATGGGCCCCGCGGGGGCCTTCATCGGGGTCTCGGTCGGCGCCCTCTCGGAGGGCGGCCCCGCCCTGCTCGCCACCCTCGTCGTCGCGTCGTCGCTCGTCCCCATCGTCATCTCCTGGCGCCTCGCCCTGTTCAGGCGCCTGCTGACCCCGACCATCGTCGGCACCGTGAACATGCTGGTGCCGGCCACGGTGCTGCCCGTCGTCTTCGGCCGCCTGACTGAGGTGCCGCCCGGCGCCGCCGCGCTGAGCGCACCGCTCGCGGCGGTGGCGACCATCGCCGTCATCAGCGGCATCTCCCTGAAGGGGGGCGCGACGCTTCGCCTGTGGGCGCCCCTCGTGGGGGTCGTCGCCGGGTCGGTGGTCGCCGGCTTGCTCGGCCTCTACGATCCCGACCGCGTGGCCGGAGCGCCGTGGATCGGCCTGCCGCCGGGGGCCTGGCCGGGCGTCGAGCTCGACCCGGGGCCGGCGTTCGCGGCGCTGCTTCCCGCCTTCGTGTTCGTGGCCGTCATCGGCGCCATCCAGACCATCACCGGGGCCGTCGCCATCCAGCGGGTGTCGTGGCGGCGGCCGCGGGCGGTGGACTACCGGGCGGTGTAGGGGGCGGTGGCCGCCGACGGCATCGGCAAGCTGCTGTCCGGCGTCGCCGGCATCATGCCCACCCAGACCATCGGGGTCAGCGTCCCCACCGTCGAGCTCACGGGGGTCGCGGCCCGCGCGGCGGGCATCGCGGCCGGGGGCCTCCTGGTCGTGCTGGCGTTCCTGCCCAAGCTGGTCGCCGTCGTCCTGGCCATACCCAGCCCCGTCGCCGTGGCCTATCTGACGGTGGTGCTGGCGATGAGCTTCGTGCGGGGCATGACGGAGGTCGTGCAGGGCGGCATCGACCACCGCAAGGGGCTCATCGCGGGCGTCGCGTTCTGGGTCGGCGTCGGCTGCCAGAACGGCCTGATATTCCCCGACCTGCTGGCCGATCTCGCGGGCGGCCTGCTGCAGAACGGCATCACCGCGGGCGGCCTCGTGGCCATCTTCATGACCCTGTTCCTCGAGCTGACGGCGCCCCGCCGCCACCGCATCGAGGCGGCCCTCGACCTCGCCGCGCTGCCGAAGATCAGGGACTTTCTCGGGACGTTCGCGGCCGGCAGCGGCTGGGGCGGGAAGATGGTCGACCGCCTGGACGCGGCGAGCGAGGAGACGCTGCTGACGCTGATCGGGCAGGACGAGGGCCGGGACGACCGCGGGCGGCGCCGCCTGATGCTGCAGGCCCGCAAGGAGGCCGGCGGCGCCGTCCTCGAGTTCATGGCCGCCGCCGGCGAGGAGAACCTGCAGGACCGGATGGGGCTGCTCGCCGACCGGCCCGACGACGTGCTCATGGAGCGGGACGTCTCGCTGCGCCTGCTGCGCCACATCGCGTCGTCGGTCCGCCACCAGCAGTTCCACGACTCGGACATCGTGACCGTGCGCGTGGAGGTCCCGGAGGCGGAACGTGGGCGCCGGTGAAGCCCCGAACGGCGGGCGGGCGTTCGCGCTGCGCCTCCTGGCGGGGCCGGCCGCGTTCGCCGCCGTCCGCGCCGCGCCGCTGGCCGGCCTCGCGCCCGAGGCGCATTTCGTCCTCGCCGCCTACGCCTGGGTCGTCGCGTGGTGGGTGGCCGCGCCGGTGCCGTGGACGGTCACCAGCTTCCTGCCGTTCGTGCTCCTGCCCCTCGGCGGGGCGATGCCCTTCGCCGACGTCGCGGCCCGCTACGGCCACACCATCCTGCCCTACCTGATGGGCGTCATGCTCTTCGGGCACGCGTTCCGCAAGCACGGCCTCGCCCGGCGCATCGCCCTCGCCGCGCTGTGCCTGCCGGGGGTGGCGCGCTCCGGCGGCGGCCTCCTGCTCGCGATCATGACCGTGTCGGCGGTGATGTCCTCCGTGGTCAGCGACCTCGCGGTCATCGTGATGACGACCCCCATCGCGCTGTCGGTCGCGCGCTCGGTGGCGCCCGGCGCGGGGCGCATGGCCGCGGCGGCGAGCCTCGCCGTCCTCTACGGCGCCACCGCGGGGGGGATGGCGACGCCGGCGGGCATCGTCTACAACCCGTTGACCCTCGCGGTGCTGGAACGGCTGACGGACTACAGCGTCACCTTCGCGCAGTGGATGTCGACCGGGGTCGTCCTGACCGCCGCCCAGCTTCCGCTGTGCTACCTGGTGCTGAAGCTCATGCTGCCGCCGGAGGTGCGGGCCGTCTCCGACGGCGCCCGCTTCCGCGGGGAGCTGGCGCGGCTGGGCCCGATGAGCCGGGGCGAGAAGAACGTCCTGTTCGTCCTGGTCCTGATGCTCGTTCTGTGGAACCTGCCCACGTTCGTCACCCTCTCGTTCCTCGACTTCTGGTACGTGCCCCCGGTGGCCATGGTGCTGCTCTTCGCGCTGCCGGTGGACGCGAAGCGCGGCGAGGCGACCCTGGAGGCCGGGGACGTCCGGGCCGGAGTCGAATGGAACGTGCTGTTCCTGGTGCTCGGCGGGATGGCCCTGGCCGACGTGCTGGCCGGTACGGGCGTGACCGACTGGATCGCCGGCCTGCTCACCGGCAACGTCACCGCGGGGGCGCTGCCGTGGCTGGCGGGCGTGGTCACGCCGCTGCTGACGCAGTTCGCCAACGGGCCGTCCGCGGCGGTGGTGGTTTCCACGACGCTCTTCCCGATTGCCGACGCCCTCGGCTACAACGCCGCGGTTCTCGCCCGCATCATCCCCGGCACCGCCGACGCGGTGACGCTGCCCTGGGCCAGCGCGGCGGTGGCGGCGACGTTCTCGTTCGGCGCGGTCGGACTCGGGACCATGTTCAGGGTCGGCGCCGTCGTCACCGTCCTGACGTCTATCGTGGTGGTCGTGCTGAGTGTGGTCCTGGTGCCGGCGCTGCAGGCGTTCACCCTGCCGTGACGGGCAGGGCCCCGCCGTGCCCTGCGTCGCGTCGCGAGAGGGTGCCGGGAATCCCGTCGGGCCGGGCCTGTTTCAAGCGTTTGCCCTGCCGTGACGTGCGGCCCGCCGTGCCCGGGCGTCCCATTCCCGAGAGGTGCCGGCGATCGGGCCGGGCCGGTGTGGTTCCACCGGGCCTTCGGGGTTTCGCGCTGCCTGGAAGCTGCCGACTCTCGCGCTGCCTGGAGGCGCCGACTCTCGTGCTGCCCGGAAGCCGCCGACTCTCGCGGCCGCGCGGACGTTCGTCCTCGGGCCCGACCGCGGCGCGGACCGTGGCCGGCCGGTTCGTGTACCATCGCCATGCGCGCAGCTCCGCGAGACCGTCCATGGCGCTCGAGCTCACCCCCAGGCAGGCGAACACCATCGCGGCCGCCGTCACCACCGTCTCGGCCCTCGTCATCCTGCTCGCCGTCGGCCTCCTGGGGTGGCTGGCCGCGCTCTTCCTCCGGACCTTCTCGGGGGTGTTCCTGCCCCTGGCGGTGGGCGGGGTGGCGGCCCTCGTGTTCCGCCCCTTCTACGACTGGCTGCGCGGCCCGGGCCGGCTGCCGGTGCCGGCGGCGGTCGCCGCGGTCTTCCTGTCGGCCCTCGTGCCGCCGGGCGTCTTCGTCGCGTTCTTCGGGAACCTCGCCGTCGAACAGGTCGTCGGCCTCGCCGCGCAGGTGCCGGCGTGGTGGGCGGACGCCCGCGCGCTGCTCGAGGAACGACTCCCGCAGGCCACCGAGATGCTCGAGTCGTCGGGCCTCGCCGACCGGCTGCGCGAGGTCGCGGTCGCGCAGCAGGCCGCGATCTTCGAGTGGCTCCAGACGATGGGGGTGCAGGCGGTCACCGTCGGCTTCGGCGTCGCGCGCGGGCTCGCCGCCCTGCTGTCGTGGATCATCACCCCCGTCTACTTCGCCTACTTCCTCACCGCCGGCTTCCGCCTCGACACCGAGCGCGTGCTGCCGTTCCTGAAGCCCGAGACCCGCGCCGACGTGACCTACCTGCTGCACGAGTTCGTGGACATCACGGTGGCGTTCTTCCGCGGCCAGCTCGTCATCGCCCTCCTGCAGGGTCTGCTGTTCGCGGCCGGGTTCAGCCTCGTCGGCCTTCGCTACGGGTTCGTCATCGGCCTCGCCCTCGGGCTCCTCAACGTCATCCCCTACCTGGGGAACATGATCGGCCTCGCCGTCGCCATCCCCATCGCGTTCTTCCAGGCCGACGGCGGGTGGCTGACGTGCGTGCTGGTGCTCGCGGTGGTGCTGGTGGTGCAGCAGATCGAGGGCTGGTTCCTCACCCCCAAGATCATGGGCGAGCGCACGGGACTGCACTTCATGGCGATCATCGTCGCCATCTTCTTCTGGGGCACCGCGCTCGGCGGCATCCTCGGGCTGATCGTGGCCATCCCCCTGACCGCGTTCCTCGCCTCGCTGTGGCACCTCGCGCGCGAGAAGTACATCCCGGAGATCGTGTGAGGCGCGGCGCGCGGGGGGGCGACGGAACCACCTCTGCTCAGGACGCACCGCCGCGGGTGCCGCAACGTCAGGCGGGCCGGTTCGAACTGGACTCTTGGCGACCATCACCATCGAGTAGTCGGAGGAGTTGGCGGAAGAGGCGAGGCCCAGGGACTGCTGGCCGCCTGCGCCGTCGAGGCCATGATTCGCGATGCGCTTCGTCGGCGCGCGCGGGAGGGAGTTTCCGGATGCCGCCAACGGGTTGGCTGCGAGCCTCCCCCGATGACCATGGCGGACATTCAGGAGGAAGTGGATGCCGTCCGGGCAGAGAGGCGCCGCCGTGCGGCTGGTGCTTGATATACCTGGGCTGGACCGTGATACGGTTACGCGGACGCAAACCAACGGAGGAGGGACGACATGGCGGGACGGACTCGTTTCGGTCTGATGCTGGCCCTGGTGCTCGTGGCGGCGGGGGCGTGGATGGTGGGTCAGGGCTCGGCGATCACCGCGGCCCAGAGCAACTTCGTCGGCGGCGACCCGTCGCGGCCCGACGCCTCGGACATCCGGGCCCTGCGCCTGCGGTTCGAGGCGGGCGCGCGGTCGAACTGGCACAGCCACGGCGGGTTCCAGGTGATCATGGCCGAGGAGGGGCGCGGCCGCACCCAGGTTCAGGGCGAGCCGCTGCAGGAGATGGAGCCGGGCGTGCCCTACTACGCGGGCCCCGGGGTCGTGCACTGGCACGGCGCCGCCCCCGACTCGTACATGGTGCAGCTCACCGTGGTCGGCGGCGAAGGCCCGACGGACTGGCTCGGGCCGGTGAGCGATGAGGACTATCTGGGCCAGTAGGCCCCTGCGCCGCCGAGCGGCGCTGCGTTCGCAGGGGCCGCGGGAACCCCGGCCTCCATGGGAGCCGCGGCCTCCGTGGGAGCCGTTGCCCCCACGGGAGCCGCGGCCTCGGCGGGAGGCGCCGCCCCCGCAGGAGCCGGCGCCTCCGCTAGGACCGCTGCCTCCGCGGGGACCGCGGCCTCCCCAGGAGCCGCTGCCCCCGCAGAAGCCGCTGCCTCCCCCGCGAGAGGCGCAGACCCCGTAGGTTCGTTGGGCGGGCAACGCCGCCGGGCGGCGATGTCCGATCCGACCCGGTGCCCGATCATCCGGGCTGCGGTCCACGCGCCGCGGCCGAGCGGCGAGGGCGCCCGAAACCCGTGGAAGGCGCCGCGCCGCATTCGACCGGCGGCGCGCCGGGCGGCTCCCCGCGGGCCCCTTCCATCAGGAGGCGTCGTCATGCAGCCATCCATGCTCCGCTACAGCCCCGACCGGAGGCGCGCGCACGCGCCCGGGCTTCTCGTTCCCGCCCTCGCCGGCCTGCTCGCCCTGACCGCGGCGGCCGGCCCGTCGGCCAAGGACTGGCCGCAGTGGCGCGGCGAGGAGCGGCGGGGCGTCTGGACCGAGACCGGCATCCTCGAGGCGTTCCCCGACACCGGGCTCACCGTGAAGTGGCGGGCCCCGGTCAACGGCGGCTACGCCGGCCCCGCCGTCGCCGACGGCCGCGTCTTCGTGCTCGACTACGTGGAGACCGAGCCGCGGACGATGGACGGCACCGAGCGGCTGCTCGCCCTCGACGAGGAGACCGGCGAGGTGCTGTGGTCGCACGAGTGGACGACGACCTACCGGATGCTGATGTTCACCTACGCCATCGGGCCGCGCGCCACCCCCACCGTCGACGGCGACCGCGTCTACGTGACGGGGGCGACCGGGCGCATCCTGTGCCGGGAGGCGGCGACCGGCGACGTCGTCTGGGAGAAGGACACCGTCGCGGAGTACGACACCAGCATCCCCATCTGGGGCACGTCGAGCGCGCCGCTCGTGGACGGCGATCGCGTCATCTTCCTGGTCGGCGGCGAGCCCGACGCCCTCGTGATGGCGTTCGACAAGCACACCGGCGACGAGGTGTGGCGGGCCCTCGAGACGCGGACGGAGATGGGCTACAACCAGCCCCTGATCATCGAGGCGGGCGGCGCCCGCCAGCTCATCGTCTGGCACCCCCGCGGCCTCTCCTCGCTCGACCCCGAGACCGGCGAGGTGTACTGGGAGGAGCCGTTCGAGGGGCGGGCCAACATGACGGTGGCCGACGCTGTCCACGCCGGCAACCGCCTGTTCATCTCGGGCTTCTACAGCGGCTCGATGATGATGCGGCTCGCCCTCGACCGGCCCGACGCCACCGCCGTGTGGAAGGACCGCAGCAGCCGCGTGCTCGACAACGGCATCGAGGTCGCGGAGGAGACGGGCCTGCACTCGGTGATGACCACGCCGCTGGTGATCGGCGACTACATCTACGGCATCGGCAGCCACGGGCAGGTGCGGGGGCTGCTCGCGGCCACCGGCGAGCGGGTCTGGGAGGCCGAGGGGCTCACCAACCGGAACCGCTGGGGCTCGGCCTACTTCGTCCGGCACGAGGACCGCTACTTCGTCTACAACGAGAACGGCGACCTCGTCATCGCCACGTTCAGCCCCGAGGGCTACGTCGAGCTCGACCGCACGCACCTCATCCACCCCACGTCGCGGTCGGGCTACGGCGGCAGCCGCGCGGGGTCGGCGTCCCGCTTCCGCCACGGCCAGAGCGACCGGCTCGTGGTGTGGGCGCACCCGGCGTTCGCCAACCGCCACGTCCTGGTGCGCAACGACGAGGAGATCATCCGGGTGTCGCTCGACGCGAGCGACTACTGACGCCCGGCGTCAGGGAATCCGCGACCCGGCACCGCGCCGCCTTGCGTGCAGCGCGGCCTTGAGGAACAAGCGTCACCCTCGGTACGAACGGAGATGGAAACAGACCTGCCAAGTGCACGCAGACGCAGCCCGTTTCCGCGGGGCTCTGCGCTTGGCGCGCGGTGAATTCCGACCAGCGACCCGAGGAGAGGACGACGCCGTGGGGTCGGTCGGGCGCCGGCGGAGCCCTTGGGCGACTCCCGGCCGGCCGGCGCAACCGCAATCGTTGAGAGGATCCGTCGATGGCAACCTATACACGCAAGCAGTTTCTGAACCTCGGCGCGGTGCTGGCCGGCGGGGCCGCCGCCGCGAAGCTGCCGGTCGCGGCGGCGCAGGAGCCCGCCGCCGCGGAAGGGGCGCCGGAGCTGGCGGTGGTCAACGCCCGCGTCTACACCGTCGACGACGCCCTGCCCCGCGCCGAGGCGTTCGCGGTGCGGCGGGACCGGTTCGCCGCGGTGGGCAGCACCGACGACGTCCGCAACCTCGTCGGTCCGAACACCGAGGTGATCGACGCCGGGGGCATGACCGTCACCCCGGGGTTCATCGACACGCACTCGCACCCCAGCGGCGTGAACGAGCTGTACGGCGTCGACACCAACCTGCGCACGGTGGCCGAGATTCAGCGGGCCCTGCGCACCAAGGCCCTCGACACGCCGCCCGGCCGCTGGGTGCGCGGCTTCATGTTCGACGACACGAAGGTCGTCGACGGCCCCCTGCACCGGACCCACCTCGACGAGGCGGTGCCCGACCACCCGGTGAACGTGGCCCACCGCGGCGGCCACACCAACTGGTTCAACAGCCACGCGTTCGAGCTCGCCGGCATCACCCGCGACACCCCCGACCCCCCCGACGGCCGCTTCGCGCGCGGCCCCGACGGCGAGCTCTCGGGCATGGTGGCCGAGCACGCCCGCGACGTGTTCGCCAACGTCGGCGAGCGCGAGGACCTCACCGAGGAGGAGCAGCGCACCCGCGCCCGCGAGGGCATGGCCCACATCTCCAGCCTGATGACCGCGGCCGGCCTCACCACCGTGCACGACGCGGGGGCGGGCCGCGGCCGCCTCGTCGCCTACCAGGATGCGCGCGAGGCGGGCGAGCTGCGCCACCGCGTCTACGCCATGGTCCGCGGGCCCTACGAGAACCTGCGCGACGCGGGCGTCTCCACCGGCCTGGGCGACGTGTGGGTGCGCATCGGCGGCTTCTTGTACGGCGCCGACGGCTCCGCCTCGGTGAGCACCATGCGCATGAGCACGCCGTTCGAGGGCCGGCCCGACGACTACGGCATCCTGACGATGTCGCAGGCGGAGATTCACGAGGTCGTCGAGGACGCGCACCGCCACAACTGGCAGGTCGGCATCCACGCCAACGGCGACGTCACCATCGACATGGTGCTGAACGCCTACGAGCGGGTCCTCGCCCGCTGGCCCCACCCCGACCGCCGCCACCGCATCGAGCACTGCTCGCTCGTCAACCCCGACCTGCTGCGGCGCATCCGCGACACCGGCTCGATCCCCACCCCGTTCTGGACCTACGTCCACTTCCACGGCGAGAAGTGGCAGAACTACGGCGCGGAGAGGATGGAGTGGATGTTCGCGCACCGCTCGTTCCTCGACTACGACATCCCCGTGGCGGGGGCGTCCGACTACACGCCGGGGCCGTTCTCGCCGCTCATGGCGATTCAGAGCATGGTGACCCGCCGCGACTTCGACGGCCGGGTGTGGGGAGCCAACCAACGCGTGACGGTCGACGAGGCCCTGCGCATCGGCACCCTGAACGGAGCGCGGGCGTCCTACGAGGAGCGCGACAAGGGCTCCATCACCGCCGGCAAGCTCGCCGACTTCGTCGTCCTCGAGCGCGACCCGCACGACGCCGACCCCGACGACATCAAGAACATCGGCGTCGTGCGCACCGTGGTCGGGGGACGGACCGTGCATTCGGCGTAGGCGTCCGAGCCGCGGAACAGCGCGAACGCCTGCGCAGGCGCAGACTCCCGGCCCGGAAATCGTCGCCCGCGGCTCCGATTGCGGCCCAACCGGCGGCGCTGTTGAGGCCAGCTCCTGCTCCGGGCTTGGACTCGCTCGGTGTTGCCGGTCCCCGCGGCCTCCACCGGCCGATCCCGGAAGCGCGCCCAAGCCACGCCGTTGGCCAGCGCCGGAAGCGACTTGACTGCCCGGCACGTCGCAGTATGATGAATCGATGGCCGTAGCCTACCTGTTCGACTCACGAGGCAGTTGGATCGCCTTTCGGAAGGGGAAGTACGTCTACGACTGCGACGGAAACTGGATCGGCTGGCTTCCCTGGGACGACGAGGACGTCGTGGACTGTGATGGCGCATACCTGGGTACGATCGTCAACAAGAAGCGCTTGTACCGGCTCGCGGCTCGTCCATACCGGGGCTATCCCGGCTACCCCGGCTACCCCGGTTACCCCGGCTACCCCGGCTATGCCGGTGACGACTCCCCCCCCTTCGACGCCGAGGACGTGAATCTGCACGAGATTCCCGGATCGTGAGTAGATTCCCCCACTACCCGAACCCCCCGGCTGCGGATGCCGTTCGGAACGCCTTCACGATTCTGTGCAGTGCCCACGCCGCCGCATCCTCTTTTCTCGACATCTTCGAGGCAACACGGGGAACGCGCAAGGCGAAGGGAGCTTCGACGGATGAAGAACAGGATCTGCTTCGAGCGATGCTGGTGTTCGCGGGCGCCGACCTCGACTCGATGATCAAGCAGCTCGTCCGCGACGCTCTGTCACACGCCGTCGACCGCTCAAAGGGAGCCGAGGAGAATTTCAGGACATTCATTTCGAAACGGCTCGCCCGGCAGGACACGCTCGATCCCGGATTTCTCTCCTCGGTGCTCGCGAGCCGTGACCCCAGGGACGTGCTCGTAAGCACGCTCGTTGCCGACCTGATTTCGCAGAGCCTGCAGTCGAAGGACCAGGTGCTGCGGGTAGCGTCATACTTCGACATCCCGTCGGCGGCGCTCGCGACCGACCTGAAGCTGCTGGACCGCATCTTCGGCGCCCGCAACGAAATCGTGCACGAGATGGATGTCGACTTCTCCCAGACGAACCGAAACCGTCGTCCCCGCCGCAAGGCGGTGATGATCGACCACACAACCGAAATCCTGCGGTTGGCCAACGCCTTCTTGACCGAGGTGGACCGTGGCCTCAGCCAAACGCCGGCGGAGACGCTTCCCTAATCGGAAGTTTCAAGGGCCGAATCAGGCTTGAACCTGATAGGGGCGCGCGGCATCGCGGGCGAGCGCCCGGCGGATCCGTCCGGCGCCGAGCCAGACGCCGATGCCGGTCGACGCCAGCCCGCCCAGCATGAGGACGATGAGCCCGACGTCCCAGAGCGGCCGCCGGTCGTACCAGAAGGCGAAGTCGAGGCTGTGCAGCCCGTTGAAGACAGGGAGGTGGCCGGATGAATCGAAGGATCGCGCCGCTGTGGTCGAGAGGGGCACCGGTGCAGTCCTGTCGGGCGGCTGGTGAGCGACCCGTCCCGAAGCTGGTGCGTCGGCGCTACGGGCCACCATGCCGGCCCGGGTCGGCGGGCCGGCATGGCGTGGCGGCAGAGGTCAGTCCGCTCCCCGCACGCGCCCCAGCCGGGCCGCGGCGCCGGCGCTCACCAGCACCACCAGTCCGCCCAGGACGAGGAGAGGAACCGCCGCACGGCCGGCGACGTCGGCCGGTCCCTCGTCGACGAAGCTGAAGACCGGCACGTCGGGAAGCACCCCGGCGTCCATCCGCTCGCTGGCGAGGATCGCCGGCACGAAGAACTGCCGCCACTCGTCGGCGAACGCGCGCACCTGCGACTGGAAGCGGGCGAAGCGCGCGTCGCCCGTCCCCGCCGCGTCGACGAGCACCTCCTGGGCCAGGAGGGCCGGCGACAGGAAGCGGTAGCGGCGCACCAGGGCGAGCTGGTCGGCGCGGCGCGCGTCGTGCACCGCCGTCACCTCCTCGAGGCGGCTGTTCACGGCGTCGGTGGCGGCCCAGGCGAGGGCGCCGAGGCCGGGCTCTTCGGCCACCACCCCGCCCGCCATCTCCGGATGGTCCTCCAGGTACCGCGCGAGCAGCTCGCTGCGCTGGTTGACGGCGTCGTTCGAGGCCTCGCGCTGGGCGGTGATCATCTCCACGCGGGACGGCAGGGGGTGCAGCAGCCCCGCCGCGAAGTTGACGGCGGCCGGCAGCACCACCACGAGGACGAGCCACGCCCCGACGAGGGCGGTGGCGTTCCAGGCCGAGGACCGCCGCAGGCCGTTCACCCACGCCGCGAGCGCGAACCAGAACAGCGCGTACACCGTCACCGTCCCGCACCACAGGAGCACCCGGCCGGGCGAGCCGAAGCCCCCGGTGGCGAGGATGCCCAGCAGCGAGACCGCCGCCGCCAGCCCCACCACGAGGACCGCCCGGAACGCGAGCTTCGCGAGCACCACGTCGCGCGCCGACACCGGCTGCGACAGCGTCAGGGCCAGCGTCCCCTGCTCGCGCTCCTCGGAGAGAACGTTGTAGCTGAGGGCGAGGACGAGCAGGGGCAGCAGATAGACGGTGACGAAGGCGAGGTCGAAGCGCCCGACCATCAGGTTGAGGGGGTTCTCGACCTCCCCGTTCTGCTGGAAGGTCGCCTCGTTGGTGTAGATGCTGACGTCGTAGTAGTAGGGCAGGAGGTCGCTCTGCCCCACCGCGAGGGCGGTCAGGGGCCCCGGCTCGAGCACCGCGGTGCGGGCGCCCCGGGCCCCGCCGAGGACGTTGGGGGCGCGGGGGTCGCGGAAGGGCGACGAGGGCCGCCCCCCGTTGGCGATGTCGGCCAGCTCCTGCTCCAGGGCTTCGACGCGTTCCGCGTTGCCGGTCCGCGCCGCCTCCACCGTCCGCTCCTGGAAGCCCGCCCAGGCCATGCCGTTGGCCAGCGCGTAGACGAAGAGGACGGCGAAGACGCCGAGCACGACGCGCAGCGCCGGGTCGGCCGCGAGGAGGCGCCACTCGTTCCGCAGGACGGTGCGCAGGGTCATGGCTATGCCACCTCCGCGCGTTGCACGCGCCTCGCGGCGAGCAGCCCGGCGCCGGCCAGCCAGAGCCCCAGTACGAGGAGCGACAGGACCCGGTTGCCGAGGACCCAGCCCAGCGTCGGCGCGTCGTACTGCAGGGGCGGCACCTCCGCCCAGAGCTCGGGCCCCGCCGTGTACAGCTCGCCGGTGCGGGAGTTCTCGGCGAGGTCGAGGTTCATCTGCCGCATCATGTCGCGGCGGTACGCCTCGGCCGCGGTCGCGAAGTGCCGGTGCTGCTCGACGTCGGTGCCGGCCAGCCCCATCGAGAGCGTGCGCACCGCGAGCAGCGGCGCCGCCACCGCGAGGGCCTCGTGCACCACGCCCTGCCGCTCGAAGGTGTCCCAGAGCGCGCCGTAGTTGCGGTCGAAGATGCGGTTCCCGAACTCCTCGCTCTCCTGCAGGTAGAGCCCGACCTCGTTGACCGGCAGGTCCTCGGCCCGCTCCACCCCGTACTCCGCGAGAAGGCGCTCGCCGAACGCCGCCCGGTCCGGGCGCTGGATGTCGTCGACGCCGGCGGCCATCTCCTGCTCGAGGGTGTGGGCGAACTCGACCGCGGACGGCGTGGGATGGATCCACTTCGACAGGTCCACGGCGGCCCGCGGCGCCACCAGCCCGTTCACCACCCAGACGCCCAGGAGAACCACCAGCGCGGTGCGCGCCGAGCGGGCCCAGGCCGACACGGCCAGCCCCAGCCCCACGAACGCGCCGAAGTAGGCGAGGTAGACGCCGGCCAGGACCGTGCCCCGGGCCAGGGGCGACGCCGCCGGACCGGTGCTGCCGACCACGAGCGCCGCCGCGCCGACCACCGCCGCCGGCACCAGCAACAGCGCGAGCGCGCCGGCCACGCCCAGGGCCTTGCCCACGGCCAGCTCGCGCCGGCCGATGCCGGTGGCCAAGAGCTGGCGCAACGTGCCCTGCTCCCGCTCGCCGGCCAGCGCGCCGAACGTCAGCAGGATGACGAGCAGCGGCACCAGGTTCTGCAGGACCTGCGCCGCGGTCAGGGCCCCGACGCGCTGGGCGGCCGTCGCGTCCTGGGCCGGGCGCATGAGGAAGTCGTTCTGCCGGTGGGCCTCCAGCCACACCGACGTGCCCGTGTAGGGGTCGACCCCCTCGTCGACGAACGACAGCGCGAGGCGGGGCTTGAACGCGTAGATGCCGTAGTGGGCGGCCGAATGGGGGTTCTTCTCGCCCTGCGACTCCCAGTGGTCGCGGGCGGTGGCCTGCGCGGCCGCGAGCTCCTCCTGCGCCTGGCGCGCCTGGACCCAGCCGTGTCCCAGCGAGACCAGGAGCAGCGCCCCCACCAGGGCCGCGCACCAGCGGAAGCGGCCGTCCCGGACCACGTCGGTGAACTCCTTCCGGGCGATGTGCTTGATCATCGGTGACTCCTTCTCCGGCAACCGGGCTCGAGGACGTCGATTGCCGCCTTGCGGGCCCGTGGCGGGGTCCCCGCTGCGCTCGGGCAACGCGGGTTCCGCTGCGGGCTGCTCTCGTGCACGGGTTCCAGACGAATGCGCTCGAGAACGGACTCCTGACCCGGCAACCGGGGCCGGGCGACCGCGAACATCGCGCCACCGCCCCGATTGCCGCCCGAAAACTCTCCGGGACGCCGCACCGGGTCACGGCGCGGACGCCTTCTCCAACTCGCGACTACTCGTGCATGTGCTCCAGATAGATGCGCTCGAGATCGGCGTGTCCAATCTCGTCCGTGCTCATCTCGTTGACCAGGCGCCCGTGCCGCATGATGCCGACGCGGGTGCCGGTCTCCTTGGCGCGAAACAGATCGTGGGTCGCCATGAGGACGGCGACGCCGCGGTCCCTGAGCCGCTCGAGCAGCTCCGAGAACTCGTTCGAGGCCTTGGGGTCGAGGCCCGACGTGGGCTCGTCGAGCAGCAGCGCGCCCGCCTCCTTGGCGATGGCGATGGCGATGCCGACCTTCTGCCGCATGCCCTTGGAGTACTCGGACACGCGCTGACCGACCGCGTCGGGGGGCAGCCCCGCGCCGACGAGGATGTCGGTCAGCCGCTCGGGGGCCAGCGACCCGGTACCGCCCAGGGCGGCGAAGTACTCCAGGTTCTCCAGGCCGCTGAGGTTCCGGTACAGCATGACCTGCTCGGGGACGTAGGCCAGGCGCCGCTTCGACTCCAGGGGCTCGGCCGCGACGTCGAGGCCCATCACCCGCACGCTCCCCGCCGTCGGCTCGAGAAACCCCAGGAACAGGTGGATGGTGGTCGTCTTGCCGGCGCCGTTCGGGCCCAGCAGGCAGTAGATCTCGGACGGTCCGACGCGGAGATCGAGGCCGGTGACGGCCTCCGTGCTTCCGTATCGCTTGGACAGCCCGCGCGCTTCGAGAACGGGCGCCGCCGCCACGGCCGCGGGCGCGGTTGGCGCCTCCATCGTCATGACTTCGCTCATGGATCTCGCTCAGGGTCCCGGGATGGATCACCGGGACTCCCCCCTCCAACTGAAAGAAGAGCGGAACCGCCGACGCGCAGTCGGCACGTCGACGCTGCTACGGAACCAGGGAGCTGGCCGGAAGTCGTCGCCTGCGGCTCCGATCGCCGCCCGACCGAGAACCCTGCCAGGAGTCGGCACCGCTCCGCGGCGCAGACCCCGGGGTGCCGGAGAGAGTCGTCAGGCGGCGGGAGGCGCCCGGGAGGCGTGCCCCTCGATCTCGGCGGCGCGGGCGTGCCCCTGCTCGAGCGAGCAGGCGCCGCCCCCGGCCGTCCGATCGGGGCTCTCGTGGACGGTGGAAGCGATGACGGGCGAACCCTGGACGTGGCACAGCACGCACGTGTCGCCGCGCCCCTCGGCCTCGTCGTGGAAGTGAGGCGTCGTGGCGACGGCCAGCAGCGCGAGCGCGACGACCGCGCCCCACCGCAACAGCGTCGACCGGGTTCGCCGCATGGTGTCTTTTAGCGCGTTCGCGCGAGTCCGTCAAGGGGTGCGACCACGGCAATGGCCACGCCGCGGCGGGGAAAGCCTCTAGTGCAGCGGCATGTTTTAATGTTAGGACTATCGGGGAACTCGTCTCGAGCCGAGAGAGTTCTCATGCCAGAGAAGAGGTACATCGTTCGGCTCACCGCCCAGGAACGCGAGGTCTGTCGACAGACGGTCCGCAAGCTC
>JAJEEA010000183.1 GCA_022821235.1 Vicinamibacteria bacterium
CGGCGAGCGCGGTCTCGGGCGGCGCCGCGACCGCCGCACCGGCGCCCGCCAGGGCCGGCAGCACCCCCCACAGGCAGGCGTACGCGACCCGCATCCGAGCGGAACTCTTGCCACGGGCTCCCAACATCGCCTTCTCCTCCCGCCTTGCCGGGGACGCCGCGCGGCCCTGCCTCGGACGCCTGCACCTCCGACAGCGTCTCGATCTCGTCGATGGGCGGCGCCCCGGTGCTGCGCGGCCCTGCCGCAGGCTCCTACACCTCCGACAGCGTCTCGATCTCGTCGATGGGCAGGGCCCCGGTGCTGCCGCCGACTCGCTCCAGGGGGAAGTCGAACTTGTCCATCAGGGTCAGCAGGAGGTTGGCGTGCGAGGTCCTCCCGTCGTAGACGAGATGCCGCCCGCCCTTCAGCCGCCCCCCGCCGCCGCCGAGCACCAGGATGGGGACGTTGTTGCCGGCGTGGCGCGTGCTGTTCGACATGCACGTGCCGTACATGAGGGTCATGTTGTCGAGCATCGACCCGTCGACGTCGGGCGTCGCCCGCAGCCGCTCGAGATACCGCGCGGTCAGGGTCGCGTGGTACGCGTTGACCTTCGACATCCGGGCGATGAGGGCCGGGTCGTTGCCGTGGTGCGACAGCGGGTGGTGAGGATCGGAGACGCCCACCTCGGGATAGGTCCTCGTGCTCTGCTCGCGGCCGAGCATGAACGTCGCCACCCGGGTGATGTCGCTCCGCAGGGCGAGGAGCTGCAGGTCGAACATCAGCTCGACGTGCTCCTCGAACGTGGCCGGCACGCCCCGCGGCTCGTTGGGGAAAGCCTCGGGGCTCACGTCGCTCTTCGACTCGGCCACCTCGATGCGGCGCTCGACGTCGCGGATGGCGGCTGCGTAGTCCTCGACCTTGCGCCGGTCGTCGTCCCCGACCCGGCGCTCGACGTCGGCCAGCTTGTCCATGACCGAGTCGAGGATGCTGCGCTTCTCGTGCATGCGGGCCCGACGCACCGCGGGGTCGGTCGAGCCGCTGTCGCCGAACAGCCGCTCGAACACCGCCCGCGGGTTGTTCTCCATCGGCAGCGGCGTGGTGGGGGTGCGCCACGAGATGGTCTGGGTGTACGCGCAACTGAGGCCCGACGTGCACTGCCCCGCGTTGGCCTCCTTGTCTATCGACAGCTCGAGCGAGGCGAGCGGGGTCGAGGCGCCGAGCTCGCTCGCCAGCATCTGGTCGATGGACGTGTCGGCAATCACGTCGGTCTCCGACGTGCCCCCGCGCCGGGTGCCGGTGAGGAACGAGCCCGACGCGCCCGCGTGCACGTAGGTCCACGACGCGTTCAGCCCCGAGAAGACGAGCAGTTGGTCGCGGAACGCCGCGAGGGGCTGCAGGATCGGGGTGAGCTCGAAGTCGCGCCCCGCCGTCGCCGGCGACCAGTGCTCCATCGCCATCCCGTTGGGCACGAAGATCGCCTGGAAGCGGCGGGGTCTGGCCGCCTTCCCGGTCAACGCCGACACGCCGGGGGCCATGGCGTCCAGGAACGGCAGGGCCACGGTCGCGCCCACGCCGCGCAGGACCGTGCGGCGGGACAGGGGCTTCGCGGTGAAGATGTTGGCGCCTCTCATGTCAGTCCTCACGTCGGCTCCGAGTCCGGCCGACCAGATCGAATCCCGTTCTCCCGGAAGATGCGTCGCCTCCGGGCCTCGCTCCCCGCCATTCCGCCGCCCGCCGCGCCGGGCTCTCGACGCGCCATCGAATCCGTTCCCCGGAGGCGCGTCGGCCCACTGCCCGCTCCCCCGTCACTCCGCCGCCCGTCGCATCAGGAACGCCGGGCTCTCGACGACCCCCAGAATGACGGACGACCACCGGTGCCCTTCGGCGGCCGAGTCGCGGACGATGGCGCGCACCGTCGGCTGGTCGTAGTGGCGCAGCTCGCGCCCGAGGGCATAGGCCAGCAGCCGCTCGGTGAGCGTGCCCACGAACGGCTCGGGATCGTCGAGCAGCAGGCCCCGCAGCCCCGCGAGGCCCGCCGCCGTCACCCCGTTGGGCAGGGTGCCGGTGGCGTCGACCGCGTGCCCCGTCTCGGTCACCGTCCGCCACCGCCCGATGGCGTCGTAGTGCTCCAGCATGAAGCCCGGCGGGTCGATGCTCCGGTGGCAGCTCGCGCACGCGGGGTTGCGCCGGTGCAGCTCGAGGCGCTCGCGCATCGACGCCGGCGCGCCGCCCTCGCCGCGCTCGGGCAGCGCGGGCACGTCGGGCGGGGGACCCGGCGGCGGCGTCCCGAAGATGGCCTCGAGCAGCCACCGCCCGCGCAGCACCGGTGAGGTGCGGTGCGGGTACGACGTGAGCGACAGCAGCGAGCCGTGGCCGAGCAACCCGCCCCGCTGATCGAGGTCGGGCAGGGTGACGCGCCGGAACCGGCTGCCGTAGACGCCGGGGATGCCGTAGTGCCGCGCCAGCCGCTCGTTCACCCAGGTGTAGTCGGCGCCGAGGAGGTCGAGGACGCTGCGGTCCTCGTCGATGGTGCTGCCGATGAACCGCGCCGTCTCCTGCCGGAACGCCTCCACCAGGTCCTGGTCGAAGTCGGGGTGGACGGCGGGCTCGGCCTTGACCTCGTCGAGGTTCCGCAGGTGCAGCCACTGCGCCGCGAAGTCGCTGACCAGCGCCTCGCTGCGGGGGTCGGCGAGCATGCGGCGCACCTGGCCGCGCAGGACTGCGGGGTCGGTCAGCTCGCCGCGCTCGGCCGCGTCGAGCAGCTCCTCGTCGGGAATGCTGCTCCAGAGGAAGAACGACAGGCGCGAGGCGAGCTCGAGGTCCGGCAGCGGGTACGACTGCCCCGGCGCGGCCCCGGGCGGATCCTCGTGCACCCGCAGGAGGAAGTCGGGATCGACGAGCAGCCGCTCGAGGGCGAGCTGGATGCCGGTGTCGAAGCCGCCTCCCGGCTTCGCGCGCCCGGCGCGGAAGAAGTCGAGCAGGGTCTCGACGTCACCGTCCGCCGGCGGCCGGCGATAGGCGAGGCGGGCCAGCCGCGCCAGGATGCGGCGGGCGCACGCCTCCTCCTCCGACGCGGCGGCGGGCCGGCACGCGAAGATCCGCCGCCGGCTCGGCGTGTCGCCGGGCACCGCGCCCTCGTAGGGCCCCTCCACGGCGAGCGACTGGACCTCGGCGTTCCCGTGGTACTTCTCGTCGTTCGAGAGGACCGCGCCCTTCATGATCGGCTGCCGCGGCCCCTCGGGCTCCCAGCGGTTGCGGACGAACGAGACCCCGACGACGTGGGGCCCGCCCTCGACCTCGGCCCGCACCTCGAGGTGGGCGGCCGACTCGCGGACGTAGCGCTCCCACTCGGGGTCGCCCGCCTCCGCCGGCGACCACGTGTGCGGTGCCGGCGTGCCCGGCGCCTCGCCCCCCACCGTGAACCGCCGGACCAGCCGCCCGTCGAGGCGGAGGTCGAGGAGGTTCCGGCGGCCCATGCCGCGGACGTAATCCTGCCAGTTGGTGGTCAGGCCGATGCGGAAGATGTACTCGCCGTCGGCGGGGAAATGGTAGGTCGCGGCGAGGCCGCCGCGCGACCCGAGGGGCAGGTCCTCGCTCTGCCGGTCGGCCTGCGTCAGCAGCACCGAGTTCTCGAAGCGCGCGAAGTCGGGGGCGGTCATCACCCCGGTGGCGAGGCGCGAGATCTTGCGCGCCGCCGACAGGTACCGCTCGAGCTGCGCGGTCGAGATGGACAGCACCTCGGCGTTGTTGTCGAAGCCGGTGTCCGACGTCTCGTCGCCGGGCAGCAGCGCCGCCACGTCGACGTCGAGCGCGAGGAGGTCGCGGACGGCGTTGCCGTACTCGGTGCGGTTGAGGCGGTGCATCGAGCCGGTCCGGCCCGGATTCGGGCCGGCGGCGGCCGCCTCGTCGATGCGCGCGGCCAGCCAGGCGGCGGCCGCGCGCGACTCGTCCCGGCCGGGCCGCGGCAGACCGGCCGGCGGCATCGAGCCCGCCCGGAGCCTCGCGATCACCCGCTCCCACCGCTCGGCGTCGGCGCTCGGGCGCTCGGCATCCACCGTGTCCAGCGCGAGCCCCGTTTCCCGGAGCTGCGCATCGAGCACGGACGCGGCCCCGCCGGCCGCAGTGACCCGGCCCTCGTTGTGACAGGAGATGCAGTAGCGATCGAGGAGGCCTCGGACAGATGCCGGAGAGGCCGGAGGCGGCTGAGCGGCCGCGGCAGCCAGGAGCTGGCCCGACGAGCGGCCGGAAGCCCAACTTCCCGCCATCGCCACGGCAACCGCCACGGCCGCAACCATGGCCGGCACGGATCCGGGCCGCAGTATCTTCATGGTCACCCTCGCGGGATCTTCACGGTCACCCTCGCCGCCCCTCCGTTCCGAGCCCGGCCCGGAACGGCGCGCCGCCGACCGCCCCCAGGTCGAGGTCGAGCCCCGGAAGGCCATCGGCGCCGCTCCAGGCCCGCAACCGCCCACCGCCGACCGCCCCCGACATCGGGCCGGGGCCGCAGCCTCACCGAGCCGCAGCCCCGGTCCGACCCCGACACGATGAACCCCATCGTCGGCGGTCGAGGCATGCTCTCCGCGTCACTCACTGCCCGTCGTTGGTCGGCATGGACGCCGGCGCCGGGAACGGATACCCCGGCGGCCCGTACGTATAGTACGCGCCCAGGTCGTCGATGGCGTCCATGTCGGGATAGAGCACCCCGAACGCCGGCGCCTCGCGGCTGCCCCGCGGCGAGTACCAGACGGCGCCGTCCCGCGTGATCTGGATCTTGGGCGAGTCGGCGTGCCGCTGCGGCTTCGGATAGAACGTGAACTCCTCCGTCCGCGGGTCGAACTTCCACAGCGTGGCGCCGTGGTCGCCGTCGGTGCGCTGGCCGACGTCGGGGGCCCAGATGTTGTCCCACGGGTCGGCCGCGACGTCGTAGGGCTCGGCGTTCTGCTGCGGAATGGTGAACTCGGACATCTTGCCCGTCGACTGGTCGAGCTTGACCAGCTTGCCGGCCCGCTTGCCGGCCGAGTAGATGCCCCACCAGATGTTGTTCTGCGAGTCGACGTTCAGCCGCCGCGTGTGCCCGGGGTAGGTCGGCGCCGTGAACTCCGTCCACGAGTTGTTCGACGTGTCGAACTTGACGATCTTGCCGCCGCTCCACAGCGCGATCCAGATGTTGTCGTCGCGGTCGGCGACCACCCCGTAGGGGATGGCGTGCGGGGTCGGGATGCGGAACACCGACACCTCGCCGGTGGAGCGGTCCCACTTGCTGAGGGCCCCGCCCATGATCCAGCCGACGTAGATGTTGCCCTTCGAGTCCATGGCCAGCGACTGCATGAACTTCGTCGGGTTGCGGACCACGTCGTCGGGGTCCATCGGAATCTGGTACTCGAACTCCTCGGTCTCGGGGTTGAAGCCCAGCAGCCGCTTCTCCGCCGCCCCGGTGCGGCCCCGGTGCTCGGGCAGCCAGATGAGGCCCGACGGGTCGATGAGGATCTCGTGGTTGCCGTTCCGCGGATCGGGATAGAGGTACTCCCACTGCTCGCCGGTGCGAGGGTCGAGCTTGACGAGCCGGTGCGGCACCCCGCGGTCGACGAGCCACACGTTGCCGTCGGCGTCGAAGCGCGGATCCTGGCCGTAGCGGCCGACCCGGTCGCGGGCCCACGGCTCGGCGTTGACGCCCTCGCCGGGGCCGTCCTTCGCCAGGTAGTACTCGATGTACATCGCCTTGCCGAGGGCCTCCTCGTCGACCGGCGTCTGCTGCTCGATGCGCACCCGCCGGCGCTTGCTGTCGGGCCCGAAGTTCTCGACGACGTAGGCGAGCAGGTCGTCACGGTCCTGCCGGCCGAAGCGGAACATCGACGCCCGGAACGCCAGCAGCCCCTGCGCGTAGCGGGTGGGGTCCTGCTCGCCGAGGGTGCTGCCGACCATGTGGTCGATCCAGGTCTCCCACTGCCGCTGGGTGCCGGGGCGGGTCGGGAAGAAGTTCTCGCCGTGGCACGCCATGCACACCTGCTCGGCCACCGCCTTGCCGGGCCCCGGGGGGTAGATCTCGTCGTAGTCGGCATACTCGAACGCCCCGGCCCGGCCGCTCTCCATCGCGGTCCGGCCGGCGGGGATGACGAGCGGGGGCGCGTCGCCCGAGAGCGGGCCCAGGGTCAGGTCGACCTCGGCCGCGTCGCCGGCGCTCACGGTGATGGTCTGCACGTCCGACTCGAGGTGCTTGGTGCTCGCGCTCACCTCGTAGGTGCCGGGGAACAGGGCGACGGCACGGTAGCGGCCGCCGTTGGTGTACACCTGGTACACCATGTCGCGGTCGAGGTTGCGGGCGTAGACCTGCGCCGCCGCGAACGGCTCCGAGGCGGTCACGGTCCCCGAGAGGGTCGCGGTCCCCGGCACCTCGGCCTGCAGGCCGGCCCCGGTCAGGGCCAGCACCGACGCGCACAGCGCCGCGGCCGACAGCCGGGCGCGAAACGGCCTTGCGCCACGCTTCTTCGAATGCACCATCGTCTGCTCCTTTGGACGATCGACTTGGTTGTGTCCGACAAGAGGATGCGCCTGGCGGCGGGTCAAGTCAAGTCCCGGCCGCGACCGCGGGGTGGACGAATGCGCCCGGCGGCGGGTCAAGACAAGTCCCGGCCGCGACCGCGGGTGGACGAACGCGCCCGGCGGCGGGGCAAGG
>JAJEEA010000089.1 GCA_022821235.1 Vicinamibacteria bacterium
GCAGGGTGTCGTCGGGGTCGGCGCCCGCCGCGAGCAGCGCGTCGAGGGCGCTCAGGCTCCCTTCCCGGGCCGCGAACAGCAACGGCGTGAACCCGCCCCCGGACCGCGCGTGCACGTCGGCGCCGGCCGCGACCAACGCGCCGGCCGCGCCCGGCTGGTCCTGTGAGGCGGCCCACATCAGCGCGGTCTGGCCCCGCCAGCCCTCGACCGCGTCGACCTCGGCGCCGTGCCCGACGAGGACCTCGACGGCGCGCACGACGCCGGTCCGCGCGACCGTCATCAACGGGGTCTCGCCCTCGCCCGACGCCCGGTTGGGGTCGGCGCCCGCGTCGAGCAGCATCGCCAGCATGTCCGGGCTGCCGTTGGTGGCCGCGAGGGCCAGGGGTGCGATTCCGTAGCGGTTGGTCGCGTCCGCCCCGGCCCCGGCCTCCAGCAGCAGTGCGGCCGCATCGAGGTCGTCGCTGTGCGCGGCCCAGTGCAGCGCGGTCGTCCCGTCCGGCTCGGCCGCTCCGGCGTAGGCGCCCCCATCGAGGAGGATCCGGACCGCGGCCGCGTCGCCGGCCTTCACCGCCTCGATCAGGGGGATGCGCGGCGGCTGCGCGCTCGCCGCGGCGGCGGTCGCGGCCACGAGCCCCGCCGCCAGCCAGCACGCCGAACGGTATCCCAGTGCTATGCGCATGCTGTCTCTTCCGTGCGGTCGTCGGTAGTTGTCAATGTCGAAGTCGCGCTCGGGGCTGCTCGACGATCAGGATCGGCCTCGCCCGTTGCGGCTCCACCCCTCGAAAGTACCCCTTGACGAACGTCTGGTTGACGAACAGGGATGGTCCCTGCTCGTCGTCTACGTTGTCGGGCTTGTAGTAGGCGACGGGGGCGGCCTTCTTTTCCCTGGACGGTCGATACCGCAACTCGATTCTCGTTGCGGCCGGCCCGCCTCCCGTGGTTGCGGGATGGTCCGCAGCGTGTCGGTTGGGCTTGACGACCAGCGTCAGCCTCGCGTGCTCCGGCGGCACCCATCCGAAGTACCCCTCCACGAATGCCGGGTTGACCCACAGGGACGGTCCCGGCCTGTCGTCTGCTCCGCCCGGCTTGTAGCGGGACAATGGAGCCGCTCTCTTGTCGCGGGATGACGAATACCGCAACTGGATTTCCATTCCACCTACACGGTCAGCGGCTCGAGCCGCAGTCGCCCGGTGCTGTCGCCGAGCTGCTCGGGCTCGACCACCCCCGCCTTGTCCAGCATCGCCAGCAGCAGGTTGGTCATCGGGGTGTCGGTCGGGTAGCGCACGTGCCGCCCGCCCTTGAGCTGCCCGGCCCCGCCGCCGGCGAGAATCAGCGGCAGGTCGATGTGCGAGTGCTGGTCGCCGTCGCTGATGCCGCCGCCGTAGAGGATGAGGGACTGGTCGAGCAGCGACCCGTCGCCGTCCTCGGTCGCCTGCAGCGACTGCAGGAACCCGGACAGGATGTCCACGTGGTACGTGTTGATCTTGGCGTACTGCTCGAGCCGGCCGGGGTCGAGCTGGTGGTGCGACACCGAGTGGTGGGCGTCGGGCACCCCCACCTCGGGGTAGCTCTGGGCGGTCTGCTCGCGGCCGATCAGGTACGTGAACACGCGGGTCACGTCGGCCTGGAACGCGAGGCGCTGGAGGTCGAACATGAGCCGGGCGTGCTCGGTGAACGAGTCGGGAATGCCCACCGGCCGCGCGAGGTTCTCGGGCAGGTCGCCGTCGCCGGCCTGCGCCTCGACCCGCTGGATGCGGCGCTCGATCTCGCGGACGGCGTCGAGGTACTGGCGGGTCCGCCGCCGGTCGCCGGCCCCGAGGCGCTTCTCGAGCCGGGCCATGTCGTCGCGCACCGCGTCGAGGATGCTGCGGTCCTCCCGCAGGCGCGCCGCGCGCTCGGCGCTCGTGCCCCCCTCGCCGAAGAGGCGCTCGAACACCACCCGCGGGTTGTGCTCCATCGGCAGGGGGGTGGTCGGCGTGCGCCACGCGATGGTGTTCGTGTAGACGCAACTGTAGCCGTTGTCGCAGTTGCCGACCACGAAGCTGTTCTCGAGCGAGATCTCGAGCGACGGCAACGGGGTGTCCTGCCCCAGCGCGGCGGCCGCGATCTGGTCGGCGGTGGTGCCGGCGCGGACGTCCGCGCCCTCGGTGCGCTTGGGGTGCACGCCGTTGAGCCAGACGCCGCTGGCCCGCGAGTGCTCGCCGTTGCCGTCGCCCCACGCCTCGGCCTGCCGGTGGGCGAGGCCGGTGGGGATGACCACGTGGTCCTTGACCGGGGCCAGCGGGCTCAGGATCGGCGACAGCTCCAGGGGGCCGTCGGTGGACGGCGTCCACTGCGACATGTTGGCCCCGTTCGGGATGTAGATGAAGCCGAGCCGCTTCGTCGGGCGTGCGGCGGTGCGGGCGAGCGCGGTGGCCGCGGGCACCATGGCGTCGAGCAGGGGCAGGGCGAGCGCGGCGCCGGCGCCTCGGAGAAACGTGCGGCGGGGCAGCGACATCTTCGTGATGATCATGACTCCGTGCTCCTCATCCGGAACGGGGGGCTCTCGACGACGCCCAGGATGAGCGTCGTCAGGCGGTAGCCGTCGCGGGCCGCGGCGCGGGTGATGGCGCGCACCGCCGGCGCGTCGTAGTG
>JAJEEA010000438.1 GCA_022821235.1 Vicinamibacteria bacterium
CCGAGGGCGCCGGCGAACGCAGAAGGCGCCGGCGGCCCGGGAAGCGCCGCGGGCGGCAAGGCGCCACGAGAGCGCCTGCCGGTAACCGGCGACGGTGGCCCGCACGCACTCCGGGAACGACGCAGACCTCGGCGACCTGGGCGACGCTCGCCGGATCCATCGAAGGCCGAACGCAGCGGGGCTCTCGCCGAAGGCTCCCTGGGCCGGGGCGGGTTTGTGCAACGAGGGCCAAAGTGGTAGAAGACAAGCGAGGGAACCGATGGATTCAGGCCGGAGACGGAACGGGAGACGGTTCATGCTCGGGACTCGCCGGACGGCGAACGGATCGGTCATGGCATGGCTGCTCGGGGTCTGCCTCCTCGCCCTGGACCCCGCCGCCGGCGCGGCCGCGGCCAGCGAGGTGGCCGACGCGGCCATGGCCGGAGACGCGGACGAGGTGCGACGCCTGATCGAGGCGGGCGCCGACGTCGACGCGCCACAGGTGGACGGGACCACCGCCCTGCACTGGGCGGCGCGTTGGGACGACCACGAGACGGCCGGGCTTCTGATCCGGGCGGGCGCGTCGCTCGACGCCGCGAACCACGCGGGGTCCACCCCGATGCGCCTCGCCACCGTCAACGGCAGCGCGGCGATGATCGAGCGCCTCCTCGACGCGGGCGTCGACCCCAACGCCGCCCTCAGCCCCGACGGCGACACCGCGCTCATGATGGCCGCCCGCACCGGCCGCCCCGACGCCGTCCGGCTGCTGCTGGACCGCGGCGCCGACGTGAACCGGGCCGAGACGTGGGGCGGCACCACCGCCCTCATGTGGGCGGTGGCCGAGCACCACGCCGAGGCGGTCGAGCTGCTCGTCGCCCACGGCGCCGACGTGGACGCGCGAACGAGAATCTACCCGGTGGCCGACGCCGCCGGCAGCGAGGGCCCCGAGCCCGAGGACGCTGACCCCGACGCCGAGCCGGTGGGCTACTCGAACGGCGGGTTCACGCCCCTGCTGTTCGCGGCGCGCGAGGGCGACCTGACCTCGGCCCGCCTCCTCGTCGCGGGCGGGGCCGACCTCGGCGCGGTGGCCAGCGACGGCAAGGACGCCCTGGGCCTGGCCATCTACAACGGCAACTACGCGCTGGCGTCGTTCCTGCTCGACAGCGGGTCGCCGGTGGACAACCCCGACGCGGAAGGGTTCACCCCCCTGTTCTGGGCCGTCGACCGGCGCAACAT
The DNA here is from genome assembly GCA_022821235.1 of Vicinamibacteria bacterium. GTDB lineage: Bacteria > Acidobacteriota > Vicinamibacteria > Vicinamibacterales > UBA8438 > JAJEEA01. Next base: position 1,216 of record JAJEEA010000438.1, read on the forward strand.
GGAGTGGAACCCGGGGTTCCCGTGGACGGTGACGGCCGACCCCCTGCCGCTCATCCGCAAGCTGCTCGACGCGGGGGCCGACCCCAACCGCATGGTCGACAAGACCCCGCGCTCACGCCGCAACTTCGGCGGCTCGCCCCGCATCAAGTTCGCCACCACGTTCATGCGCGCCGCGTACTCGGCCGACCTCGAGCTGGTGCGGCTGCTGCTCGAGTACGGCGCCGACCCCACCATCCGGTCGAGCGACAACGAGACGCCGCTGCTGGCCGCGGCCGGCCACGGCTGGATCGACGGCTACAGCCAGGGCAAGTCGTTCCCCGAGCGGCTCGAGGTCATCAGGCTGCTCGTCGAGCTCGGGGCCGACGTCAACTGGGCCGACGACGCCGGCATCACGCCGCTGATGGTCGCCGCCAACATGGGCGACGTCGACATCATCCAGTACCTCGTCGACCAGGGAGCCGACCTCGGCGCGCACGACCTCGGGAAGAAGAACGACGGGGCCTTCGGGGGCAGCATCGAGCCGCTGATGCCCATCGACTACGCCGTCGGGGTGGGCACGTTCCGGCCCAACAACGCCATCGTGATGATGGAGGACGCGGTAGAGCTGATGACCCGGATGATGGAGGAGCGCGGCATCGTGCACACCACCTCGGAGTGCACCCTGCGCGCCTTCACGTGCGGCGACGTCGACCCGATGGCGGCGACCCCGGCCGAGATCGAGCGGCTGCGGGCGATACAGATCGGCCACCGGGTCGACGGCATCGTGGGGGGGCTGGCCGTCGAGGAGGACGAGCCTGCCGACGAGAGCGCGGAAGCCCCGAGATAGGCGGAGCCGGCGTCGATAGCCGGCGCCGGCGTCGACAGGTGGAGGCTTCAACACCGGCGCGGGCGGCGGCTCGCGGGACGTGCGAGAGGATCCGGACGATGGACACGCATGCAGACAGGAACGGGAGGCTTCTGATGGGAGCGAGACTGACCGCGGCGATGGCCGGGCTGGCGTTGCTGCTGGCGGGGTCGGCGTCCGCACACCACTCCTTCGCGGCCGAGTTCGACGCCGACAAGCCGGTCGAGCTCACCGGCATCGTCACCAAGATCGAGTGGAAGAACCCGCACGTCTGGTTCTTCATCGACGTCACCGACGACGACGGCGCGGTGACGAGCTGGGGCTGGGAGATGGGCAGCCCCAACGGCCTCATGCGGCGGGGCTGGACCCGCAACTCGATGAAGATCGGCGACATGGTCAGCGTCGAGGGCAGCCTCGCCAAGGACGGGTCGAGCCGCGCCAACGCGCGGGTGGTGCTGCTCGCGGCGAGCGGCGAGCGCCTGTTCGCGGCGTCGAGCCAGGGGTTGACGCCATGACCCCGCGCAGAGGAACGACGGGAATCCGGCCGATTCGGCGTGCGGAGCGGGACGGTCCGCGAGACGCCATGGCCCCGTGCACGCGAACGCCGGGGACCTCGCCCCGTACTCCGGCGGCAACGTTGATCGCCGCCGGCGTCGCCGCGTGTCTGACCCTGAGCGCCGTCGCCGCGGCCGGCCAGCCGCAGACCGCGCAGCCCGTCGAGCCGGAGCTCGCGCCGGCCGGCCTCCCGGAGACGGCGCCGGCGCCCGAGCCGACGCCGCGCCTGCCCGACGGCACCCCCAACCTCGGGCGCGTCGCCGGCGAGAAGGGCGTCTGGCGGGTGCCCTACATCACCAACATGGCGGCCCGGGCCATCGGGCCGGACGGCGAGCCGCTGGCCCCGCCTGAGACCCCCGCGAGCTCGCGCGGGGCCCGCGGCGGGTCCGCGGCCGAGCCGCACGTCCCCTTCATGCCGTGGTCGGCCGCCCTCTACGACTACAACTCGGAGAACCTGTCCAAGTACGACCCGGAGGGCTACTGCCTGCCCCCGGGCGGCCCCCGCATGATGGCGACGCCGTACCCCATGGAGATCATCCAGCTCCCCGAGCAGGAGCGCATCATCATGATCTTCGAGGGCGCCACCCACATCTGGCGCGAGATCTACATGGACGGCCGTCCCCATCCCGAGGGCGACGCCCTGAACCCCACGTTCCTCGGGCACTCGGTCGGCCGGTGGGAAGGCGACACGCTCGTCGTCGACGTCGTCGGCTTCAACGAGACGACCTGGATCGACTTCTTCGGTCATCCCCACACCGACCAGTTGCACGTCATCGAGCGGTTCTCGCGCCCCGACAAGAACACGCTGCGCTACGAGGCGACGATCGACGACCCGGGGGCGTACACGGAACCCTGGACGTTCGGCTGGGACATCCCCTGGACGCCGGACGGGGAGCTGATGGAGTACATCTGTCAGGACAACAACCTGTATCTGTACCACCTGACCGACGACTTCGGGCAGCCGATCTTCGGCAACCGGTAGGCGACCGCGGGCAAGGAGGCCGACGAGACGCGGGCGGGCAGGCCAGGACCCGTCGCCGCGATGGCACCGGAAGGCCGCGACCCACGTCGGGGGAAGAAGACGGAAGCTGGCGCGGGGGACGCATCGGCGCGTATCCGAGCGACGCCACCAAGGTCGATCTGACGGGCGCTCGCTTGGACGCAACGGCGGTCGCGCGCGACGCCGTTCCCGCCACGGCGGCCGGAAGGTGAAGAAACGACCGAACGGCAGCGCCGCGGGCCCGGTCAGTTCCGCATCAAGGTGAAGTCGCCGGTGACGTCACCCTGCGTCCACGAACCGGTGAGCACGCGGTTGTAGGAGCCGATGTTCTGCAGCTCGCCCTCGACGACGTACCGCACGGCGTTGCCGTCGGCGTCCTCGGCCACCGCCTCGAAGCGGAGGGTCCACGTCGACACGTCGAGCGACGCGGTGGCGATGGGCAACGGGTTCGGACCCGGGTTGATGGTGCCGGTGATCGCCTCGCCGTCCCAGTCGAACACGAGCAGCAGGCGGCTGCGGTCGTCCTCGTCGGGCCCCCAGTCACCGCTCCAGGAGCCTTTCAGGGGGTGCCCGTACTGCGCCGGCGCGACCGCCGCGCCCAGCAGGAAGGCCCCGCCGATCAGCGTGCAGAACGCCGTCCGCATCGTCGTCTTCGCCGCCATCTTCATCACCATCACCGGGATTCTCCTGCCGCCGGCCCTCGCCGTCGCCGGCCAGAACGAACATGGTAGCACCGTGAAGCCGCGGAGTCCGTGGCCGGAGGCCCAGGCGGTATCGCCGCCGGCCGTCGTCGTCCGTCAACCGCCGTCAACCGGGAGGTGACTCATGCAGTTCCTCAAGCCCTACTCCGAGTGCATCCACGACACCGTCCGCATCGTCGCCGGCGTGTTGTTCTTCCAGCACGGCGCCCAGAAGATCTTCGGCATCCTCGGCATGGAGGAGAGCGTCGCGCTGGGCTCCCGCCTCGGGCTCGCCGGCATCATCGAGATGACCACCGGCGCCCTCATCGCCCTCGGCCTCTTCACGCCCATCGCCGCCTTCATCGCGAGCGGCGAGATGGCGGTGGCCTTCTTCATCGCCCACGTGCCGCGCGGCAGCATCTGGCCGCTCGTGAACGGGGGCGAGCCCGCCGTCCTCTTCTGCTTCCTGTTCCTGTACCTCGCGAGCCGCGACTCCGGCGACTGGAGCCTGGACCGGATACTGAAGGACCGCAAGGGCGCGTAGGGTCCGCTCTTCGACACGCATGCCCGTGACCTTGGCCCCGTATCGCTCACGGTCGTTCCGGGGATGATGCGGGGCTCTGGTCGTTCGGTGCGGCTGACGGCGCGGGTTCGGCGGGAGCCGCGATGCCCTCCTCCAGGATCGCCCTGAAGCGCGCCTCGTCGATCACGGCCACGCCAAGCTGCTCGGCCTTCTGTTTCTTCGAGCCCGGGCTCTCGCCGGCGACGACGTAGTCGGTGTTCCGGCTGACGGAGCCCACGACCCGCCCGCCCAGGGCCTCGATGCGGGCCTTGGCCTCGGTGCGGGTCATCGCCTCCAGCGTGCCGGTCAGGACGAAGGTCTTTCCCGCAAGGGCCGGCGGCGCGTCGTCTCCCGCGATCGGCGCCTCCACGACAGGGTCCACCCCGGCCCGCCGGAGCCGCTCGATCTGCGCCCGGTTCCCCTCCGCCGCGAAGAACGTCCGGACCGATTCGGCGATGGTCGTGCCGACCTCCTCGACCGCCTCCAGCTCTTCTGCCGACGCCTCGGCCAAGGCGGTCAGGCTGCGGAAATGCGATGCCAGGAGCTCGGCCGTCCGGGCGCCGACGTGGCGGATGCCGAGCCCGTAGACCAGCCGGCCCAGGGCGGCGTTCTTCGAGCGATTGATCCCCTCGATCACCTTGTCTGCCGACTTCTTCCCCAGCTTGATGCGGACGGGGACCTGCGCCACCCGCGCAGTCTCGAGGGTGTAGAGATCGCCGGGGCTCCGGACGAGGCCGATGTCGACCAGCTTGCCGGCCAGTCCGGGACCGATCCCCCGGACACCCGCCACGCTTCGCTCCACGAAGCGGCGGAGGGCCCGAGTGAACGCCTCGGTCGGCGGTTCGTCCGTCCGAGGCACGTCCTTCAGCGGTGCGCCCGTGCGTCTCGGCGTTGCCACCGTCGGCGGTGTGTGCGGCGCCGCCTCGTTCGGCGATGCCGCCGGCCGCGAGGCGACCGTCGGCGGCAGTGTGATCGGGGGCGCCTGCGGTGGTGTGCCCGCGGGCAGCGCCCCCGGCAATGAGCCGTCCTGGTCGGCGGCCGACTGCTCGCGCTCCATGCCGGACGCCAACCGGCCGGCCAGCTCCGCGAGTTGCCAGTGGGCGGGCTCGGAGAAGAACGTGCGGATCGAACCGGCGTGTCGCGGGCTGATCCCCGGTACCCGTTTCAGGTCCCCGGCGTCGGCCGCGGCCAGCCGGCCGAGGTCCGGCATCGCAGCCGCCAGCGCCTCCGCCTTCTTCGCATCGAGCCCCGGAATCCCCAGGGCGTGCAGCACGCGGCCGGGGGTGAGACCGGCCCGCGCGCGGGCAAGGCCTTCGACCAGCGCCGCCGCCCGATCCTCGCCCACGGTGGCTTCCTTTTCGAGATCCGCGAGTTGTTCCGATTTCAGCTCATAGAGATCCGCGATCCCCTTCACCCGAACCCGGTCGCCCGGCCCCCGCCCGAGCTCCGGGTCCGCCTCGCCGCCCGGGCTCGTTCGGATCAACTCCCCCACCAGCCAGTCGCCGAGAACGTCGATGTTCATCGCCGTCCGATGGGCGAAGTGGAGAATCGACTCCTTCAGCCGGGCGGGGCAGCTCGCGTTGACGCAACGCGCCACCACCTCTTCCGCCTCGCGCACCACCCGCTTGCCGCACTTCGGGCAGACTTCTGGCATGCGGAACGGGCGGCGGTCCGCCCCCTCGGCCGCCACCCGCACCACCTTGGGGATCACGTCACCGCTCCGCTCCACCACCACGCGGTCGCCGATCTGCAGGCCGAGCCGGGCGATCTCGTCCTCGTTGTGAAGGGTCGCGCGCGACACCGTCACCCCCCCGACCTCGACCGGCCGCAGCCGCGCCCGGTGGGTGACGGCGCCCGTCCGCCCCACTTGCACGTCGATGTCCTCGACCACCGTCTCCGCCTGCTGCGCGGCCGGCTTGCAGGCGATGGCCCAGCGCGGCGACTTCGACGTGGCCCCGAGGCGGCGCCACAGCGCGGTGTCGTCGAGCTTGAACACGACGCCGTCGATGTCGTAGGGCAGCGTGTCGCGCCGCGCCATGCACCGGTCGCGGAAGGGCGGCAGGGCGTCGACACCCGAGAGCCTCTCGTGCTCGGCCGCCACCTTGAAGCCGAGCCGCTTCAGGACCTGGAGCGACGTCCAGTGCGAGGGGAGCAGCGGCTCGCCCCTGACGAGCAGGGCATACGCGTGAAAGTCGAGGCGCCGGGCGGCGGTGACGGCGGCGTCGAGCATGCGCAGCGTGCCCGCGGCGGCGTTGCGGGGGTTGGCGAAGGTCCGCTTCCCCTCTTCGAGCTGCCGGTGGTTCAGCCGGGCGAACGCCTCGCGGGGCATCACCACCTCGCCCCGCACCTCGAAGTCGGGCGGCACGTCGCTCTCCTTCAGGGCGGCGGGGTCGACCGACAGCGGCAGCGACCGCAGGGTCCGCGCGTTGGGGGTGATCACCTCGCCCTCGACGCCGTCCCCCCGCGTCAACGCCAGGTCGAGCCGGCCCGAGACGAAGCGGACCGCCATCGAGGCGCCGTCGAGCTTCAGCTCGCCGACGTAGTCGAGGGTCTCGGCCCCGGCCAGCTCGCGCGCCCGGCGGTCGAAGTCGCGCAGCTCGGCGTCGTCGAAGGCGTTCTCGAGGCTGAGCATCACCGACGAGTGGGCGGCCTTCTCGACCCCTTCGCGGGGCGCCCCGCCGACGCGCCGGCTGGGCGAGTCGGGGGTGACCAGATCGGGGAACGCCGCCTCCCACCGCTCGAGCTCGCGCATGAGGGCGTCGAACTCGGCGTCGCTGACGTCGGGGTCGTCGAGGACGTAGTACCGGTGCTCGTGGCGCACGAGGTCGCGGCGCAGGTCGGCGATGCGCCGCCTGGCCTCGGCGGCGGTGGCCTGAATCGGGAAGTCGGCGGGCATCGACGCTGTCACCGCGTTCCCGAGCCGGCGGGATCCGTCACCGCGCGCTTCTCCCGCGCCGAAGCCGGATCGTGATCGGCGCCGGAACGGACGGCGAGCGGCCCGGGAGCGCCGGGGATGCTATCATCCACTTATCACGATTCCACTTGCGGAGACACGATGGGCATGTACGACCCGCTCCGAGCCTACCTGGCGGGGCAACCCGGCGACTCCTGCACGCTGACCTTCGGCGACGTCGAAGAGATCATCCGCCGTTCACTGCCGAGCAGCGCCAGACGCGCCAACAACTATAAGGCGTGGTGGGCGAATGACAAGACCCACGTACAAGCCGCGAGCTGGATGCGGGCGGGCTGGAGGACGGCCGGAAGTCCCGATCTCGAGGCGGAACGGATCCGATTCACCCGGAGCCCTCGCCGGCCCCGACCGCCGCGCACTGCAAACGACGGCCCGTCGCAGGTGATCGTTCGCAACCTCGACACGGAGGTCGTGGCCGAGTTGAAGCGCCGGGCGAGACGCAACGGCCGGTCCCTGGAGCGAGAGCTGCGGCTGATCCTGACGCGCGCGGCGCGACCCGACCGGGCAACACTGCTCGCCGAGACCGACCGCATCCGAGCCATGACTGCCGGCCCGCTGGAGGACAGCGTGTCGCTGCTCCGCCAGGATCGCGACAGCCGATGACCCTGGTCATCGACGCGAGCGTCGCCTGCAAGTGGTTCTTCGCGGAGGACCTGTCGGCCGAGGCGCGAGCCGTGGCGGCATCCGACGCGTCCTTCATCGCACCCGACATGATCCTGATCGAATGCGCGAACGCGGCCTGGCGACGAGTCCTCAGCCGGGAGATTCCACGAACGCAGGGGGAGGCGTTTCTGAAGACGATGCCGCACTGGTTCGACTCGCTGGCCCCCACGAACGGACTGCACGAGACGGCGTTCCGGATGGCGTGCGCGCTGAGCCACCCGGTCTACGACTGCCTGTACCTCGCCCTGGCCGAACGGGAGGGAACACGGTTGATCACGGCGGACCAACCGTTCGTCGAGCGGGTCGCCGGTTCGCCATGGAAGAACCGGGTCGAGGGTCTGCACCGAGACTGACCCAGGCCCGAGAACCGCGGTTCAGGGGCGGCGCCCACGTAGCGGTGCTGCAACATCGCCCGCCAGCATCTCGCCGACTGCCGTCTCGTGTTTCGGATCGACGGGGGTCTCCGCCAGCCGCGTCGAGAATCGCGTGCGATCCACCTCGGTCTCGACGGCGCGCGCCTCGCCCGGAACGACGATCTCGGTCCCGCCGCGCGTGACCTTCAGCCCATACTCGCCCGCGCCCAGCTTCACCCGCGTCTGCAGGCAGTCGGTCCACTTCTGCCGCCGGGCGAGCTCGACCGCAGCCCTTCGCTGGCGCACGCTCCACTCGCCCGCGAACAGCTCGGCCAGCGTCTTCGGGCGTGCCGGGGCCGGACCCAACTCAAGGCCGGTGTCCGCCATGCGGTGGCTCAGCGCCGCCATGCGGTGGCAGACGGCTTCGGAAGCCGCCGCCCCGCCGCGCAGCGACAGCGGCATCGCCAGCCAGCCCGCGCGGGCGCCGAACAGGAGCGCCGCCGCCAGCCGGTCCTCGGCGTTCAGCGCTCCGTGCTCGAACGCCAGCAGCTCGGCGCAAGTCGACCGCAGGAACAGCAGCGACATCGCCCGCGGAAACGGCGTCTTGAACCGATCGAACAGATCCGACACGGTCAGGTCCGCCAGCCCCGTCAGGGAATCGAGCGCGTCCCGCAGCTCGACGACATGCTTCCGCAGCGGCTCGTCGACGTCCGCCGAACCGCGGTCGAGGTAGGCGAGCAGGCGGGCGTTGGCCCCGTCGACGCCGGTCGCGCGGGTTGCCTCCGCGAGCGTATCGACCGCTCCCCAGAAGAGCCGCCGGGCATCGTCCCGCTCGATGCCGGGCAGGGCCGCCGGCGCGCGCGCCGGCGACGACCCGGTCCGCATCCAGGCCGGCAGCCCCGCCGCCACCGTCGCCGACAGGCCGGACGGGAGATCCGCCTCTGAATCGAACGCGGCCCGGCAGGCGCCCAAGCCCAGAGGCTCGCCGCTCCCCGGCGCCTCGCCGAGGTCTCGATTCGCCAGCAGCCGCAGCATGGCCAGCATGCCGCCGGCGGCCTGGGCCGATTCGAGCGGCACGGCCCTATCGGGCGGCACGTGCGGCGGAGGCCACGCCGGGCCGACGGCGCCGGCGAAGCCCTTGCGGTCCGCCCGGACCCGGAAGTCCGCCAAGGGTACGTTGCCGTAATCGAGCGCGTCGCTCTTGCATGCCGTGGCATCCTCGCGCGACTGGAAGCGGATCTCCTCGATGGCCCGGATCGGGAGCGGAGCCGGAA
>JAJEEA010000331.1 GCA_022821235.1 Vicinamibacteria bacterium
TGGGGGTGGGCGCGGCGCTCCCGACTAGGCCCGCGGCCCCGCGGGTGGTCACCGCGTCCGGGGGCCCGGGGGCCCCCGCCGGGGGGGGGGCCGGAGCCGGCGTCGCCGCCGCGCCCGGCGCCGGCTGGCCGCTCACCGCCACCGCGAGCAGCGAGCCGTCGGGCTGGGGCCGCAGCGAGCGGATCTCCTCGTACGGCGAGTCGAGCAGCACGAACGCCCGTCCCGTCGGGTCGATGCGCAGCACCTGGCCGGGCGACTCCGTGCCCGCCAGCAGCGTGCCGTCGCCGGCCACCGCCAGCGAGAGGACGTGGGCGGCCTCGCTCGCGTAGTGCAGGGCGGGGCTGCCGCCGGCCGGCATCCGGTAGATGCGGGCGGGGTTGCCGGTGGCCACGAAGAGGGCGCCGTCGCCGTCGACGGCGAGGGCCCAGACGTAGGTCTCCTCGGGGTCGAACGCCACCGCCGCCTCGCCGCCGGCGGTGACGCGGTACACCCGGCCCCCGGGCGAGGTGCCCGCGTAGACGCCGCCCTCGCGGTCGGCCGCGAGGGCGTGCACGTCGAGCTCGTCGGCGTCGAGGACGACGGCGCCGGCTCCGTCGGCCCCCAGCCGGTAGAGGCGCCCGTCGGTGCCGCTGCCCATCCACAGGGCGCCGTCGGACGCGCGTGCGAGCGACCACAGCGCCGGCTCGGGGGTCTCGAGCACGGTGTCGGTGGCGGGACCCAGCCGCAGGCGGCCCTCGTCGTCGACGGACAGGGCGTCGACCTCGCCGCGCAGGAGCTCGGCCTGCGTCGACACCTGCCAGAAGACCGGCGACGACCCCGTCAGGGTGGCGGCGGCGGCGACGAGGGCGATCGGGAGAATGCAGCGTTTCATCAGGAGCCCAGGTCCAGGTCGAGGACGCGGGCGCCGGAGACGACGCGGTCCACGGGCACCTCCCACTCGCGCAGGGCGGCGCTGCTCATGCGGGCGAGGCCGGCGCCGGCGCGGTCGGCCCCCAGCACGTCGAGCACCGAGCGGGGGAGCGAGGGCAGCCGGCGGCCGTTGACGACCGCGCCGGCGTCGGCGCGCCGGATCTGCACGTAGAAGCGGTCGTTGCGGCGCGCCGTGTTCAGGGCGTCGATGAGGTGCCGGAGGCTCGTGGGGCGCGCCGCCAGCCCCGCCTGCTGCCGCTCCTCGCGGGCGAGGGTCGCGCCGTCGGCCACCAGCAGCCGGACGCGGCCGCGCGCGGCCGACGGCAGGTCGACCATCACCGTGCGGACCTCGACCTCGCCGTCCCGAGCCCGGATGGCGAGGCGCAGCGGCGCCGTCCGCCCAGGCCGCGGCCGGGGGTCGTCGAGCCAGACGCGCTCGAGCTCGGCCGTGCGCGTGCCGTCGCGGGCGGTGACCGACACGTCCACCCGCTCGACCGTCACCGGCTCGATCCCGTTGTCGACGAGCGCCGTCAGCGGCCCCGCCACGTAGGCCGAGGCGAGCACGGTGGCGGCGTTGCCCGCGAAGGTCTCCTCGAACCGGGCCGGCGGGTGGCCTTCCAGCGCCACCTCGCCCCGCACCGCGTAGGTCGCCGCGCCCGTCTGCCGGTCGTGCGAGAACAGGGTGTTCAACATCGCGTTGAAGGCGAGCAGGGGCGTGAAGACCGCGTCGTCGACGACCTCGAACTCGAAGACGTCGCTCCGCTCCCGCTCCGGCGCGTCGAGGGTGATGCGGACCGGCACGAGCCGCGGGCCCGGGCCCAGGCGGCCGGCGATGCCGCTCGAGCGGTCCTGGTCGATGGTGCCGAGGGTCTCGCCCACGGTGGCGATGCGCGACGAGATCAACTGGCTGGGCAGCACCGTGTGCACCCACGCGCGGGTCATCGGGAAACGCGACGCGCCGAGGTTGTAGAAGGGGTGCCCGAACGCGTACACCCGGTCGCCCTCCACGAGGGTGACGGTGCCGGTGCCCGCCATCGACAGGTCGCCCTGCATCAGGCTCACGCCCACCGCGTCGCCGGCCTGGAGCGGGGCGTCGGACTGCGCCGCCGTCCCCCCCGCCACCGTCCCGCCCACGACCGGGGCGAGGCCGGCGGGGCCGAACATCGCCGCGATGCGGTCGAACGCGGCCGGCGTGAAGCCGCTCAGGGTGAGCGGCGTGGCGATGGGGCGCAGGCGGACCCCGTAGGAGGCCCCCGCGCCGGCCGGCAGCCCCACCGCGTCGACGTCGCCGGGCCGCGCCGCGAACGGCTCGGGACGCGCGAGGCGCGTCGACAGCAGGCGCGTCAGGCTGTCGGCGGCCAGCGGGAGGATCAGCTCGGGGGCGGCGCGCGCGGCCCGCGGCGGCCCCGGCGTGTCGTCGCGCAGCATCTCGTCGATCGGCGTGATGCCGGCGATGGTCTCCTTGGGGAACGAGCCCAGCGAGTAGGAGACGGCGCCGACGAGCCGCCCGTCGACGTACACGGGGCTGCCGCTCATGCCCTGTATCACCCCGCTCCCGGCCAGCGGCCCCCCGTCGAGGCGGGCCAGGACGAGGTTGCGGCGGGGCCCGAACGAGTTCTCGAGCACGCCGATGATCTCGGCCGTGAACTCGCTCCGCTTCGCGCCGTCGAAGACGGTGAGGCCCGTGCCCCGCATGCCCGCCCGCACTTCGTCCACCGGCATGGTGACGGTGGCCGCGGGCAGCACCGCGAGGAAGCAGCCGGCCGTGAGGGCGAGAGCCGGGAGCGATCTGTTCGGATTCATGGAAGATGGCCGGAGGTGCGCCGGAACGAGACCCTTATAGCGAAGGAAGTGCTGACGGGTCAAGCAGAAGGGCCCGGCGGCGATGCCGCCGACCGCCGAAGATCGCGACCCGGCAGCCCGTAGTGAAGCCCCGCATTGCGCCGGGAGTGGCGGGATGCACCGCCGCTCGAATGCAGCGGGGGCTCTTGCCACGGGTTGCCAGGCGTTCCGGAACGGGCAGTTCCATCCAACCGTGGTCGGGCGGGTCCGGTCCCGGCCGTCGTCCGAGCGGCGTGATCCATTGTGATAGGATCTTGCGCGGGAGTTGGCGTGGAGATCGCAACGCTGATCGCGGCGGTCGTCGGGGGCGTGACCGGGCTGGTCAACACGGTCGCGATCATCCTGGTGAACGGCAAGGTCGACCGCCTGACTGGTCGCGTGGACGTGCTTCAGGACGCGGTGATGCGGTCATGAAGCGGCGGCCGTGAGGGTCGGCGTCTCGCCGCCGCCGGACCCGGACGACGTGACGCGCCTTCGTGTGGGGCGACGAAGTGGTGATGAAGTGGTGATATAGTGCCTCAGGTGTTCGAAGAGCAGACTATTGCTCGGCGGCACGGCCTCGTTCCGGCATGCGGCGGCGGGGCGCGCGCCTGGTGGGGTTACCGGTTTACCCGGCCCGGAGAGGTGCGTCTGCCCGCCTGACCACAGCCACAGCAGAACGCGACAGCCTCTCCGGCCCCCGGTTGGAGAGGCTTTTTTTGTGTGAGGACTTCCCGATGACCCGGGCTCGACTGTGCGCCACCGTGACCGCCGGCACCACCGCCGGCCTGCGGGCCGCCCGGGACGCGGCGCGCGGCGCCGACCTGGTCGAGCTGCGGCTCGACGGGGTGCGGGACCTCGACGTCGACGGCGCCCTCGCCGGCCGGTCCGGCCCGGTCGTGGTGACGTGCCGGCCGGTCTGGGAGGGCGGGCGGTTCGCGGGGTCGGAGGAGGAGCGGCGGCGCATCCTCGCCCGGGCGTTCGAGCTCGGCGCCGACTGGGTCGACCTGGAATGGCGCGGGAGCTTCGAGAAGCTCGTCGCGGAGCGGCGCGGCCGGAACGTGGTGCTGTCGACGCACGACTTCGAGGCGACGCCGGACGACCTGGAGTCGCGGTACCGGGCGATGCGGGCCACCGGGGCCGAGGTGGTCAAGATCGCGGCCCGCAGCCGCTCGGCCGCCGACGTCGTGCGGCTGCACCGGCTCGGGCGCAACGCCCGCGACGAGGCGGCGGTGCTGGTGGGCATGGGGCCGATCGGCGTGCCCACGCGCCTGCTGCCGGGGCGCTTCGCGTCGGCCTGGACGTACGCCGGCGACGGGGTGGCCCCCGGCCAGGTCCCTCTGTCCGACATGATCGGGCGCTACCGCTGCCATCGCGTCTCGGCGTCGACCGCGGTCTACGGGGTCGCCGGCGCCCCGATCGCGCACTCCCTGTCCCCGGTCATGCACAACGCCGGCTTCGCCGAGGCCGGGCTCGACGCGATCTACGTCCCCTTCGAGGCCACCGGCGCGGACGATCTGATGGGGCTGGTCGAGGCGCTCGGCGTGAAGGGCCTCAGCGTCACCGCCCCCTTCAAGGAGTCGATCCTGAGCCACGTCGTCGACGTCGACCCCGTCGGCCGGCAGACCGGCGCCGTCAACACGCTGCGCGCCGGCGACGGCGGGTGGCGCGGGCTGAACACCGACGTGGCCGGCCTGCTCG
>JAJEEA010000047.1 GCA_022821235.1 Vicinamibacteria bacterium
GGGATGCGGCGGCGCCTCGAGCGTCCCGTGCACGAGGCGGAACGTGTCGTCGCCCACCCCCGGCATCGGCTGCGGGAGGACGACCACGTTGCCGAACTGCGCGCGGGCGACCGCGATGGCGGTGTCGTCGCCGCTGCCCACCGTCATGTACTCCCCCGGGGCGGGCCCGTACGCCGCGGCCACCGCCTCGCGCATCGCCGGCTCGAGGTGCTCTTCGGTCCATTCCGCGTACTGGGCGGCGGACACCAGGGCGGGGTCCCCTTCGGCCACGTACTCCTCGAAATCCCCGCGCGCGTACGGCCCGAGCACCGGCCCCTGCGCCTGGATGAGCTCCCAGAACTCGTCCTCGGTCTCCGGCAGGCCCTCGACCGTGTACCCGGCGTCGCGCAGGGTGCGCAGAAGGTTCAGGAGGCTCGGCGCGACCTCCATGTTGCTCGCGACCATCGCGTTCTTGCCGGGGCCCTTGTAGTAGTAGATGGCCACGCGCTTGTCGCGGTTGGGCGTGGCCTTCAGGGCCAGCCACCGTTCGACGAGGTCGCAGAAGACCTCGAGCCGCTCCGGTATCACGTCGAAGATCTCGTAGCCGTACTCGTCCTCGAACTCCGCCGCCACCGCGTAGGGGGCCACCCCGCCGTCGAGCTCGGGCAGCCCCACGCTGAGGGTCAGCAGGCCGCCGGCCATGCCCTGCTGGTCGGCGACCCACTCGTCGTGGTCCTGGAAGACGGACAGGGCCGTCAGCATCGGGATGTTCCGCTCCCGGAGCCACGCGATCGCGTCGCGCGAGCGTCCCCGGGAGAGGCGGCCGTGGGGCATCAGGACCACGAGGTCCGGCTCGATCTCCTGCAGGAAATCGAGCCGCTTGTCGCTGCTCGCGATCGGGAAGACGTTCCACCGGCGCGCCTCGAGGGCCTCGATGATCGCATCGACGTGGTCCCGGTTGGCGTTGAAGGGGCCGGGCACGCTGGTGAGGAGGGCGATGGTCGGGGCCCCCGGCTTGGCCAGGCCCTGCTCGGCGTAGTGGGCGCGGAACGCGTCGACGGTCTCGAACGTCAGGCGGTCGTCGAGGTGGAAGAGCACGTCCATCGCCCGCTCGGCGGGAGGCTGCACCGGGTCCGACCGGAACGCCTTGCCGTCGAGCTCGGCGCGGGAGAAGTTGAGCAGCCGGGCGTAGTTCTCCGTGCCCCCGAACAGGAAGTAGCCGCCGACGTGCTCGAGCTGCCGTCCCCCCAGGTTGGTGACGTCGTGCTCGGGGTTCGTCGCGCCGCGGACGAACAGGCGCGCGCCGCGCCGCCCCGCCTCGCGGAGCTGCTCGACGTGCGTCTCCTGCAGCTCCAGGCCGCGCCCGTGCACGTACACGACCGGATAGGACGCCGCGCGATGGAGGGCGTCGAGGGCGAGGGGCTCGATGCGGACCGCCTGGTCTCCGCGCGCCCTCTCCAGGCGGGCGAGCTGGACGCCCCGGAAGTTGACGAACGCGATCCGGGTCGGCGCGAGGTAGTGCCGGTAGATCCCCGCCGCGGCTGCGAGCGCGGCCAGCGCGAGGGCGGCCAGGAGAATCGTCCTGCGGCGTGCCCCGGGCCCGAAGAGACGCAGCAGCGTGCCCGTCCGTCTCGTCGCTTCCATCATCACGATGCTCCTCTACCGTTCCGCCCCGTCCACCCGGTCCGCCACTGGTCGCCGGTCGACCTTGCGGTCGCCGGTCGACCCTGCGGTCGCCGTGGAAGTGCTCGCTGACGCGAAACTCCTGCGCCGCGAGGATTGCCGCTCGGACAACCCTCCGGAGTCCGCGCCGTTCCAGGTACAGACTCCCGACCCGCCGTCGCCGCACGCCCTTGCGGGTCGCGCCGCGACGTTCGCCGGCCCGCAAATCCCGGCGCGAGGAACGCCGCTGCCCGGCCAGACCGCCGGGGGTTCGCGTCGTTCCTCGCGCGGACTCCCTAGAACGGCGTCACCGACATGCTCACCGAGTACATCCGGGCCGCCGTCGGGCTCCCCAGCGACTCGTCGTAGTAGGCGTCCATCAGGTTCAGCACCTGCACGCCCACGCGCAGGTCGTCGTTCGGATGGAGGTAGAGCCCGAAATCGGTGCGGGCGTACTCCTCGAGCCACACCGGCTGGCCCCGCGACGTCTGGAAGCGGTCGTCGACCCACCGCTGATCGACGGATCCGGTCAGCCGCCACGAGCCCAGCCGGGCGCCGACCTGGAGACCCAGGTTGACCTTGTGCTTCGGCACGCGGGCCAGCAGGTTCCCGGTGGCGAGGTCCTCGCTGTCCGTGTACGTGTAGTTGGCGTAGTAGTCGAGCCAGTCGGCGGCCTGTCCGTTCGCCACCAGCTCGACGCCGGTCGAGCGCGCCTCGGCCACGTTGACCCAGTCGAAGTGACTGCGGTCGGCCGAGGCGATGAGCTGGACGAGGTCCGTCATGTCGTTGTGGAAGACGTTCATCTCGGTCCGGAACGCGCGGCTCACCTCGTGCTGGAGGCCCCCGTCGAACGAGATGATGTACTCGGGCCTGAGGTCGGGGTTCGGGAAGCCGGGCGTGGTGCCGTGGAAGACGACGTTCCCGAACAGCTCCGACAGGCTCGGGGCCCGGAACGCGCGGCCGGCGGACGTGCGGAGGCGCGTCGTCGGCGTGATGGAGTACAGCAGCGCGACCTTCGGGGAGGCGACGGTGCCGAACCGGGAGTGATAGTCGACGCGCAGGCCGGGGACGAGCCGCACCCTGTCCGCCACGTCCCACTCGTCCTGCACGTAGGCCGCCGCGACGTGGAACAGCTCCCGGGACCCGTCCGACAGGGGAAAGACGTCGCCGAGCGGCGGGTCGCGGACGATGCTGACGAACGGGTTGACGGCGCCGGCGGCGAGGAGCTCGGCCTGCAGGCCCATGGCCTCCGCCGCGAGGTCGGCGTCCGAGCCGAGCAGGTTCGTGCGGTCGACGATGAGGCTGTCGCCGAAGTTGCCGCGGTCGTGGACGTAGGTGGCCCCGAAGACGACGGAGTGGCTCAGGCTCGGCGTCCAGGTGAGCTGCGGCTCGATGAGCGTGCTCTGGATTGCCGTGTCCCGGTCGGTGAGGGCGGCGAAGGGGTGGGCGCCGCGCTCGACCGACTCGCTGAGGCCCGATCCGGGGAGCCCGACGATGGTCGTCTGCCGCGTCGGCGTGCGCGTGTAGTTCTCCTGGAAGATGTGCGAGCGCAGGTCGCGCTGGCTGACCTTGAGCTGCGCCGCCAGCGGGCCGGCGCCCCGGTGGCGAAGGACGGCGCCGAGGTTCACCGACGTGCCGGTCCGGTTCTCGTCGACGGCCACCGGCAGGCGCCCCGTGACGTCGAGCCCGGACGTGTAGCGCGAGATCCGCGGCAGCAGCGTCGCCGTCCACCCGTCGGCGGGGGCGAAGTCGAGCCGGCCGCTCAGGCGCACGTCCTCGTAGCCGACGTTCTGCAGCGGGAGCTCGCGCGAGCCGCTGATGCGCGTGTCGCGGTTGTAGACGTTGTCGATGCGGCGGCGGTCGGCCGTGAACGAATAGCTGACGGGTCCCGATTCTCCGCGGGTCGACCCGCCGAGCTGGTAGTAGCCGGAGTTTCCCCCGCTCGCGAAGAAGTCGGCGGTCGGCGGCCCCGCCCCCTGCCGGGTGATGGCGTTGATGGCGCCGGCGAAGGCGTTCGCCCCGTAGAGGCTGGAGAAAGGTCCGCGAACGACCTCGACCTGCTCGACCGACTGCACCTGCACCAGGTTCAGCTCGGCCAGGGTGCCGGTGCCGAGGTCGTTGGCGGGGAGCCCGTCGACGAGGAAGAGCGCCCGCTTGGTGCCCGGGACGCCCCGCACGACGAGCATCGAGTTGGCCCGGGCCGCCATCCCCGATCGCTCCACGAAGTCGATGCCCGGCGTCCGGCGCAGGAGGTCCTGCAGGTTGCGGGCCGGCGACGCCTCGATGGTCTCCGCGTCGAGGACGGTGACGCTGGCCGCGACCTCGGTGAGCGCGCGCTCGGTCTGGGTCGCGGTCACCACCACGCTGTCCTCGAACTCCAGCACCGGGAGCTCGAGGTCGACCCGCACGAGCTGCCCCGCCGCCACCGTCACCGGCGACGTGAGCGTCGCGAAGGCCTCCCGCGTGACCGTCAACTGGTACGTGCCGGAGGCGACGCCGTCGATGACGAACGCGCCGTCCGGCCCCGAGGTGGCCGACATTCCCGTGCCGTCCAGGACCACGAGGGCGGCGGGCAGGGGCGCGCCGCCGTCCTCGGCGACGACGGTTCCCTGAATGGAGCCGGCCTGACCGAGCGCGGTTGCGGGACCGGCTGCGACCAATCCGGCCGCGACGAGCGCGGCCGAAGCGAAACGAAGGGCGTCACGACGACGAACATGCACTCTCACTTCACACCTCCGCGGCGGTCGCGCACGCGGCTCCTCGGCCGGCGGGCTTCCGCCGTCTCCCACGGTTCGATGGCCGACACGCGGGCGCTCTCGCGAGGGCGTCCGGGTCGACGCGGCGACGGGAGGTGTCAGGCGGGCGGCCCGCGGGGAAGGTGCGGGTCGAGCGCGGTCCGCAAGACGCGACCGCGGCGG
>JAJEEA010000071.1 GCA_022821235.1 Vicinamibacteria bacterium
GTCCGGCGCGAACACCAGGAGGACGGGGTCGCGGCCGAGCGACAGTTGGCCTTCGACCCGCGGAGAGGCGGCGTCGGAGGCGTCGACGACCATCAGCCCCGCGGGCTGGTCGGCGACGAAGACCCGCGAGCCCGCCGCCGCGATGCCCCGCGGGAACCCGTCGGCGAGATACTCCCCCGCGCGAGTCGGCTCGCCGGCCGTGTCGACGATGTCGAAGCCGATGGAGTTGTCGGACGTGAACAGGTACCGGCCCGACCCCGCCACTCCCACCGCCTGCCCGCGGGTGGGAGCGGTGCCGGTCAGCGCCGGGGCGGCCGGGTCCGACAGGTCCAGGCGCCGGAGCCCGTCGTGGCTGTTGGCGACGTAGGCGAGGCCGCCGTCGAGGACCACCCCGAGCGCGGGCTGGTCGAAGTCGAAGCGCCCGACGACTTCGGGCGACCCGGGCCGGGAGACGTCGATGACGTGAACGCTCGACCCGATGGCTGCGGCGACGAGCCCGTCGCCCGCCGCCAGGGCGGTCACCGGACCGGGCACGGAGACAGACCCGACATGGGCGAGCGGCCGCGTCTGGGCTGAGGCGCCGGTCGTACTCAGCGCGACCAAGAGGGCAACCAGGAAAGCAACGGTCTTTTGCATTGGGTCACGCATCCGGATTCCGATTACGGCCTGGGCAACCGCTGCTGCAAGCGCCACAAGACGGACACCTCCCCCAACCACAACCTGAACACCGAGCCTCGCGAGAAAACACGTTTCGACAGGACCAACACCCGACAACATCCCCGATTGACTCGACGGTGACGGCGGACGGCAACGACCCAGCCTGCACGAGCCGCAACTCGCCCGCCGCGACGCGATTCGCTGGATCACGCCGAAGCACACCATCGAACACACGCAAAGCAAGATCCAGACGCCCGGCACGACGCAGGCAAATGCCCAACCGCACCCGATACTTCAGGGCGCATTCTTCGTTCTGCAACCGGATGATCTGCAGATTGCACCGAAGAGCGTCGTCACCCCAGTCGCCGACGCGCACGAGAGCCTCCGATTGCGCCTGTAGCGCCGAAAGGTCACGGCCCCCACCCAACCTGGCGCCTGCCCAACTAACGCACGTCTTCGTCCCGCCGGCGGCCGGTCACTGGCCGGCGCTCGCGCCGCCGAAGCGGAGCCAGGTGTCCGGCGGGGCGGCCTGACCCACGCCGGGCTGCGACCAGTCGCAGACGCCGGTCGAGAAGACCTGCTCGAGCGTCGCCCGCTGCTCGGCCGTCAGGGTCACGTCGTAGTCGCCGAGATCGACGGGCTTGAGCTGGCACTTGAGGACGTCGCTGCCGACGGGCGCGCCGGCCACCTCGCGCGGCCCCGGGGCCGACGGATACAGCTCTTCGCACCGGCCGCTGCCCCGCACCATCGGCTCGGCGATC
Source organism: Vicinamibacteria bacterium (assembly GCA_022821235.1). GTDB lineage: Bacteria > Acidobacteriota > Vicinamibacteria > Vicinamibacterales > UBA8438 > JAJEEA01. The sequence goes on from JAJEEA010000071.1 coordinate 1,419, forward strand.
TTGACGGGGTCGTCGTCGCGGCTCCAGCACGCGTCGACGAGGTCGGCGGGCCTGGCGTTGGCGATGCGGTCGAGGGCCGGCGCCGAGGACTCGTCGGCGGTCAGCGCCCCGAGCCACTCGTCCATCTGGCGCAGGGCCTCCTGGGCGACAGGGCTCGCCGTCGAGTAGAGCCCGTAGCGGTCGTCCTCGACGAGCATGACGTGGTTGTCGGCGCGCCCGTTGGCCCGCTCCAGCCGGTCGCGCAGCGAGAACGAGTGGTAGCGCACGTGCACGTCGCCGTTGTCGCGGTCGTCGCTGTAGGCGCGGTAGTCGATGATGGGGGTCTCGGCGAGCCCGCCGCCGCCGTGGGTCACCCGGCCGCTCTCGTAGACGGCGCGCAGGGCCTCGGGGTCGGCCACCGTGCGCTCGGCCTGGAACTCGCCGTCGCCGTCGAAGCCGCCGACGCGGGCGTTGAGGTCGAGGAACTGCTCGGCCGTGATGACGCCGGTGTTCAGCGCCTCGAGCCCGTACTGCACCCCGACGTTGTCGAGGGGCCGCCGCGCGAAGCCGGTCTCGGGGTCGCGGCCGAGGACGTTGACGGTGTGCTCGAAGACGTCGCAGCGCGCGCCCCCGGGGTTGGTCTCGGGGTCGTAGCGCTGATCCTCGGGCAGCACGTCGGGGCAGAACTCGCCGGTGGTGATGCGGCCGGCGTTGCGCGACACGTTGGGCATGGTGGCGAGCACGAGGAAGCCGGTCACGGCCCGCTGCTGCTCTTCGGTGAACGGCACCCCCGCCGTCTCGCCGAAGTAGCGGTTCAGCAGGCGGGCGTCGGTCACGAACGGGATGGTGCCGGAGATGACGTCGGGGAAGCTGCACCCCGGGATGATGCCGTCGAGCAGCCCGGGGTAGTTGTCGGCGATCTGGTGGTTCTGGTACGAGCCGCCCGAGCAGCCCCAGCCGATGGTGAACCGCGGCGCGCCGTAGGCCTCGACGAACCGCTCCTTGACCATCATCATCGTCTCGGCCGCGAGGAGGTCGTTGCAGTTGTTGCCGAAGACGTTGAGGCTGGCCGAGGCCACCGCGTAGCCCTGGCGCAGCATGACGTCGTCGGTCACGCCGCCGGTCGTCGCCCCCTGGCGGAACCAGCCGTTCACGCAGCCGCCGCCGAACGTGTAGACGAGGCGCCGGTTCCACCCCGCGGGCGACTGCCACGGGTCGGGAGCGGGCTCGCTCGCGGGGTCGTGGAGCATCGCGATCTGGTAGACCGCGCGGTTGATGGTGCCGGTCTCGATGCGCACGACGTAGGGCGCCTCGCGGCCGTCGAGAGTCGTGGTGCGGGCGAGGTCGGCCGGCCGCATCGCGGGGTCGGCCAGCGGCTTCAGGCCGCCGTCCTCGGCCGACCGGTAGGCGTAGTCGACCCGGCGCCCGACCGAGCAGTCGTCGTCGAGCGCGGCGCCGAGGGTCTCGCCCGACACGAGCTCGAAGCTGTCGGTCTGGCAGACGAAGGGGCTCTCGTGGGGACCCGAGAAGACCGGGCCCGCGATCGGGTGGTTGACGACGTCGATGCCCGCCGCCTCGCAGCCGGCGGCGCGGACCTCGATGCGCGTCGTCCCGGGCTCGAGGCCGCTCACGAGCCCCTCGAGGGCGCCGTCGTCGAGCCGGCGGAAGTCGCCGCTGACGTCGCGGCCGCCGGCCAGCACCGTCAGCGCGCCGTCCGGCGCCCCCGGCGCGGGCGTCACGCGCACGAGGACGTCGCCGCCGCTCACCATGTCGGCCCGGTTGGACAGCGTCACGATTTCGGGGGCGCCCCCCGCAGTCTGGGCCGCCGCGGAGGCAGCGGCGCCAACCGCCAGCAGAACGAGCAGGGCCGCGACGCGCAGCGGCCGGATCTCGATGAACGTCAGGGTCGGGATGGACACGGTCGGCTCCTTTTGGTGTCTTGGGCTGTGCCGCCCTCCGATACGCGGCAGGGCAGGGAAAACCGGCCTCGAGCCGCGCAGGGCGGGCATGATACCAGACCCGGCCGCGACGGCCCGACCCGCGGCCGCGACGGCCGTCCGGGCCTTTGATTTTTCGCGGAACCGGCGCGTATAGTGGATTCATGGGGGCGGGCGGCGCCCGGCGCCGACCCGATGGGCGACGGCATCTGCACGTCAGCGGACGGCAGGCGCCGGTGCCCGGCTCAAGACCCGGGTCGTCGATCGGTTCCTGCAGGGGTCGGACAACCGGGAGCCGAGCCGGCTGACGATCGTCTTCCCGGGCTTCGCGCCCACCCGGCATCGCGCGGCGGCCGGGCGGGAAGCACGCCGCGCAGGCAGCGATGGCGGCGCGACGCTCACTGACGGGACCAGGTTCGGGGAGAGTGTCCATGCATCGACGACTCGGGTGGATGACGGTCGCGCTGGCGGTCGGACTCGCCGCTCCGGCGCTGGCCCAGCCCGATCCCTGGGCGGGGACGTGGCGCGGCGAGCTGACCTCGGGGTCCGATACCGGCAGCCCGGTGTCCCTGACCCTGGTCGCGGGCGAGGGCGGCGGCTACACCGGGCTGGTGGACGGGCTCGCGCCCAACCACGAAGTGCGGCTCGACCGGGTCGTCGTCGACGGCGAGCAGGTGACGGTGGAGGCGGCCGCCGACACCGACTTCGGCCCCTTGTCCTTCGTCTACACGCTGATCCGCGACGGCCGCGACCTGTCGGGCATCGGCCGCGTGACCGCGGGCGGCCACGGCTTCGACGTGACGCTCGCGCTGGAGCGGGCCCGGCGCGCGGACGTGCCGCAGCCGCAGGTCGAGCCCCGCATCGACTACTTCAGCGGGAGCTGGCGCTTCGAGTACATCGGGGGCGAGTTCCCCCCGCTGAGCGTGGGGACCCGCGAGGGCACCGTCGCCTTCGAGCCGCTGCCGGCGGGGCCGTTCGTCCGCGCGCGGGCCGAGAGCGACCTCTACGGCGAGCCCTACGAGGAGACCTGGACGATCGGCTTCGACGAGGCGACCCGGGCCGTCGTCTGGCAGGAGGAACGGCCCGACGGCAGCACCCTGACCGCCCTGGGCAACTGGACCAGCCCCATCGCCATCACCTTCCTGACCGCGCCGATGGAGGCGGACGGGCGCGTCCACGTGCTGAGGCGGGTCGTCCGCACCACGTCGGACACGGCCTTCGCGGTGGTCGACGAGTTCTCCGTCGACGGCGGACCGTTCCGCCGCCTCGGCGACGGCTCCTATCTCCGCACGGGCGACCCCGACCCCGAAACCCGCTGAGGATGCCGACGATGACGCCGCCGACCGCCACCACGACCACCAACGCCGAGCTCGTCGCCCGCGACGCCGCCCACCTCATTCACCCGCTCCACGACGCCGCCGCCCACCGGACGGCCCGGGTCTGGGACCGGGGCGAGGGGGCGCTGCTCTTCGACGCCGACGGCCGGGAGTACATCGACGGCCTCGCGGGGCTGTGGAACGTGCTGGCCGGCCACGGTCGGCGGGAGCTCGCGGAGACGGCGCGGACGCAGATGGAGACCCTGGCCTACGCGTCGGGGTACACGGGCAGCTCGAACCGGCCCGCCATCGAGCTCGCGGAGCGGCTCGCGGACATCGCCTACCCGTCGATCAACCGCTTCTTCTTCACGAGCGGGGGCGGCGAGGACACCGACAGCAGCATCAAGATGGCCCGCGCCTACTGGAAGCTGCGCGGCCGGCCCGGCAAGACCAAGGTCGTCTCGCGCATCGAGGGCTACCACGGCGTCACCCTCGCCGCGATGAGCGCGACCGGGCTCTCCGCCTACTGGCCGCTGTTCGAGCCGCGGGTGCCCGGGTTCGTCCACATCCCCTCGCCGTACCCCTACCGCTACGAGGCGCCGCCCGGGGTGAGCCAGGGCGTCGCGGCCGCCGACGAGCTCGAGCGGGCGATCGAACGCGAGGGCGCGGACACCGTCGCGATGTTCATCGCCGAGCCGGTGCAGGGGGCGGGCGGGGTCCTCGTGCCGCAGGACGACTACTTCCCCCGCATCCGCGAGATCTGCGACCGCCACGACGTGCTGCTCGTCGCCGACGAGGTCATCACCGGCTTCGGCCGCACCGGCACCCTCTTCGCCCTCGACCACTGGGGCGTCGAGCCCGACATCATGCAGTTCGCCAAGGCGATCACGTCGGGGTACATGCCGTTCGGGGGCATCGGCGTCAGCGACCGCATCGCCGCCGCCCTCGACGCCGACGAGCGCGTGTGGATGCACGCCTACACCTACTCGGCCCACCCCACCGGGTGCGCCGTCGCCGCCCGCAACCTGCAGATCATCCGCGACGAGGACCTGCCCGGCCGCTGCGCGGTCCAGGGAGACCGGCTGCTCGCCGGCCTGCGGGACGCGCTCGGCGACCACCCCCACGTCGGCGACGTCCGCGGCAAGGGCCTGATGTGCGCGGTCGAGCTGGTGGCCGACCGCGCCACGAAGCAGGCTTTCCTCCCGAGCGACAAGGTCGGACCCCGCGTCCAGCGGGAGGCGGCCGACCGGGGCCTGTTCAGCCGCGTCAAGGCCGACACCTACGTCCTCGCCCCCGCCGCCGTCATCACCGACGAGCAGGTCGACCGCACCGTCGACATCCTCGCCGGCGCCGTCCGGGCCGTGCTCGGGTAGCAGTCTGCGCCTCGGGAACGGCGTGGGGGCGCTACCCGGCCTTGCGCAACGCGGCGGCCGCGTGCCAGAGATCCCAGTCGGCCTGGACGCCCATCCAGAACTCCGGCGACATGTCGAGCAGCCGCGCTAGCCGGAGCGCGGTGTCCGCCGTGATGCCGCGGCGCCCGCGGACCACTTCGTTCAAGCGGTTCAGCGGGATGTTCATGCGCCGGGCCGCCTCGACCTGCGTGAGGTTGGCCGGCCGCAGAAACTCCTCGAGCAGCATCTCTCCCGGCCGCGTCGGTGGACGCTCCAGATCGAGCACCGACCGCGGTCCCTCAGTGGTAGTCCTCGCGTCTGACGGCATCGGCGTAGCCCCCCTCGAACCGGAACGTGATCCGGTACTGCTCGTTCACGCGCACGCTGTGGCGCCCCGCCCGGTCGCCCTTCAAGGGCTCGAGACGGTTGCCCGCGGGCAGGCGCAGATCCCGAATCGTCAACGCGTGGTGCAGCGCGTCCAGCTTCCGCCGGATCACGGGCCACAACCGCTTCGGCAGCCGGCGGGCGGCCTTCGTGTCGCGGCCGTAGTAGATGTCGGCCGTCCCCGCATCGTCGAACGACCGAATCACCTTCCCAGAATTACATGACTAACGGGTAATCATCAACCTCCAGTCCGGGCGACTGTTTCGCGGAACCGCAGTTTGACAGAAGATATCTATGTGATATCATTTTGAAATCCAAACCGGACTCGTCCATTCCGACGGGTCCATGACGGGAGAGAAGTCCATGCTCAAGGAGAGAGTTCACGTCGCGTCGTCCGGCTGGCTCGCGCTGGCCGTCCTGTCGACCGCCCTCGTGGCGGTCCTCGTGCTGTTCCTCGTCGACGTCGCGGACAACGGCCAGATCGGCTTCCTCGGCTTCACCATGTTGCTCTCGGTGCCGATCATCGTGTTCCTCCTGGTCGGGCTGTTCGTCGTCAACCCCAACGAGGGCCGGGTGCTGCAGCTCTTCGGCCGCTACGTCGGCACCGTCAAGGACCCCGGCCTGCGGTGGGCCAATCCGCTGTTCACCAAGCGCCGGCTCTCGCTGCGGGTCCGCAACTTCGAGACCGAGCGCTCGAAGGTCAACGACGTCGACGGCAACCCCATCGAGATGGCCGCGGTGGTGGTGTGGAAGGTGGTGGACACTGCCGAGGCGAGCTTCGAGGTGGACGACTACGAGAACTTCGTGCAGGTGCAGAGCGAGTCGGCGGTGCGGAACCTCGCCACCCGCTACCCCTACGACACCCGCGAGGCGGGACGCCGCTCGCTCCGGGGCGACACGGAGGAGATCGCCGGGCAGCTCCAGACCGAGATCCAGGGCCGGCTCGACAAGGCGGGGGTCGAGGTGATCGAGGCGCGCATCACCCACCTGGCCTACGCGGCGGAGATCGCGGCCGCGATGCTGCAGCGCCAGCAGGCGGGGGCCATCGTGGCGGCCCGGACGGAGCTCGTCGACGGCGCGGTGGGGATGGTCGAGATGGCCCTCGACCGGCTGTCGAGCCAGCAGATCGTCGAGCTCGACGAGGAGCGCAAGGCCACGATGGTGAGCAACCTGCTGGTGGTGCTGTGCGGCGACAAGAGCACCCAGCCGGTGGTGAACACGGGGTCGCTCTACTAGCCGGGGACGCCCCGATGCCCGCACGCAAGCCGTTCCTGCTGCGCACCGACCCGGAGGTCATCGCCGCCCTGCAGCGTTGGGCCGCCGACGAGCTGCGCAGCGTGAACGGCCAGATCGAGTTCCTGCTGCGCCGCGCCCTGCAACAGGCAGGGCGGCTGCCGCCCCGCGCGAAGGATCCTCCCGGGGACGACGACGGCTCGCGGTCGAAGCCGTGAGCCGGAGACGGCGGCTCCGTCCGCGTGGGCCGCCGTCTCCCCGCGCGACCGGGAAGCCCCGAGACCCACTCGTCGACCGTCACCCAGGCCAAGCGGTCTCCCCGCGCGACCGGGCAATCCGTCCCGCCGCTCTCGGCCGGCAACAACGACCCGCCGCCTCCGTGCGCGCCCGGGGACCCTTCACCGCCCCCAGACCTCTCCGCCCCCACTTTCCGCCGCGAGGCCGGGCCTGCCGGACCGGCGGTACCGCGGAAGCCGGCCGGTCGGCTTCCGGGCCTGCCCGGAACGCCCGATAGCTGCTACCATACGGCGAATCGCCCGACTCACGGAGACGCGACATGCAGAACCGGCTGAACCTGATCATCGCTTCCCTCGCCCTCGTCGCGGCCGCGGCCCCCGCCGGCGCCGCCGAGGCGCCGACCTTCGCCGCCGACGTCGCGCCGATCCTCTACGAGCAGTGCGCGAGCTGCCACCGGCCCGGCGACATCGCCCCGATGTCGCTGCTGACGTACCGCGAGGTGCGGCCGTGGAGCCGGGCCATCAAGGACAAGGTGGTGTCGCGCGAGATGCCGCCGTGGCACGCGGCCCCCGGCGGGGTGCCGATTCGCAACTCGCGCGGGCTGACCCAGGACGAGATAGACACCATCGTCGCGTGGGTCGACGGGGGCGCGCCCCTCGGCGACGCGGCGAAGATGCCGCCGCTGCCCACGTTCTCCGACAACGAGTGGCACCACCCGAGCGGGCGGCCGCCCGACCACATCCTGCCGATGCCGGTCGAGATGGAGATTCCCGCCCAGGGCGAGTTGCCCTACATCACCCTGTACTCGGCGATCCCGTTCGAGGAGGACGTCTTCGCGAACGCCATCGAGATGCTGCCGTCGAACCGCAGCGTGGTGCATCACCTGTCGGTGAACGTCACCACCCTGCCCGAGGGCACGGTGCTCGTGGACGGCCAGGCCTACGACGCCCAGGGCGCGCCGCTGACGGACGAGGCGATCAGGGCCGCCCGCGGCAGCGACTCGAACGCCCTCGGCGGCGCCACCAAGCTGATCTGCTTCGTGCCCGGCCGCGGGTTCGAGATGTTCCACGCCGGGGTCGCCAAGCGGGTGCCGGCGGGCAAGGCGCTGCAGTGGAGCCTGCACTACAACGCGACGGGCCGGCCCGAGGTCGACCGCTCGCGCATCGGCATCTGGCTCTCCGACGCGCCGGTGACCCACGAGATGCTGTCCCGCACCATCGGCAGCCCCCTGCCGACGACGCCCGACCGGACCCTGCCCGTCATCGTCAACGGCGAGGAGGTGCCCCGGCGCGAGGTCCCCGTGATTCCGCCCTTCGCCGACGACTGGGCGATCACCATGCAGACCGACGTCAGCGAGCCCATCACCTTCTATGCCATCTCGCCCCACATGCACCTGCGCGGCAAGGACATGCGGTTCCGGCTGGTGTGGCCGGACGGCCGCGACGAGGTCCTGCTCGACGTCCCCCGCTACGACTTCAACTGGCAGACCGAGTTCGAGCTCGTCGACCCCCTGCACATCCCCGCCGGCAGCCGGCTGATCGTCGAGGGGCACTACGACAACTCGGTTCGCAACCGGTACAACCCGGCCCCGCACCGCGAGGTCTACTGGGGCGAGCAGAGCTGGGACGAGATGTTCGAGGGGTGGATCAAGTACTCGATCGACAGCCAGGACCTGTCGAAGCCGGCGACCGAGTGACCTCCGGACCCGGGATCAGATCATCGGCGGCGGGACGACATCCTGCTACCCTCTGGCGCCACCGTGGGGGTTGACTTCAAGTGGCGGACTTCGAAGGCCAAGGGCAACTTCAGGAAACATGGCGTGCGCTTCGAGGAGGCACTGACCGTCTTCGCCGACCCTCTGGCCCGGATCTTCGGCGACCCCGACCACTCGGCCGACGAGCCACGTGAGATCATATTCGGACACTCCGCACGGCAACGGCTGCTGATGGTGAGCTTCACGGAGCGCGACCGCACCATTCGGATCATCAGCGCCCGCCGCGCCACGAAACGGGAACGACATGACCACGAGCAAGGACTCGTCGCCCACTGACACCGAGACATCCGACGACCTGCGGGCAGAGTACGACCTGACCCGTTTGCCGAGCCGCCCGAACCGATTCGCGTCCGCGATGAGCGGCACCGTGGTCGCGGTGACCCTGGAACCCGACGTCGCCGCGGTGTTCGACACGTCGGAAGCCGTGAACCGCGCTCTCCGCGCGGTGATAGCCGCCCGGTCGACCGACGACCCGGTGGCCGGCGGCAGGGCTGAACCTCGGCCGGGAAGTTGAGCACGGCAGCCCGCGATTGGCCAACAGCCGGCGATCAGCGGACGATCGAACCGAGCCTGGACGGGGCACGGTGCGTACGCCCGCCTACTTGGGTGTGATCGGCCCCGGGGCGGGTTCCTCGGTCTCGCCCAGCGCGTAGCCTCTCGACTTCCAGTCGTTCAGGGCGCAGAATTCCGCCACCCGGTATCCGTTCTCGGTGAAGAGCTCCGCTGCACGGGAGCTTCGGCCTCCGGCGTTTCAAAAGAAGACGAGCCGCACGTCCCTCGGGATGTCCGGCATCCGGCGCTCGAGCTCGGCCACCGGGATGTGGATGGACCCCGGCATCGACCCGCTCGCCACCTCCCAGTCCTCGCGCACGTCGATGAGCAGCATGGTGGCGCCGGCGTCGAGCGCCGCCTTCAGCTCGTCGATGTCCGCCCGCTGCGCGGGCGGCGCCTGCGCGCCGACCGCGGTCGCCGCGAGCAGCAGGCCGCCCGCCGCCGCGAGCAGGAAACGTCCCCGGCTCGTCACCCGTCTCGAATCCATGCAACACCTCCTTGGTGCGGCCGGCCATCGATGGCCCGTCACCGCGCGTCGAACACGTCCGCCACGCCCACGGCGAAGCCGTTCAGACATACCGACTCGGCCTGCCGACCTCTGGAGAAGACGCCATGCTCGGCGTACTCCTCGCCCGTCAGGGTCAACACGGTGATCGTCTCGTCCCGGGGATCGACGATCCAGTACTCGGGGATGCCCGCCTCCGCGTAGTCCCGGCGCTTCACGCGGGTGTCCCGCTCGGGGTCGTCGGGGCTGACGACCTCGACGACCAGGTCGGCGCCGCGCCAGTAGTCGTTCCCGCGCCGCGGGTCGCCGGCGTCGCGCACGAGCAGCAGATCGGGCTCGCGGAACTTGCCTTCTCGGATGCGCAGGCGCAGGGGCGCGAACCGAACCGTGCCGCCGAGGGCGCCGACAAAGGGCGACAGGGCCAGGAACAGGCACTGCGAGATGGCCTGATGGCGGTCCGTGGGCATGGGCGGGACCTCGAGGCGACCGTCCGTGAACTCGATCAGCAGCCTGGCGTGATCGGTCAACTGGAGGTACTGCGCCTCCGTCCAGAGCCCTTGCAGCGGCTCGACGTCGATGTCGGTGTGGCTGTCCGGCGTGGTGATCCGCAGGCCGAGCCTCTGCGCAGCAACCGTCATGGCCGTGCTTCTCCACCGGCGGCTTCCTGCGAATGCGATGCGCGCGCGTCCTGCGAGACGGGCGTGGATGTCATCGCAAGGTGCCGGAAACGTTCGCAGTCTAGCACGTCCCCGGGCTTGGCTCCGATTCGGGCGGGCCGCCGTCTCGACGAGGTCGGGTCGCGGTCCCGTCACGTGCGGAGGCAACGCTGCCGGTTCGGGACGCCGCTCCCCACGATGTCCCGAGCCGGCCGTGGCGCGCGGCTACTCCTCGGTCACCTCGATCAGGGTATCGATCTCGATCGGCCCCGGCACCGTCTGCTCGGCCCCCGACGGCCACCGCCCGCCGATGCGCTCGACCGAGTCGGCGACCCTGAGGCCGAAGTAGAGCGGCATGCCGCTCCCGACGACTTCCCGCCCCGTTCGGCCGCCGCCACGTCGCCGCCCAGCGAGCCCGGCCGTGGCGCGCGGCTACTCCTCGGTCACGTCGATCAGGGTGTTGATCTCGATCGGCCCGGCAACCGTCTGCTCGGCCCCCGACGGCCACCGCACGTCGATGCCCTCGACGGAGTCGGCCGCGCCGAGGCCGAAGTACAGCGGCATGGCGCTCTGCGACAGGTAGCCCGACTTGCCGTCGTGGAGCTGCGTGTAGGTCCGGCCGCCGGCCGTCACCCGCACCACCGCCCCGAGGCCGTCCCGGTTCGAGGCCGCGCCCTCGAGCCGCACCTTCAGGTGGCGGATGCCCTGCCGCTCGGCGAGGTCGCTGACGAGCACCATGGGGGCGGCGTTGAACTCGGAGGTCACGACGTCGAGGTCGCCGTCGTCGTCGAGGTCGAAGATGACGGCCGAGCGGGAGCCGCGCGCGGCCATGACCGTCACGTCGCGCGGGGTCCCGGTGAAGGTCGGCAGCCGGTCCTCTTCGCCCAGCGCGAACCAGGGCGTGGTCAGGCCCCCCTCGCGCGGCTCGACCCCGAGGATGAACTCGGCGTCGAGGAACCGCGTGCCCCCGTTGTTCAGCAGCACCGTGTTGACGCCGTAGCGGAACGGGAAGTTCATGCTCGAGGCCACGAACAGGTCCTCGTAGCCGTCGGCGTTGAGGTCGCCGGCGCTGGGGCCCCAGGGCCAGTAGTTCTCGGCCCCGATCTCGTCCGACACCTCGCGGAACTGGCCCGACCCGAGGTTCAGGAAGAACGCGTTGCCCCAGATGCTCGTGCTGCCGTCGCCCACCATCTCGCGGTCCCAGATCATGACCGCCTTCCGCTTCTCGTCGGCCGGCCCCACCTCCTGGCTCATGTCCGAATGCATGTCGGTGACGTAGATGTCGAGCCGGCCGTCGTTGTTGAAGTCGAGGACGGCGATGCCCATGGCGCCCCACGAGGTCCGGGGGAACACGTCGCGGCCCCGCGCCGCGAAGCGGGTCCCCCCGACGTTCTCGTAGTACTCGTCGTCTCCCTGCATGTTCAGCACGTAGAGGTCGGTCCAGCCGTCGTCGTTCAGATCGACGAGGTTGGCGTCGCCCGACCACCGCCGGTCCTGGAGGCCGGTCGCTGCCGAGACGTCCACGAACCGGTTGCCGCCCTCGTTGCGGAACAGCAGGCTCTGCTCGGTGCGCTCCGGGAACAGGTGCCCGCGGAACGCGTCCTCCTCGAACCCGACGTAGTAGCGGTAGCCGTCGCCGCCGATCTCGTTGGTGGTGTACACGCCCACGTTGGTCAGGAACAGGTCGAGCCGCCCGTCGCGGTCGTAGTCGAAGAATACCGCGCCCGACGAGTGCCCCACGTAGCCGAGCCCCGCCGCGGCCGTGATGTCCCGGAAGGTCCCCGTGCCGTCGTTCTCGAAGAGGACGTTGCCGCCGCGGACGGTGGTGACGTAGAGGTCGGGGTCGCCGTCGTTGTCGATGTCCGCGAACGAGGCGGTGACCCCGATGCGCTCGGCGACGCCGACCCCCGCCGCCTCGGTGACGTTCTCGAAGCGCCCGCCGCCGAGGTTGCGCCACAGCTCGTTGGCCCCGACCTGGGTCACGAAGTAGAGGTCGAGGAGGCCGTCGCCGTCGACGTCGGCCACCGCGATGCCGTTGCCGTGGTCGTAGTGCACCGCCTTGTAGTTGCGGCCGGCGTCGGCGACGATGCGGTGCACGAAGGTGATGCCGCTCTCGGCCACCCGGTCCGTGAACCGGAAGTCGTGGAACACGTCGAAGTCGCCGGCGGTGCGCAACTGCGCGTCCCGCCGCGGCTCGACCCAGCTCTCGTCGACCAGCACCGGCGGGATGTGCACGACGTCCTGCGCGGGCCGGCCCTGCGGCGGCTGACCCGCCGCGCCGAACGGCGCGGCCGCGACCAGGCCGAGGACGCCGGCAAGGCCGGCAATCCGACCGAGGGGGCCGAGTGTCATGGTGGGATCTCCTGTCTCCGAATGAACGCGTGCCGGCGAACCGCGCCCCCGCCGCCCGAGCCGATCCTGCCGATGCACTTCCGCGCCGCGGCGACGACGCCGCGCGCCCGCGGAGCGGGCCGTCCCTTCGTCGTGTCGCCGTCGGTCCGGGCCGACGACGCCGTGCCCGCGGGACGAGCCCGGATCAGGCGGCTCCCGCGCGTGCTCCGGGGAATCAGCCGCCGGCACCGGCCGACAGGAGATCGGGATCGACGGCCGGGCCGGGGTTGTGCTCGGGCTCGTCGTCCCGCCACGGCGTCCGGCACGGCTCGTTGCGCTGATAGAGAGCCAGGTTGGCGCTCATCCCTCGCGCCACGGCGGACTGGCCGGCGCCGGCGGCGACCTGCATCGCGCGCCCCTGCCACTCGACCGCCTCCGCGAACCGGCCCAGCTCGGCCAGCGCCATCGCCATCGTCTCCGCCACCCCGGCCGTCCGGTAGCCGTCGGTCACCAACTCCTCGACCAGCGCCAGCGCCCGCGCGCCGTCGCGCAAGCCGTCGTCGGGCGCAGCCGCCAGCAGGCGGGCCCTGGCGTGCGGGAAGGACGGCTCCGCGGGGTACCGCTCCGCGGCCGCGTCCAGCACCTGGAGGGCCTCGCCGTACCGGCCCAGCCGCACCAGGGCCATCGCCTCGCCGAAGCGGGCCTGCTCGCCCTGCACCTGCCGATAGTGGGGCAACGCGGCCTCGAACCGGCCGGTCCGGCGCAGGGCGTCGCCCAGCCGGAGGCGGGCGGCGCTCATGCTCGCGTCCGCGTCGGCCGCCATCCTGAACCGATCGATGGCCTCCTCGTCCCGCCCGCTGCGCTCGAGGAGGGTGCCGATGAGGAAGTGCGGCGCCGCGAAGCCGGGGTCGAGGCTCGCCGCGGCCTCGAGCTGGGTCAGGGCGGCCAGGGCGTCGCCGGTCCGGATCAGGGCGGTCCCGAGGTTCAACCGCATCACGGGGTTCTCCGGCGCCATCCGCGCGCCGAGGGTGAACTGCCGCGCCGCCTCCCGCCAGTCTCCCCGTTCCGCCGCCTGAAGGCCGAGGTCGCGGTGCGACTGCGGGCTGCGGAGCAGGGTGTAGATCTCGGCCATCAGGGGATCGGACAGCACCCCGCCCTCGGCCCCGCGGCCGTCGCTGCGGGCGCCGCCCCGGTCCAGGTGGGCGCGGGCCCGATCGAGGTCGCCGAGGCCCCGATAGGCCATCGCGAGGGGATAGTGAATCACCGTCGCGGCCGGGTTCAGCCGCAGGGCCTCCTCGAGGCGCTCCACCGCCGCCGCGTAGTCCCGCGCCGCCAGAGACGCTCTCCCCCCCTGATACAGGAGGGCGGGCGTGCCGGGATGGCTCGCCCACGCGCGGGCCAGCAGTCGCTCGGCCTCGACCGGCTGATCCAGATCGACGCGAACGTGCACCAGCCACACGAGGGCCGCCAGGTCGTCGGGCTCGATCGTCAACGCGCGCTCGAAGGACTCGACGGCCCGGTCCAGGTCTCCGAGCCGGATGTGGACGTGCCCGAGATAGTACGGCCAGCGGAACTCGCCGGGGGCGAGGCGCGCGGCGTTCCGCAGGCAGCGCCCCGCCGCGTCGGGGTAGTCGGCGGCGAGCAGCAGCATGCCCAGGGCGCCGTGGGCATCGCCGCGCCGGGGGTCGGGAACCTCGGCCGGCGCGACGGCGCCGCTGCGGGGCTCCAGCATCTCCAGCGCGCGATAGGCGTCGCCGAGCTGTGTCCGGGTCGCCGCGTGCATGCGGCTCAGGTCGGGCAGCGCGCACGCCGCGGGGGCTGCTGCATCCTCCCGCGCCTGCCCCGGCGCCGGCCGTGCGGCGGCCGCCGAGGCCGCGCCCAGGACGAGCGTAACGCCGATGCCGTGCACCAGACCGGCTCGGGTGACGACACCCTTGGAACCGAGCCGGAAAGTGCAGCGCATGTCTTCAATTATCCGCGCGGAGCAGCGGTTCCTTCAACGCTCATTCGACGGGTCGGCCCGTTCCCCGGACCAACGTCGTCCACCGGTCGACAGCGACATCGGCCCATTCCTCGACCCCGCCGTCGGGCCAGACCACGCGGACCCGGTCGACGGCGGCGGCGCGGCCCAGGCCGACCAGCACGCGGGGATCGTTGGCCGACACGTAGCTGCCGTCGGTGCGCGCGCGCCGCCACAGCGGCGGCCCCGCGTCGCGCAACACCGCGACCCGGGTTCCCGGCATGTCCCGGCCCGAGGCGCCGACCAGCCGCAGCCCGACCCACCGGTTGGCGCCGGCCGCCTCGTTGATCAGCAGCCGCACCGGCCCGTTGTTGTTCGTCAGCAGCACGTCGACGTCGCCGTCGTTGTCGATGTCGCCGAACGCCGTGCCCCGGCTGACCTCGGAGAGCTCGAAGACCGCGCCGGCCTCGCCGCTCACGTCGGCGAAGCGCCCGTTCCCCAGGTTGCGGAAGAGCTGGTTCCGCTGGTGCAGGGGGAACGGATCGTTCACCCGCGCGAGGGCCTCCATCGTCCGGATCTCGCCGTTCGCGACGATGAGATCGAGCCAGCCGTCGTTGTCGAAGTCGAACCACCCGGTGCCGAACCCGGTGAACGGCAGGCTGGGGGGGCCGAGGCCGACCCGCACCGTCCGGTCCTCGAAGAGCCCCAGGCCGTCGTTGACGTAGAGGGTGTTCGTCTCGGTGGCGATGTGGGTCATGAACAGGTCGTCGTCGCCGTCGGCGTCGAAGTCGCCGGCGTCGACCCCCATGCTCCCCTCCGGCCGGCCGTCGCGGTTGACGGCCGCCCCGGCGAGCCACGCCATGTCCTCGAACGTGCCGTCGCGCCGGTTCATCCAGAGCTGGTTGGGCTCGCCGTCGTTGGCGACGTAGAAGTCGGTCCACCCGTCGCCGTCGAGGTCGGCCGCCACCACCCCGAGGGCGGGGCCGAACTCGCCGCCGCGCAACGCCTGGAGGGTGACGTCGGCGAACGTCCCGTCGCCCCGGTTGCGGTACAGCCGGTCGGGCACCGGCGGGTAGCGGTTGGGCCCGCAGTAGTCCTTCTCGCCGGTGCGGCTGAAGCACTCGAGGTCGTCGTCGAGGCGCGGGTCCACGTAGTTGGCGACGTAGAGATCGAGCCGGCCGTCCCGGTCGAAGTCGGCGAACGACGCCGCCGCCGTCCACCGCGCGTCGTTCACGCCGGCCTGCGCGGTGACGTCGGCGAACGTCCCGTCGCCGTTGTTGCGGAAGAGGTGGTTGTCGCGGAGGCCGATGCGGTAGACGTCGATCCGGCCGTCGTCGTCGAAGTCGCCGGTCGCCGCCCCCATGCCGTAGGACGCCACGTCGAGGCCGCTCCCCGCGGTGACGTCGGTGAAGCGCAGGGTCCGGGTGCCGTCGGCGTGAATCTCCAGGTCGTTGCGATACAGCCGGTCGGTGAGGGGCCGTCCCGCCGGAGGCGCCACCAGCGACTGCTCCAGCGTCCGTCCGGGACCGAGCATCTGCCCCTGGACGAGGTACACGTCGAGGTCGCCGTCGTCATCGAAGTCGAGGAGGGCCCCGCCCGGCCCCATGATCTCGGCCGAGTAGTACTCGCCGGACATGCCGTTGAAGTGGACGAAGTCGAGGCCCGTCGCCGCCGCGCGGTCGGTGAACCACGGGCCGCCGACGCCGGGCTGGGCCGACGCCGGGCCGGGGGCGGCGCTGACGAGGGCCCAGACCGCCAGGCCCGCCGCCCCGGCGGCGCAACCAAGCTGATGCTGGAGACTCGTGCGGGCAGATCTTGCTCGCCGCCGCCCTCCGCGTGGCGACTCCGCCCCCGCGCCGCCGCCCCCACCATGGCTCGTCCCTCCCGACGAGCGCTGTCGGCAGGACCTCCACGGCGCCGCCCCAGCGGCGCCGCCCTCACCATGGCTCCGGAGGCAGGCAGCCGCAGGCCGCGGCGGGACGAACGTAACCATCCCGCGATGATATCGCACCCGGCCGCGCTACCCGGCCGTCCCGGCCGTCCCGACTCGACCAGCGGCCCCGGAACGGCCGCGCGGCGGTCCGCCTCCACGCACACGCCGTCATCTCGCAAGGCCCGCCACAACCGCCCCCCCGCGCCGGCCGGGGAGGACGAACGAGACCGACGCGCCCCGCCGCCTGTCCCAGGGCGCGCGTCGTCGCGCGGCAACCCGCGGCGGCGTCCGAAGGCCCCCCGGCAGCGCCCGGCCCGCGTCGTCGAGAGTCATGGAGCCCGCCCCGCAACCGCGCCTCGTCACGGGGGGCTCCACAACGACGGGGCGCCCGAAGCCCCCCACCGCACCCGGCCCGCGTCGTCGTGAATCACGGGCCCGCCCGGGACCCCGCCTCGTCACGCGGCGGACTCCGCCACGACGGGGCGCCCGAAGACCACCCGCAACGCCCGGCCCGCGTCGTCGAGAATCATGTAGGCGGTCGGGACCAGGATGAGCGTGATGACGGTCGCGAACAGCACCCCGAAGCCGAGCGAGACCGCCATCGGCACCATGAACGAGGCGTCGAGGCTCTGGTTCCACATGAGCGGCGCGAGGCCGAAGAACGTGGTGAGCGAGGTCAGCAGGATCGGCCGGAAGCGGTGCACGCCGGCCTCCCGCACCGCGAGGGCGAGGCCGGCCGTCTCGAAGTCCCACCGGTCGGCCGGGGGGGCGCCGGCCTCCCGCGCCAGGCGCCCGACGCCGGCGTGCACGCCCCGGGCCCGGTTGATGAAGTCGACCATGATCAGGCTGTCGTTGACCACCACGCCGGTCAGCGCGACCAGCCCGAACATCGACATGATCGACACGTTCAGGCCCAGGAACACGTGCCCCCAGACGGCGCCGATGAGGCCGAAGGGGATGGCGCTCATGATGATGAGGGGCTGCACGTAGGACCTCAACGGCACCGCGAGCAGCGCGAAGATCATCAGCAGCGCGAGCACGAATCCGCGCTGCAGCCCGCCGAGGGCGTCGCGCTGCTCGGCCATCGCCCCCTCGAACGAGTGGAACACGCCCGGGTAGCCGGCCAGCACCTCCGGGAGCACGCGCGCGTTCAGGTCGGCGATGACGTCCCCCGCCGACGTCACGGCCGGATCGACCGAGGCGGTGACGTTGACCGTCCGGTTGCGGTCCACGCGCCGGATGGACGCGAACCCGCGCCCCGGCTCGACGACCGCGACCTGGCCGAAGGGCAACTGGCCGCCGTCCGGTGTACGGATGCGCATGTTCTCGAGATCGCCAAGCGAGCGGCGCTCGTCGCGGGGGTAGCGGACCATGACGCGGACGTCGTCGCGGCCCCGCTGGATGCGCTGGGCCTCCTCGCCGTAGAACGCCTGGCGCACCTGGCGCCCGAGGTTCTCGAGGGTGAGGCCGACGGCCTCGGCGGCGGGCTTGATGCCGAGCTTCATCTCCGCCTTGCCGGCGCGGAACGAGTCGCTGACCTCGTAGACGCCGGCGTAGGTGCCGAGGCGCCGCCTGACCTCGGCCGCCGCCGACCGCAGCACGTCGAGGTCGGGGCCGGCGAGCTGAACGTCGATGTCGCTGCCCGCGCTCAGGTCGCTCAGCGCGAAGTCGACCGCGACCGCCTCCGGAATCGGCTCGGTCGACTCGCGCCACAGCAGGCCGAGCTGCTCGCTGCCCCAGGCCCGCTCCTCGGACGGGATCAGCTCTATCGCCACCTCGCCCACGTTCGCCGACGCCATGCTCCCGACGGCGGGGCCCGTGGGGCCGCCGCCCCGCGCCGCCAGCGGCTGGTCGCCGACCGCGGCCAGGACGTGTCGGAAGTAGTCGCGGCCGGTCTCGTCGAGCAGCCGTCGGCGCAGCCGCGCCGCGCCCGCCTCGAGCCTGCCGACCGCCGCCCCCGTCGCCTCGGCCGGCGTGCCCTGGGGCATCGTCACCGAGGCGGAGATGACGTCGGCCTCTATCGCGGGCATGAACCGGAAACCGGGCCGGCCCGACAGCACCATCCCGAGGGTGACGATCATCACCCCGGCGCCCAGCGCCGCCGTCACGTACCGCCACCGGAGCGCGGTCTCCAGCAGGGGGCTGTAGACGCGCTGCGCGAGCTGCTTCAGGCCGTTCGCGAAGACGAGCTGGAAGCGGCGCCAGGGTCCCGGGCGGACGCGCCGCGGGACGTGCGACAGGTGGGCCGGCAGGATGTTCAGCGACTCGAGCAGCGAGAACAGCAGGCACGGGATGACGACGAGCGGAATGACCCGGAACACCTTGCCCAGCACCCCGGGCACGAACAGCAGCGGGCTGAAGGCGGCCACCGTCGTCAGGACCGCGAAGGTGACCGGCTTCGCGATCTCGTACGCCCCCTCGACGGCCCCGCGCAGGCCGTCGCCGTGCTCCTCCTGGTGCCGGTAGATGTTCTCGCCGACGATGATGGCGTCGTCGACCACGATGCCCAGCACGAGGACGAAGCCGAACAGCGACAGCACGTTGACGGAGACGCCGAGGCCCGGCATCAGCGCGATGGCGCCGAAGAACGAGATGGGGATGCCGAGGCTCACCCAGAACGCGAGCCGCAGCTCGAGGAAGAGGGCCAGCACCAGGAACACGAGCGCGAACCCCGCGATGCCGTTCCGGAGCATCAGCGAGAGCTGGTTGCTCAGCGACTCGGCGTCGTTCTGCCACACCGTGAGGGTCACGCCCTCGGGCAGGCGCGACCGGGCCTCGTCCACGTACGCCGTGGCGAGCTCGGCGATCTCGAGGGCGCTCTGGTCCCCGGTGCGGAAGACGGTGACCATCATCGTCGGCTCGAAGTCGAAGCGGGCGTACTGGTCGGTCTCGGCGAAGCCGTCCACGACCGTCGCCACGTCGCCCAGGCGCAGTCGGCTGCCGTCAGGCCGCGTCCACAGGACGAGGTCCTCGAACTCGGCCCCGCGGTACGCCTGCCCGATGGTCCGCAGCAGGATCTCGCCGCCCTCCGTCCGCACCGACCCCCCGGGCAGGTCGAGCGACGAGCGGCGCACCGCGTCGGCCACCTCGTCGAACGTCAGGGCGTGACGCCGCAAGTCGTTCTCGGAGACCTCGATCGAGATCTCGTAGGGCGGCGCGCTCACCATGTCGACCTGCGTGATGCCGGGAACGGCGGTCAGCTCGTCGCGCACCCGCTCGGTGACCAGCTTGAGCGCGAACGGGTCCATGTCGCCGGAAACCGCGATGTCGACGACCTGCAGCCGGTTGGTCATCTCGCGGATGATCGGCCTCTCGGTCTCGACGGGGAAGGTGGTGATGGCGTCGATGCCGGTCTTCACCTCGTCGACGACGCGGCGGGCGTCGGCCCCGAGGTCGAGCTCGATCATCACCACGCCCGTCCCCTCGTACGCCGTCGACCGTATCCGCTTGATGCCGTCGATGCCCTGAATCGCCTCCTCGATGCGCACGTTCACCGCCGCCTCGACCTCCTCGGGAGCGGCGCCGAGGTACTGGACCTCGACGCTGATGCTGTCGAGCTCCATCTCGGGAAACACTTCCTCGTTGCTGTTGACGGCGGCCAGGACCCCGCTCAACAGGATGAACGCCATCATCAGGTTGGCGGCGACCGCGTTGCGCGCGAACCAGTCGATCATGCCCTTCACGGCGCCTCCCCGCGGGGCATCGAACGACGGCTTGCCCCGACCCGTCCAGGCTACGGCGGGCGCCGTGAAGCCGGCGTGAGGGCACGCGCCGCCGGCCTTCACGCGGATTTCACGGTCCCCGGCCGGCGCGCCCCCGCAGCCCACGCCGCCGCAACTCGGAACGGCACCGCCGCCCGGAACGGCGCCGCCGCCCGGAACGGCGCCGCCG
>JAJEEA010000118.1 GCA_022821235.1 Vicinamibacteria bacterium
GCCGCGAGCATGTACATCAGGTTCAGGTGATTGGTGACGAGGCAGCCGCGTTCGGCGACCGCCCCGGGCGCGGCCGCCGCCGAACGCGGGCCGGCCGGGGTGCCCCTCCGCCGAGCGGCGCTTCCGTCCGCGCCCGCGTCGTGCGGGCCGGGCCCGGGTTGGATGCCGACCAGCAGGCCGGGTTGCTCGGGAGTGGTCATCC
Organism: Vicinamibacteria bacterium; assembly: GCA_022821235.1. Taxonomy (GTDB): domain Bacteria; phylum Acidobacteriota; class Vicinamibacteria; order Vicinamibacterales; family UBA8438; genus JAJEEA01. The sequence goes on from JAJEEA010000118.1 coordinate 203, forward strand.
CGCCCACCGCTACACGAGGTCCTTCCGCCTCAGCACGGCGGGATCGTCCGGCAGGATCTCGTCTATCCGACTGCTCACGCCGCGCCGCCTCAACAGAATCACCCGCTCGCGGGCCCGCGCCACCATCACGTAGAACCGCTTCCTCACCGCATCCAGATCGGTGGGCCGCACGTGGTGGCGGTCGATGTCGGCGAGCACCGCGACGTCGAACTCCAGGCCCTTGCAGGCCTGAACATTGATGACGAGGATACCGCCCTCGTCGAACCGCACGTCAGGCCGGTGCCGGCCGAAGAAGGTCTCGATGCGGGGCGCATCGTTCTCCCGGCCGGCGACGGCCGCGCGCAAGCCGTCGAAGTAGCACCGCCTGACGTCGTCGTTCGGGGCGATCACGCCGATGAGCTCCTGCGGGTCCCGGCCGACCCTCTTCACGATGCGCCGGCAGACGTCCGCGAACCGCCTCGGCGCGTAGTCGCACAGCCACGCCGCGGGTCCGGGTCTCGACGGCAGCTCGACCGGCGGGCTGGCGGGGTCGCCGGTGTAGAAGGCGCTCGCCAGCCGCGCGACGGGGCCGGTGTTGCGATGGTTGTGGACCAGCTCGACGACATGCCGGGCGTCGAGGGCCAGCTCCGTCTCGATGTCCCGGCGGCTGCTGTGCTCGTCGCCGATCTGCTGGTTCTGATCGGCGGTGACGAAGAACCGTTCGAAACCGAGCTCGACGAGAGTCCGATAGAGCTGCGGCGGCATGTCCTGGCCCTCGTCGATGACGAGACACGGCGCGTCGGCGACCGGCCGCGCGCGGGCGACCCCGTCCGCCACGCCGTCCCAGTCGATCGGGCGGAACGCGCCGGGCTCGGCGGGCTTCCTGGGCAGGCTCTCTCCGGTGAAGGCCTCGAATCGCTCACCGAACCACCGCTGCCACGTGGCGCCCGAGAGCTCGCCGGGGAACAGTTGGTCACTGAAGCGGTGGAGCAGGTGGTTGAAGACCAGAAACACGTACTCGTCCCGCTCGCGCCGGTGGCGGCGGGCGCGCAGCAGCGCCACGACGGTCTTGCCGGTGCCGGGGCCGCCGACGATCAGGCGCCGGCCCCCGTCCCGCCGATCTCCATTGCCGGGGCCGCGTGAACTGCCGTCGCGCCCGCCGGAGCCCCCGTAGCCGCCCGAGCCCGCGGACGCCTCCCCGGCCGGCAGGTCGCGCACCGCCGCCTCCTGCTCCTTGCTCAGGTCCTGGATGCCTGGCAGCTCGAATCTGCGTTTCGCCACGTCGATGCCGGAGTCCCCGCCACGGTCACGCCGAGCGGCCCGCCGAACAACCTCCGGGCCGGACCCGCGCCTGGCGGATCGAGAACGCCTGGTGACCCCTCACGCCCCAGGTCATCCGAATAACGCCGGCCAGGCCCATCCGCCGCGCCCGCCGTCAGGATCCGGTCGAGCGGGGGTTCCCCTGGGCCGCTCCCCATTCACGCCGCGCCGCCCATCGGCGCCTTCCCGCCGAACAACGTCGGGCTGGAACCGTCCGCCGCGCCCGCCACGAAGGTCCGGTCGAGCAGCACGTTGCCGTAGGCGCAGCTCGGCTCGGGCGCGAGGGCGCAGGCATGGCAGGCGGCACCGTTCAGCAGTCCGGGACCGTGGCCCTCCCGCTCGCCGCAGACCGGGTCCATCGAACACCAGCCCGCCGTCTCGACCGCGGCGGTGAGCAGCCGCAGGAACCGTCGCGGCCGCGCCTGCCGCACCAGCCCCCCGAGCGAGCCCTCGGTGTCCGCCACCGCGACGTAGATGAGGATGCCGGCCAGCGGCCGCTGGTCCGGTTCCCCGCCGGGGCGGCTGTAGATGCGCTCCTTCAACGACGCCGCGGGGTAGCCGGCATGGCTCTCCAGGGCGCGGATCAGCAGGTGCGCCAGCGTGTGCAGCAACAGGAAGCGCGGCGAGACCAGCGGCGTCGTGGGCAGGCGCACAGGGCCGCCGGCGAGCCGCTCGGCGAACGCCTGCGCCCGCCTGCACACGGTCTCGTCGGCCTCCCAGCGCCGCAGACGATCTTCGCGCAGGGTGCAGAAGACACCCTCGCCGTACAGCTCCAGCGCGGGCAGCCAGCCGCTCTCGCCGGTCAGGTCGGGCGGCGTCACCGTCTCGCCGCCCAGCCGCCGGAACCCCTTGAACACCAGAATCTCCTTGAGACGCTCGACCGCGATCAGCCGGTCGACGGCGCGGGCGATGCGTCCGGCCGCGCCGTCCAGCCCCCGCACCAGCGTCGACCACGCCTCCGTGTGGTGCGCGGTCACGAAGTCCTCGTCTTCGCGCAGGTCCGGGATCGGTTCGACGAGGGCCCGGTACTCGCTCTGCATCAGGTCGCCGCCGGCGATGGACCGCCCGTAGAGCGGATACCCCCGGTCGATCCCGGCCAGCGCCTCCTCGACCTCGTCCGGCGTGCAGCGCAGGTCCCTCGCGATGCGGCGCAACACGGTCTTCCGGTGCAGGCCGCCGCGGGCGCCGCGCAGGGCCTCCTGCCGATCGGAGCTGCCGAACAGACGGTCGATCACGGTGCCCCGGCGGATGCGCGACTCGGGCGGTATGACCAGCGCGGTGACGGTATCCGGCTGGTGGACGCGAACGTCGTTGATCTCCAGCACCCAGGCCGGTTCGTCCAGCGGTTCCGGCCGTTCGCGGAACCACGGTTGCCGCCACGCCCACTCGCCGAACCGGACGCGCTGCGGCAACGACCCGGATGCGCGGCACCGCCCGCATCGAACCTCGTGGCCGCGGTCGGTCGCCACCACTCGCAGGTACGGGTCGTCCCAGTCGGCGCGGCACCGGCGCCGGCCCGGATGCCTGCTCTCGCTCTCGGGGTGCGCCAGCCGGTGCCAGGGCACGTCCGCGAGATGGCCGCAGGCGTGGGCGAGGACCCACGGCGCCTGCTCGAGCCGGCCCGGGCACCCGCGCCCGTCCGCGCCCCCGCAGACCCAACTGTCGCCACGCCGCCGGGACCGCGGAGGGGGCGCCGTCCCGGCGGCGGGCCGCCACGGCCGGTAGTGCAGCAGCGCGCACCGCGCGCAGCGCATCCAGCCGGGAAACCGCATGGCGGGAATCGGTTGCCCCGTCAGCCGGCCGTCCTCGATGCGCGCCACCGGCGGTGAACGCAGCGTGCCGCCGATGCCGAGGACCGCGCGCACCTGCTCGACATGCTGAATCTGGTGCTCGACCCCGCACTTCCAGGTGCGGGTGTCCTTCACCGTCACCAGGCAGTCCGGACCGCGCACCACCGCCCCGACGGCGCAGTACTGCAGCAGGTGCGACAGCCGTACCGGAATCGGCTCGTCAGCCATCGCGCCCCCCTCACGGACCGGCTGCGCCGGGTCCGGGTGCGCCGGACGCCCCGGTGGCCATCACGCCCCGCCCGGGGAGCCGGGCGCGCGCCGGGGGCGGTCACGCCGACCGGCATCGCGCTGCTTCACCGACAGCAGGGCGGTGTCTTCGATGTTGCGCATCGAATTGAGCGTCCTCCAGCGGCCCGGCCGCGCCCCGTCGAAGGCGCCGAGCAGGCGGTCCGCGCTCTCGTCCCGGCAATGGTAGTGCAGCCCGCGATTCCCGCGGCGGCAGCGGAGCGCCTCGTCGTGCCATTCGTCGACCAGCCGATCGAGGTGACGGACCGTGTCGTCCGCAGCGTCGCCCGCCGCCCGGCGGCAACGCCGTTTCAGGGCTTCGACGACGGCCTGCACTTGCGCGCCGTCCTGTCGAAACCGCCCGGCGGCGGCGTTGGCGGTCAGCTCGTCGCAGCCGTGACGCAGGGCGATGACCAGCGCCGCGTGCAGCGCCCGCTTGCGCACCTGGTACGTGAACGGCGTCACGCTCGTCGGCTCGACGAAGCGGTAGAACGACTCGTGGTAGGGGCGGAAGTTCTCGTAGTGGGACAGGCTGCGCGCCTGGTGGCGGTAGTAGTTGGCGAAGACGAGGCCCGGCACGTCGCCACGCCCGATGCGGCTGCTGGCCTGGATGTACTCGGCGGTGGTGAGCGGCTGGCCGTTGACGATCATGGCGGCCAAACGGTCGACGTCCACGCCGACCGAGAGCATGTTGGTCGCCAGCACCGCGTCCAGGCAGTCCGGCGCGCCGCGCCGGGCAGCCAGCCGGTCGAAGGTGCGGGCGTTCTCCGCCGCGGACGACCGGCTGGTGAGCTGGGCGACGGCCGGCTGGCGG
>JAJEEA010000489.1 GCA_022821235.1 Vicinamibacteria bacterium
CCTCCAGGATGATGCGCCGGGCGGTGATGGCGGGGCGGCGGACGACCCCGAGCCGGTCGCCGCGCCGGAGCCGGAGCGCCGGGGCGCGCCGGAGGGCCTCGAAGGCGGCGAGGACGCCGGGGTCCCGGCGCAGGGCGTCGACGGCCGGCTCGGGGGGGGCGAGGGGGGCCGCCTCCGGCATCCCGGCCTCGGCGCGGTCGGTCCAAAACGGGTGGTCGTGCCGGCCCGCCGCCTCCGCGAAGAACTCGGCCGACTGCCGCTCGAGCGCGGCGTGCATCTCGCGCTCGCGCTCGTCGAAGAGGTCGAGCGCGACGCCGGCCAGCGCGGGGTCGGTCAGCGCCGTGTGCACGACGACGGCGGCGAGCCAACCCGATGCCAGCGCCTTCTTGACGCCGTAGGACGACAGCGGGTCGATGAACGATCCGGCGTCGCCGACCAGCAGCATGCCCGGGGCCGTGTAGGCCCGCGCGTCGTAGACGGAGGCGTCGCATCCCCAGGGCCCGGCGTCGAGGGCCGCCCCGGCGGTCAGGGGGCCGAGGGCCGCGGTCTTCGCGAGCTCCGCCTCGTAGCAGGGCGCGAGGGGGCCGCCGCGCTCGAGGCGGGTGACCCGGGGGTCCACCATCAGCGTGAAGTAGCGTTGCTCCGCCGTTACCGGGACCGACCACGCCCAGCCGTCCCCGTAGCTCTCGACCAGGGTGTGCGACTCGTCGGGGAGGCCCCAGCCTCCGCGCCGGGACCACACCGCGGTCAGAGCCAGGGTGGTGCGCCCGGCCGCGTGCCGGCGGAACCCGCGCCGCGCGACGATTCCGGCGCGGCCCGAGCAGTCCAGCACGAACCGTGCGGTCAGCGAACGGGTCTCGCCGCCGGCCAGGTAGCGCAGCGAAGGCTCCGCCGCCCCGGCCGGGCCGGACGGGGGCGCCAGATCCACCTGCCGCACCGTGGCGTCGGGCTCCACCACCGCGCCCGCCTGCGACGAGAGGCGCAGCAGCAGCCGGTCGAGCTCGTTCCGCCGCACCTGCCACCCGATGCCCCCGCCCGCGAACGGCACCGCCCGCGGATCGCGTCCGCCCCACCACACCGTGTTGCCGGTGCTGCGGAGGAAGCCCGCCGCCTCGACCTCCGGGGTCACCCCGATCAGGTCGAGCAGCTTGCGGCAGCTCGGCGGCAGCGACTCGCCGAGGGCACGGGCGTCGTCGACCGGCTTGGCCAGCACCCGCACCGGGTGGCCCCACGCGGCGAGCAGGCGGGCCGCCGCCGCCCCGGCGGGGCCGCCCCCGATGACGACGGCGTCGAGAGGCGCCGGATCCATCGGGCCATTGTGGCCGAATCCGGCGACGTGGCCGAATCCGGCGACATGGTGGCAAGGAATCGCGACGTATCGAGCGCCGTCGGGAACGCGGCCGAGAGATGGAACGCGCGGGGGAGGCGCCCGGCCGCGACTCGACGGACCGGCGAACGCGTCCGCCGGGAGCGTCGGGCCGGTTCGGGTGCCGCGGCCGACGGTCGGAATCCGTCCCGGCCCGCTGGCGCCGGCGGGGCCCGTCTGTCCGCGTGGTCGTCGCCGTCGGCGCGAGTTCGACATATCCTGTCACCCGTGCTCGACCCGCATTTCCGCCGCGCCCTGTCGTATCTGAGGCCCTACCGGTGGCAGTTGATCCTGGTGGTGGTGCTCAGCCTCGTCTCCACCGGCTTCTCGCTCGTGGTTCCGCTGCTGTCCCGGACGCTGGTCGACGGGGCGATCCTCGCCGGCGACGCCGGCGCCCTGCGCCTCGTCGTGCTCGTCTTCGTCGCGGTCACCGCGGCCGGGTTCGGGCTGAACGTGTGGAGCGGGCTGCGCTACACGCGGGTCTCGGCGGACGTCCTCTTCGACATGCGCCTGGCCCTCTACCGCCACCTGCAGCAGCTCTCGCCGCGGTTCCACGCGCGGACCCGGTTCGGCGACATCATGTCGAGGCTGAACAACGACATCGGCGAGATCCAGCGGGTGGCGTCCGAGGTCGTGCTGGCGTGGGTGGGGAACGTGCTGTTTCTGATCGGGGCGGTCGTCATGCTGGCGTACCTCGACCTGCGGCTGCTGCTGCTCGGCACCGCCGCCCTGCCCGTGAGCATCTGGGCCCTCGTGCACTACCGCCGCCGGCTCGAGAAGCGGGTCGCGGTGCTGCGCGAGCGGAGCGCCGACATCGGCAGCTTCCTCATCGAGACCCTGCAGGGGGTCCGGCTCGTCGTCGCCGCCAACGCGCAGGAACGCGAGGTGCAGCGCTTCCGGCGCCGGAACGGCCGGTTCATCGACGCCCTGATGGCCATGCAGTGGACGACCTACCTGTCGGGCGGCCTGCCGGGGCTGGTGCTGTCGGGCAGCACCGCCCTGGTGTTCCTGTACGGCGGCCAGCGGGTCATCGACGGCACCCTGACCCTGGGCACTCTCGTGGCGTTCATGGCCTATCAGCTTCGGCTGTTCGCCCCGGTGCAGGCGCTGATGGGGCTGTACGCCAGCTTCGCGACGGTGCGGGTGTCGCTGGGGCGGGTGCACGAGATCCTCGACGTCGAGCCCGAGGTGGTGGAGGCCCCGTCGGCGGCGGCGCTTCCCGAGGTGCGCGGCGAGCTGGCGCTGGACGACGTCACCCTGTCGTTCGATCGCGGCGGCCCGGTGCTGGAGCACGTCACCCTGCGGGCGCCGGCGGGCGCCTGCCTCGCCATCGTCGGCCCGAGCGGCGGCGGCAAGAGCACCGTCGCCGACCTCGTGCTGCGGTTCCTCGACCCCGACGCGGGGACGGTGCGGCTCGACGGGCAGGACCTGCGCGCGCTCCGGTTGCGCGACCTGCGCGCGCACGTCGGGCTCGTGGAGCAGGAGCCGGCCGTGTTCCACGCCTCGATCGCCGACAACATCCGCTACGCGCGGCCCGGCGCGACCGACGACGAGGTCCGGGCCGCGGCCCGCGCGGCGGGGCTCGAGGCGCTGGCCGCGTCGCTGCCGGACGGCTGCGAGACGGTGGTGGGAGAGCGGGGGGCGGCGCTCTCCGCGGGCGAGCGTCAGCGCGTGGCGGTGGCGCGGGCCCTGCTCGCGGCCCCCTCGGTGCTGGTCCTCGACGAGCCGACGGCGGCCCTCGATCCGGAGTCGGAGCAGCGGGTGGCGGAGGGGTTCGAGGCGGTCATGCGGGGGCGCACCACCGTGCTCATCACCCACCGCGCGGCCCTCGCGCGCCGGGCGGATCGGGTGGCGGTCCTCGACGGCGCGCGCGTCGTCGAGCAGGGCGCCCCCGACGAGCTGATGGCGCGGGGCGGCCGGTTCGCGGAGCTGTTCGCGGCGGATCGTGCATCGTGACTGCTCCGCGCGCGTTGAAGCCGGTCCGCGTGGCCGTGGTGGACAGCGGCGTCAATCCGTCTCATCCACACATCGGGAGCATCGCGGGGGGGCTGAGCGTGGTACCCGGCGCGGGGGACGGCGGCGACTGTCTCGACCGCGTCGGCCACGGCACCGCGGTGACCGCGGCGATCCAGGAACGCGCGCCGGGGGCAGACGTGTTCATCGTGAAGGTCTTCGATCGGACTCTCTCGGCGTCCATCGACACGCTGGTCGCCGGCATCGACGCGGCGTGGCGGCATGACGCGGACCTAATCAACCTGAGTCTCGGCACCGCGAAGCAGGCGCACGCCGTCGCGCTTCGCGCGGCCGCGGAGCGGGCGGCGGCGGCCGGAGCACTGATCGTCAGTGCGGGGCGCCATGAAGAGGTGCGGTATCTGCCGGGGACGCTGGACGGCGTGGTGGCGGTCGAGCTCGACTGGACTTGTCCGCGGCTTGCCGTGGAGGTGGGAGCGGATCCGGAGCGGCGGCCGGTCTGCCGCGCGTCCGGCTATCCCCGGCCGGCGCCGGGCATCCCCCCCGAGCGGAACCTCAAGGGCTTGAGCTTTGCGGTGGCCAACGTCACCGGCGCCCTCGCCCGGACGTTGACGGGCGGTTGCCGCCCCACCGCGGACGCCGCGGTGGCCGCCCTGCGTGCCGAGGCCGACGGCGCGGGCCGCTGATGGCGGAAGAACGGCTTGGCCTGTCGCGCGCGCCTTGAAGTCTGTCGCAATTCTGAGACAACATCGTAATGCGCGGGACGTGAACTTCGTCGGCTCGTCCCTCGATGACCTTCGGAGCTGGCCCAAACCTGCCCGGCAGGACATGGGACGCCGGATCGATCGGGTTCAGAGGGGGCTCGAACCGAGCGACTGGAGGCCCATGCCAAGCGTGGGTCGGGGCGTAAGGGAGAGCCGCATACACGATGCCGGCAGTGTCTACCGGAGCATCTACGTGACGAACATCTCCGAAGCCGTCCATGTTCTGCACGTCTTCGTGAAGAAGTCGCGGAGAACCGCGGTTGGGGACATTCGCCTTGCGAAGTCTCGACTGAAGTCGCTTTGGCGACAGCAGAGATCATGGACATGAGGCCGGAGATACGCACCTTCGAGAGCGTTTGGGATGCGGTTGCCGACGACGCCGAGGAGGCCGCCAACCTCAAGCTGCGCTCGCAACTGATGGACGCCCTCGAAGCGTACATCGGTCGTGAGAGCATCACGCAGGAGGAGGCATCCAGACGCTTCGGCGTACCTCGATCGCGCGTCAGCGAGCTCGTCAACGGCCGGATCAGCAAGTTCACCATCGACAAGCTGGTGAACATGGCTGCCCGCGTCGGACTCACGACCCGAATCACTGTCGAGCAGGACGCCCGGCCGTCTGTCGAAGCGACTGCCCCCACCGTGTCGGCCGCCGAGGCGACCCGACGCCGTGGAGCGCCCGCAGTCGTGCTGTTCGGCGTCGAGGGCGAGGAATGGGAAGCCGTGATTCTCGAAACCGGCCCCGCGTTGTGGGATCTCATCGAAGCGCGTCGCAAGGAGCCGACCCTCTCGATGGATGAACTCCGGCGCCGGCTGCGCGACCGGTGCGTTCGCCAGGACCGGAAACAGGGAGCGGTACCGGAATGAAGGGGTGCGGCAGGGAGCCATGGGATGGTCGCCTGCAGAGGATGCTGGCGGGAACCGCTCTCGCCCTGATCGTCACGCTCGGGTGGGCGGACATCGTCCACGCTCAGGAGGGGGTCATCGATGGCGCGGTGACCGACGCGACGGGCCTCGTGCTGCCCGGGGTGACGGTGGAAGTGCGTCCCGTGGAAGCCGGCGACCCCGTCGCGACCACCGTCACCGACGGCGCCGGCGCCTTCGCGTTCGGGGGACTTCGGCCGGGCACGTACGACGTGCGGTTCACGCTGCCGGGCTTCCACGAGGTCGTGCGCACGGGGGTCGAGGCGGCGGCAGGGGTCGCGGTCACCCTCGAGGTCGAGCTGACGGTCGAGCTCGAGGAACAAGTGGTGGTGGTCGGCAGCCGCGCGCGGCCGCGGTCGGTGACCGCGTCGCCGGTTCCGATCGACGCCATCCCGTTCCGCGACGTCGCCAGCCAGGGCGGGAACTCGCTCGACTACCAGTTGCGCACGCTGGTGCCGTCGTTCAACGTCGCCACCCATCCCATCAGCGGGGCGGCGTCGCTGGTGCGGCCGGCGAGCCTGCGCAACCTCGCCCACGACCACACCCTGGTGCTCGTCAACGGCAAGCGCCGCCACCGCTCGGCCATCCTGGTCTGGTTCGGGGGAGTGACCGACGGCACCCAGGGCCCCGACATCTAGACAATTCCGGCCATCGCTCTGCCGCAGGTCAAGGTTCTGCGCGACGGGGCGTCGGCGCAGTACGGCTCGGACGCCATCGCCGGGGTGATGAACTTCCTGCTCAAGGACGACCGGTCGGGCGGCAGCCTGGAGTTCGACACCGGCACCTACCGCGCGGGCGACGGCGACGCCTACAGCGCCGCCGGCAACGTCGGGCTGCCCCTCGGCGACACCGGCTTCGCCAACCTCAGCTTCGAGTACGGCAACGCCGGCCCCACCGACCGCAGCGTGCAGCGCGCCGACGCGGCGGCCCTCGCCGCGGCCGGCAACACCGCGGTGGCCGACCCCGCGCAGCCGTGGGGCGACCCGACGAGCGAGGACGACCTGAAGCTGTTCGGCAACTTCGGCCACGGCTACGCCAACGGCCTCGAGCTCTACGGCCACGCCAATTACGCGGGCCGGACGTCGACGCAGGGGTTCTACTACCGGAACCCCAACACGCGGGCCAACATCTTCAGCCTCGACGGCGGGCGGACGCTGCTCGTCGGCGACGTGCTAGACGCGCGCGACGGCGTGCGCGACGGCTCGGCGGGCTGCCCGACGGTGGCGATCACCGACGACCGGCCCGACCCGGCGGCCCTGGCGCGGGTGTTCGCCGATCCGAGCTGCTTCAGCTTCCAGGAGATCGCGCCGGGCGGGTTCACCCCGTCGTTCAGCGGGGTCATCGCCGACGTGTCGGCCGTCGCCGGCCTGCGCCGGACCGCGGCCAACGGCCTGACGTGGGACGCCAGCGCCGGCTACGGCGCGCACCAGGCCGACTTCTTCCTCTACAACACCGTCAACGCCTCGCTCGGCCCCGACACGCCGCGCGACTTCGACCCCGGGCTCTACCGGCAGGCCGAGGTCAACCTGAACCTCGACCTTTCCCATGCGGCCACCGAGATGGTCCATGTCGCGGGCGGGGCAGAGTGGCGGGACGAGCGTTTCACGATCCGGGAAGGCGAGCCGCTGTCGTGGCAAGTGGGCCCCTACGCGGCGCAGGGCTTCGTGTCCGGCTCCAACGGCTTCGCGGGGTTCCCCGACTACACCGCCGGCACGTGGACCCGCGCCAACGCCGCCGTCTACGGCGACATCGAGCTGCGGGAGCCCGACGACGACCGCTGGACGGTCGGCGGCGCCCTCCGGCTCGAGCGCTTCGACGTGTTCGGCGCGACGACGAACGGCAAGCTGTCGGCGCGCTACGCGCTGACCGGCGCCGTCTCGGTGCGCGGCGGCGTCAGCACGGGGTTCCGCGCCCCGACGCCCGGGCAGCAGAACACGTTCAACGTGCAGTCGACCATCGACCCGGACACGCTGGACCTCGTCGACAGCGCCACCGTCCCGTCCACCTTCCGGGCCGCGCAGCTCCGGGGCGGCCGGCCCCTCGACCCCGAGACGTCGGTCAACGCGACGGCGGGGGTGGTGGTCGACACCGGGCCGTTCACGCTGACCGCCGACTACTTCCAGGTCGACGTCGACAACCGCCTCGCCCTGTCGCAGAACTTCACCCTCGGCGCGGACGAGCGCGCGCAGCTCCTGTCGGAGGGCATCGCGTCGGCGCGCACGCTCGCGTTCTTCCGCTTCTTCATCAACGACTTCTCGACCCGGACGCGGGGCGTCGACGTCGTCTCGACCTGGACGCCTCTCGCGCTGGGCGGCGCCACCGTCTTCAGCTTCGCGATGAACCACACCGACACCGACGTGACGAACGACTCGGACCTCCTCGGCCCCGGCGACGTGCGCGCCATCGAGCGGGGCGTGCCGGAAACGCGCTGGAACGTGGCCGTCAACCAGCGCGCGGGCCGGGTCGGCCTCCTCGGCCGCCTCCACTACTACGGGTCCTGGGTCGACCACATCGACGCGCGCTCGGCGCGCGGCGCCGACGCCCCCGTCCTCGGCGGCCGCTTCATCCTCGACCTCGAGGCCAGCGTCCCCCTCACCGCCGCCGCGACCCTCGCCGTCGGCGGCCAGAACGTCTTCGACACCTACTCGGACCGGATGGACCTGTTCGCGGCGCGGTTCGGCCTGCCCTACAGCCAGTTCACGCCGTGGGGCATGAGCGGCGGCTACTACTACGCGCGCCTCGGCTACCGCTGGGGCGGGTAGGACGAACCGCCGGGGCGTCTTGGACGATGCTGCGACCGTGAACGAATCCGCGGCGTGGGAGGGCCGCGGTCGAGGTCGTCGGGATTCTTGCGGTCTTCACAGGTTCGGGATACGCGATGGGATCCGCCGTCGTCCCGCGCGGACGAGAGGTACGCCACGGCCATGGCCGCACGTCGTCGTGCTGCGGGGCCGCAGCCGTGAGCTGTCCTCACGCCGGCGAAGGTGTGGCGCTGGCGAGGCCACGGGGTGCCAAGAGAGAACAGGGAAGCGCGCCTATGGGCCGGTCGTCGCGCCGCCGCACGAGCTGCCGGCGCCGGCGGTACAGCCGAAGCAGTGCGGGCCGGTCGCGATGCGCCGGCGTTCGAGCGCGGCGAGGGCCAGCGCGGGCGACGCCGGTCCGCCGTCGGGTGCCGGCAGGCCGCGCGCGAGGTCCATCACCGTCTGCGGGGCGGAAGGCTCCACCGCGAGATCGAGCATCTGGTTGAAGTCGCAGTCGTGGAGCCGGCCGTCCCAGCCGACGCTGAGCGTGTGGCGGCACATCAGGCCGTCGACGGCGGCGGGGTTGAACGCCCGCACGAGACGGTCCATGTACTCCTGCAGGTTGCCCGACTGCTCGAGCCAGTCGAGGTACCGGCTGATGGGCATGTTGGTGATGGTGAACAGCCGGTTGAAGCGGATGCCGTGGCGCCGCTCGAGCTCGCGTTTCCAGTCACGCTCGAGGACGGCCTGGCCGGCCGGCAGGAACGCCCCGACGGGGTTCGTCACGAGGTCGAGCTCCAGGCCCGAGCCGGGCGCGCCGTAGCCCAGGGCGTTGAGCCGCTGCAGCGCCTCGATGGACTTCTCGAAGACGCCGTCGCCGCGCTGCCGATCGGTCATCGCGCCGGCGTAGGACGGCAGCGAGGCCACTATCTCCACCCGGTGCTCGGCCAGGAACTCCGCGAGGTCCTCGTAGGCCGGCAGGGTCAGGATCGTGAGGTTGCAGCGGTCCATCACGCGTCGCCCGAGCCCCGCCGCCCGCGCCACCATGTCGCGGAACCGCGGGTGCAGCTCGGGCGCCCCGCCGGTGATGTCGACGGTGGGGACGTCCGTCGCCGCGAGCAGCGCGAAGCAGGCCTCGACGACCTCGTCCGGCATCACCTCGCGCCGGTCCGGCCCGGCGTCGACGTGGCAGTGGCGGCAGACCTGGTTGCACCGCTTGCCCACGTTGATCTGCAGGGTCGTCGTCGCCACCGGCCGCAACGGCTCGTGTCCCGCCGAAGCGGCCGCCTCGCGGAAGGTGCGGGCGAGGGGCAGCGCGTCGAGGCGCGCGCGCTGGGCGGCGGGCGGGGCGAGCGGCGAGCGGGTGTTGAGCAGGGTGGGCAGTGACATGGCTACATCGACAGCTTGTCGAGGCGGTTGCGCATCTGCACGCCGTGGACGAGCGCCGCCCCCCCGCGGATGGCGGCGGCGACGTGCACCGCCTCGGTCATCTGGTCGGGTGCGGCGCCCTTCTCCAGGGACGCCGTCGTGTACGCGTCGATGCAGTAGGGGCACTGGACGGCGTGGGACACGGCCAGCGCGATGAGCGCCTTCTCGCGCTCGGTCAGCGCGCCCTCGGCGAACACCGCGTCGTACCAGGCCGAGAACTTCTCCCACAGCTCGGGCGCGTCCTTGCCGACTTCGCCGAACCTCGCCAGATCGGGGGGGTGGTAGTAGGTGTCCATGAACGAGTCTCTCGCGGTCCGCGCCGGCGGCGGGCGTCCGACCGCGAGGCCCGTTCTGGCGAGCGCCGCCTCGCCGTGGCGGCAGGTTGCGGCGGGGACCTGTCGACCATCGTATCACTCCCGGCCGTCTCGTGCCGGCGGCAGCGGGGGCCGGGCGGGCCCGGGCCGCACGTGGTTGCGAAAACCGCCTGAGCTTGCGGGAGCTTGCGAGGCCCTCCCGGGATGGTCGACCGCGATGCAGGGCGCCGCCCTCGTGATGCCGGGCTCGCCGCCGGCGCCTGTCTCGTGCCGGCCACCCGCGCCCTCCACGCGCCGGCTCACACCTGGACGCTCCCGGCTGAAACGCGGGCCTGTCTCGTGTCGGCCACCCGCGCCCTCCACGCGCCGCCGGCCGGGACGGGGCACGCCGGGTGAACCGCCGGATCAGATCGCCGATCCGCGGCGCCGCGGGCGCGGGCTCTCCTCCTCCTCCTCCTCCTCCTCCTCGGGCGGCTCGACCGTCAGGGACGTCTCGGCGCGGTCGCGCACGATCGTGACGCCGAACGCCGCGCCCGGCTCGAGGCGCGCGAGCTGCCGGCGAAGCGCCCGGAGATCGTCGACCGCCTGCCCGTCGATCGCGGTGATGACGTCGCCGGCGCGCAGGCCCGCGGCCGCTCCCGGCGTGCCGTCGTCGACATGCTCCACGAGGATGCCCGCCTCGGTCCCGAAGTACTCGGCGAGCTGCCCGCGGACCGACTCGGCGCGGATGCCCAGTCGGGCGCGCCCGGCACGCCGCGTCGCAAAGCCGCGGAAGACCTCGGGCAACCCGCGAAGCACGGCGAGCTCCTCCGACTCGGCGAACTCCCTGGCCCGTTCCTCGATCTCGGTGCGGCGATCCTCGAGCTCGTCCACCTCAACGCGGATGCGGTCGGCGAACCCCCGCGCCACGCGGGCCGCCCGGCCCGAGCTCTCCGCCGGCGTGACGCTCAGCGCCACCGGCGACCCGTCCCGCAGCACGCGCACCGGCGCCGCCCGGCCGGCCGGCGTCTCCTCGACGAGCCGCGCCAACTGGCGGGCGCCGCGCACGCGCTCGCCGTCGAACTCGACGATGACGTCTCCCGCCTCGATGCCGGCGGCCTCGGCGGGGCCGTCGGCGCGCACGTCGGTCACCACCGCGCCCTCGGCGCCTTCGGCGGCTTCCTCCACGTCACGCACCGAGACCCCGATCTCGGGGCGTGACCCGCCGATCTCGATCCGCCTCACCACCGTGCGCTCCGCCTCTTCGCGCTCCTCCTGCGTCGTTGCCTCCGCTCCCGACGCGAACGCCGGCGCGGTCAGCGCCGCCAGGACGGCGGTGCCCCACAGCGCCCGTTTCATGCAGGTCGTCGTCATGCAGGTCGTCGTCGTCATGTCGATGATCCCTCCCTGGATCCCGCGGGTCGTGACGCGTGTTCGCCGATCGGCCACGCCTCTATCGGGTTAGGACGCCGCCCCCGCCGCGTTGGCCGGGTGATGACTGTGGGATCGCGACGACCGTCCCGGCGAACGGGACGACGCGTCCGACGGATGGTCCGCGAACCGAGGGGCGGCGCCGTGAGACTCGGCGGTCGCCGGGTCGTCGTCGGCCGTGGGGGCTCTCGCGGCGGCGCGCGGCGAGGGGAACGGGTGGGATGCCGGGGCCGGCGGCCGGCCCCGGCGTCAGCGCTCGGAGGCTACTGGGCCTCGGTGATCATGATGCCGTCGAGATCGTCGGTGTCGCTGGGAAGCTCCATGCTTCCGGCCGGCACGTCGTTCTTCTGCAGCATGTAGGCGGAGATGTCCGCGTAGCCGGACGGGCTCAGGCTCGCCGGGGCGCCCTGCGGCATGGTGGTGCGGATGGCGGTGTACATGTCGCCCATGGAGAGCTCGCTCCACCGGAAGAAGAAGGCCGAGCCGATCAGCGACGGCGCGATGCCGTCGCCCATGAGGTCGTCGAGGTGGCATGCCGCGCACTCCTGGTCGTAGGTGCGCTGGCCGCGGGCCGCCTGCTCCTCGGTGTACACGCCGTCCCAGATCGTCTGGTCCTGGGCGGCGGGCGTCGTCGTGAGGGCTGCGGCAAGGCAGAGCGTCGCAAGCAGGCACACCGCGGGAGCGCGGCGACCGGAGTTGGGGGACGGATTCCGCATTTCTCTCATACCTCGTCTGTCTGGGGGCGGTCAGAGGCGGCATCACGCCGCCCGGTTGACGCCGGTTGCCGAAGAGTGCACGCGGCAGGCGCCGTCGTACGCACTTTCACAGGGCCTCGTCGCCCGGCGCGGCGCGGCGTGACGAGGCACGCGGCCGCGGGGATTGCGAAGAGTCCGAATCCGACGGTGAACTATATCATCCCCGTCGCCGTTCCCCACGGCGGGGCCGCCCGGCCGCCGGCCGCGCCCTCGAATCCTACTTTCCGTCGATGAGGTTGCCGATGCCGAGCGCGTGGTCCAGCACCGAGCCCTCGCCCTGCCGGCGCCCGCCGGTCTGCGGCGCCGCCTTGTAGATGCGGTCGGCGAGGCGGCTCAGGGGCAGCGACTGCAGCCACACCTGGCCGGGACCGGTGAGGTTGGCGAAGAACAGCCCCTCGCCCCCGAACAGCGCGGTCTTGATGCCGCCCACCCACTGGATGTCGTAGCTCACGGTCGGCTGCAGGGCCACGAGGCATCCGGTGTCGACGCGCAGCGTCTCGCCCGGATCGAGATCCAACTGGTGGACGCTGCCCCCCGCGTGCAGGAACGAGAGTCCGTCGCCCTCGAGACGCTGCATGATGAAGCCCTCGCCGCCGAACAGGCCGACCCCGATCTTCTTCTGGAAGGCGATGCCGATGGAGACGCCCTTGGCCGCGCAGAGGAAGGCGTCCTTCTGGCAGATCAGCTCGCCGCCGAGCTGGCTCAGGTCCATCGGCAGGATCTTGCCGGCGTAGGGCGCCGCGAAGGCGACCCGCGCCTTCCCGTGGGCGTTGTTGGTGAACACCGTCATGAACAGGCTCTCGCCGGTGAGCAGCCGCTTGCCGGCCCCCAGCAGCTTGTTCATGAACCCGCCCCGCGGCGGCTCGCTGCCGTCGCCGAACACCGTCTCCATGGCGATGCCGCCGTGCATGTACATCATCCCGCCGGCTTCCGCGACCGCGCTCTCGCCGGGGTCGAGCTCGATCTCGACGTACTGCATCTCGACGCCCTGGACGTGGTAGTCGATCTCGTGGGCGATGCGGCCCGCCGGCACCGGCAGCACCGCCATGGTCTCCGCCGGCAGGTGGGTCCGCAGGCGCGGGACGTCGCCGAGGGGGGTCCAGTTGGCCATGCCGGCGGTGTAGACGAGAGTCGACGCGTCGGCGTCGCCGTTCCGGATGTCGGTGGCCAGCTTCGCCTCCGACATCGGGCCGACCTGGTTTCCGCCCTCGGCCCGGTACCACTGTTGGTCCGACATCGATTCTCTCCTCTTCCTCACGCCGTCAGTCGGTGCGATGCGGCGCGCCGTTTCGGGCGTCGATGTGGCGTCGGTGTGGCATCGCCTCTCTTCGCCGTCACGTCGTTCGTCGTCACGCCGCCGGCCCCGCCCGGCCTCTGCCGGCCGGCCGGCGGCGCCACTCTCGTCACGCCGCCGGCCCTGGCCGGCCTCCGCCGGCTCGATGATGGTGGCGCCATTAGTCGTCACGCCGCCGGACTGGCCGGCCTCCGCCGGCTCGACGGCGGCGCCATTCGTCTTCGCGCCGCCGGCCCTGCCCGGCGCCCGGCGGCTCGATGGCGTCGCCACGGGCGCGTGCTATTCTGGCGGCCTTCGCAGGTTCGGCGCCGTTGCCGACCGGCGCCTGCGGGTCGCTTCCGTCGGGCGCCTGCGCATCCCACGGTCGTGGGCGCTCGTCGACGGGTCGGCGCATCGATACAGTCAGGGGATACGCGAGAGGCGGCGTAGCGGTTCCCCCGATCGCGTGATGGAGCGGCAGACAGCGACTCGGGTGAAGGGCGTCGGCGTGGTTCCCGCCGGCCCCGAGCCCGGGACGTCCGAGGTCGGCAGCCGGTTCTTCGCCGAGCTGGCTTCGTTCGTCCGTCTCCGGGCCGTCAAGCTGCACCGACTGCAGGTCGACGTCGCGGCCCCGGTGCCGCGCCTGCCGTGCCTGGACCACGAGGCGGCGCTGCACGAGGGCATCGTCCCCCGCGCCGCCGCCTACGTCGAGGACCCGGAGAGCGGCGAGCTGCACGAGCTGGAGCTGACGCCGTCCCGGCGCCGTATCCGGATCGACCCCGCCTCGACCCTGCACGAGTACACCGAGGCGGGGCAGGCGCGGCTCGTCGCCTTGCTGCGAACGCGGTTTCCCGACTTCACGGTGGCCGTCGACAGGGTGTCCTGGCTCCGCGGCGACCGCCGGGTGGCGCGGGCGTGCCGGGCCCAGGTCACCCTGCGAGAGGTCTTGCTGGGGGCCGACCTCGACCGCATCGATCTCGGCCTGGAGCGGCTGCGGGCGGTGGCGGCCCTCATGGAGAAGCACTCGCGGGTGGCGTCGTGGAGCGTCCGAACCGTCACCGGGCCCCTCCTCGCCGCGGTGGGGTTCGTCGTCTACCAGGGCCTCGGTCGCCTCGCGCCGGAGCTGGGCGAGCCCGCCGTCGCCGCGCTGCAGGCGCTGGTGGTGGGCGTCGTCGGCGCGGTGTTCCTCTACTACGGCCTGCGCGCGGTCCACCTGACGGAGATGGCCAACCGGGTGTGGAAGCGCGCGGCCGAGTACGGCCTCATCATCGCCGAGCGGCGGCGCCTCGCCGGGGACGGAAAGCCCCCCGAGCGTGGCGACGGGCCGGCCGATCCCGGCCGAGCGCCGCCGGCGCCGGGGGAGCTCCCGCGGTCCCACTCGCGCGTTCGAAGCTCCTGAGCGGGGAGGGCCGCAATGGCGGCGTTTCCCCGCCAGGAGTCCGCGCCGCGGAACGGCGCGGACTCCTGGCCGGTTGGCTGGAGCGGAGCCGGCAGGCGACGATCGGCGGGCTGGTCGGACCCTCTCGGACCGTCGCGCAGCTCAGGCTCACGGCTGATCCGTCAGCGGCAACAGCAACCGACTTCCCGGCGGCCGCTGCACGTCGAACGCCTTGAGCGTGTAGTTCACCAGCGTGTAGTGGCCGATCAGGCCGACCAGGTCCACGATGCCCTGGTTGCCGAAGAGTCTCTGGGCGGCCTCGAAGGTCTCCCGGCTGAGCTTCGGCTCGCGGATCAGCTCGCGGGTCGCCTGGACGATCGTGCGCTCGACCTCGCCGAACCCCGGCAGCCCGTCGCCCTCCGCCACAGGACGGTCGTAGCGGACCAGGTCGATGATCTCGTCCTCGAGTCCGGCCCCGCGCCCGAGCCCCTCATGGGCCGACCACTCGTACTGGCTGTCGAGCGACCGGGCCGCGGTCAGGATGGCCAGCTCCGCCAGCCGCTGGTCCCGCGCGCCGTCCGCGCCGAAGCGCAGATAGGTGCTGGCCGGGAACAGGTGCTCGGCCATCGGCGGGCTGTACATCCACATCCCGATGGGGCCGCGCAGCCCGGTGGAGTAGCGGCTGTCCGGGTTCACGATGATGTCGAAGACGCGCCGGCCCTCCGCGTCGAGGTCCTCGCGCTGGATCGTGGGGAGCCGTGCCCACGAGTCCTCGTGGATGTCCGACGGTATGTCGGCCGGGGTGACCTCGCGGGGCGTGAACGCCTCCTGGCCAGCCGGCTCGCCGGCGGCGGCCGGCGTGTCGAGCGTGAAATAGAGGCCGCCTGCCGCAAGCAGGACGGCCGAGCTCAGGACGACGAGTCTGCGCAACATGACGGGACCTCCATCGAAGGCGCCGCGGGGGGCGGCGCGGCTTGGGGCCGGGCGCGCGGGAGGGTTCTCGTCCCCGCCGCCGCCCGCCCGGTTTCCGGCTGATTCCGACCGTATGCTCACCCGGTACCGTCCGCCGTGGCAAGCTCGTCGGTGTGATTCACAGCGTCCAGCTCGCGAGCCGGTCCCGGCAGGTGCAGAACCGCCCGAGCCGGCAGAGCGCGATCTCCTCCACCGGGAAGTCGAACGGCGCCGTCGCGAGCGGCCGCGGGCCGATGCCGACGGTCACGTGCGGGTCGTAGCGGGCGTAGCTCGACCGCTCGCGGAACCCCTCGACCCAGGCGACGTCCGAGGGCCGCGCCGGCTCGTCGCCGGCCTGGAACGAGGCCGCGTCTCCGGCGACCTCCTCGTTGCGAAGTGCGTCCATCAGCCGCTCGTGAAGCTGCTCCAGCGCCGCCGACGCCTCGACGGCGAGGACCTGCGACGTGCGTCCGGCGCGCGCGCCGGTCACCCGTACCTCGAACGGGTCGAGCCGGCCCATCACGTCGCCGACGAGCCGCCGTACCTCGGAGAGCCGCTCGAGCCGCACGAAGTGCTGGCTCAGGGTGACGTGGGGATGATGCGACGCGTCGAACCGGAAACCGGCGCCCGGCGCGTGGTCGAACCCCGCGTTCAGGCGCTCGACGACGGCCCGGGCGGCGCCGCACAGCAGAATCGCGACGTCGACGGCGATGGGCATGATGGCGACCGGGGACGTGGGCGACCGGACCCTCGGGAAAGGGGCGACCGGGGTCTTGCCGACCGCGATGCAGCCCCTTCAGCCGTTCCTGCGCTTGCCACGTTTCAAGACGAGTGCCGAACGTCCTTGGACAGCGATCGGTCCGCAGTTGCCAGCTACCCCGGTGCAGCTCGCTTCAGCGGTTCTCTGCGTTGGGACGCCGCAAGGTGATTCAGGTCACCGTCCCTTACAGGACCTGCTGCAACGCGTCGAGGAGCACGGCGTTGTCCTCGTCGGTGCCGACGGTGACGCGCAGCGTCTCGGCCAGCGCCGGCTCGTCGAAGTAGCGCACGAGCACGCCGAACGCCTCGAGCCGGCGGTGGACGCGGGCGGCGTCGCCGGCCGGCGGCCGGACGAGCAGGAAGTTCGTCTGGCTCGGCCACACCCGGCACCCCAGCTCCTGCAGGCGTTCGGCCAGGCGGCGGCGGCTCTCGACGATACGGCCGGCGACCCGCTGCGCGTAGCCGGTGTCGCGGATGGCCGCGGCCCCCACCCGGTCGGCCACGGCGCCGACGTTGTAGCTGTCCTTCACCTTCCCGAGCCCCTCGAGCACCGCCGGCGGCGCGACGGCGTAGCCGAGGCGCAGGCCCGCGAGCCCGTGGCTCTTCGACAGCGTCCGCAGGACGACGACGTTGGAGCGTTGCCGGACGAGGTCCAGGGCATCGGCCTCGGCGAAGGCGACGTAGGCCTCGTCGATCACCAGCAGGCCGTCGAGCGAGTCGGCCAGGCCGGCGAGCGTGGACGTCTGCGCGGCGGTCCCCGACGGGCTGTTGGGGTTGGCCACGAACGTCAGCGCGCCGCCCGCCTCGGCGAGGGCCGCGACGGGCAGGACGAAGTCGTCGGCGAAGGGCACCTCGACCACCGGGGCCTCCTGGATGCCCGCGAGGGTGCGGTACAGCACGTACGTCGGGGCGGGGTAGACCACGGGGCGGCCCGGTCCGGTGATCGAGCGGACGAGCATCGTGAGCACGTCGTCGCTGCCGTTGCCGGCGAGGATCCACGCCGGGTCGACGTCGAGGGTCTCGGCCGCCGCCTCGCGGAACTCCCGGCTGGAGGGGTCCGGGTAGCGGCGCAGCTCGTCGGCGTCGACTGCGGCGAGGGCGGCGAGGGCTCGGGGGCTCGGGGGGTACGGGTTCTCGTTCGTGTTCAGCTTGACGACCCGGGCGCCCGGCGGGGGCTGCCGGCCCGGGACGTAGGGCCGGAGGGCGTCGACGGCGGGGCGGAAGAAGGACACGGCGGTCAGACGACGCGGTCGGGGCGGTGGTCGAGACAGCTTTGCCGACCGCGTCCAGGTGCAGCCGGATTCTCCGGTTTCCCGCGCTTGGCACGTGGCAAGGTGCTCTCCGTCACCGTCACCTGGGGACCGTGATCGATATGGAGCTCCCGACTGCAACCGGATCAGCCGGCCTGCAGCGGCGTCCGCGCGTGGCGCTCGGCCAGGTGATTTCCGTCACCGTCCTCAGCGCGTCCAGTCGAAAGCGTGCTCGGCGGTGACGACCCTCGAGCCGCCGAGGGCGCTCACGTTGTCGCCGGTCAGGTTCTCGCCGAAGTCTCCGTACCGAAGCCGCACGGCATCCGGCTGGGGGGCCACCGGGAACTGCACGACCACGTCGACGCGGCCCGGCGGCCAGTAGGTCGTGTTGAGCCGGGTCCAGTACACCCCGTCCTGCACCACCGCCGCGCCGTCGGCGATCAGGTTCTGCGCGGGCCATTCGCCCCGCGGCATCTCGTTGGCGGCGGCGTGGGTGAGCCGCCAGGTCACCACCGCGCCGTCCGGCAGATCCGTCTCGCCTTCGATTCGCAGGTCCCGCCAGCGGGTCTGGTGGCCGACGGCCAGCAGGACCGTCTCGGTGCCGCCGTTCCCGGCGGCGGCCGCGTCGTCCTCG
>JAJEEA010000030.1 GCA_022821235.1 Vicinamibacteria bacterium
CTTCGCCCCCGGCCGACGCCGCGAGCGCGTCGAGGAGCCGCCCGTGGACGCCCCCGAACGCCCCGTTCGACATCACCACGACGAGGTCGCCGTCGCGGGCCTCGTCCGTCACCGCCTGCACGATGTCCGACAGCTCGGGCAGGAAGCGGGCGCGTCCGCCCCCGGCCCGGATCGCCTCGACCAGCTCCGGCTCCGACAGGCGCTCGGCCGGCGGCAGGGCCGAGCGGTACACGCGCCAGATCAGCGTCTCGTCCGCGTCGCCGAAGGCCTCGGCGAACGCCGCCTGGAAGACCCGGCGGCACGCGGTGGCCGACCGGGGCTCGAACAGGGCCCAGATGCGGCGCGACGGGAACGCCGCCCGCAGCCCCGCGAGCGTCTCGCGCACCGCGGTCGGGTGGTGGGCGAAGTCGTCGTACACGGTCACGCCGCGCTCACGCCCGCGGACCTCGAGGCGCCGGCGCACGCCGGCAAAGCGGCCGAGCGCATCGATGACGGCGGGGGCCTCCAGCCCGACCGCGCGGGCCACCGCGAACGCGGCCAGCACGTTCCGCACGTTGAAGGCCCCGACGAGCGGCATCCGCACCCGGCCGACCCGCGAGCCGCGGTGGACGACCGTCAACCCGGTGCCGCCCGGGCCCGGCTCGACCTCCGCGGCCCGCCAGTCGGCGTCGCCGGCCAGGCCGAACGTCTCCACGCGGCACGGCGCCTCCTTCGCCATCTCCGCCGCGGCGGGGCTGTCGGCGCCGACGAGCAGCAGCCCGCGCCGCGGCAGCAGGGCGACGAACCGGCGGACCGCCAACCGGATCGCCTCGAAGTCGGCGTAGATGTCGGCGTGGTCGAACTCGAGGTTGCCCACCACCGCGATGTCCGGCAGGTACTTCAGGAACTTGGCGGTCTTGTCGAAGAAGGCGCTGTCGTACTCGTCGCCCTCGATCACGAACTCCCTGCCCCGTCCCAGGCGGAAGCTGGAGCCGAAGTTCCCCGTCACCCCGCCGATCAGGAAGCTCGGGTCGCGTCCGCCCTCGGTGAGCAGCCACGCCGCCAGCGACGCCGTCGTCGTCTTGCCGTGGGTGCCGGCGACGACGATGGACCGGCGGCCCCAGAGCCACGTCTCGCGGACCGTCTCGGGCAGCGAGCGGTACCGGAGCCCCCGGTCGAGCACCTCCTCGACCTCGGGATTGCCGCGCGACACCGCGTTCCCGACGACCACGAGGTCGATGTCCGCGGTGACGTTCGCGGCGTCGAAGCCGTCGCGGCACGGGATGCCCCGCGCCGCGAGAAAGTCGCTCATCGGCGGGTAGACGTGCTGGTCGGAGCCGCCGACCTCGTGCCCTTCTTCCTGGAGCATGGCGGCCAGGGTGGCCATCGCGGTGCCGCAGATGCCGATCAGGTGGATCTTCATCGTCTCGGTTTCGTCGCCGCCCGCCGGCCGGTCGTCGAGTGTCGTTCCGCCCGGCGCCCAAACCGATCCGCCGAGCATCGGCGCGTCCTGCGCGCAGCCTGCCGGGCCGAGGTCAACAGACCGCCGCCTCGGTCACGGCCAGGCGCGGGCGCGCGCCGCCGGCCACCCGCACCTCGACCCCCAGCGGCACCGTCAGGGCCGGCCCCGACGTATGGCCGGTGGGAAACCCGAACAGCACCGGCCCGGGGAACGCGCCGAGCAGATCGGCGACGACACCGCACGCGGTCAGCTCGCCGCCGGGCTCGTCGCAGCCGGGCAGCTCTCCGCACACGACGGCGGCGGCCCGGCCGAGCACCCCGCTTCCGATCAACTGGGTCAGCATGCGGTCTATCCGGAACGGGCGTTCGCCGACGTCGTCGAGCAGCAGCACGTAGCCGTCGGGCGGGGAGAACGCGTGGGGCGTGCCGAGCGACGCCGCCAACTGGGTGAGGGTGCCCCCGAGCAGGGGGCCGCGCGCGTCGCCCGGCCGGAGCGTCCGGACCCCGTCGCAGGCCAGCTCCCCCATCGGCGCCGGGGTCGTCAGGCTGCCCAGGAACGAGTCGCGGTCGTAGGCCGCGTCGCCGCCGGCGAGGTTGACGACCGTCGGCCCGTGGAAGCACACGACCCCGCAATGGATGGTGAGATGGACGAGGAGGGCGGTGAGGTCGCTGTGGCCGATGAACGCCTTCGGCGTCCCGCCGAGGTCGGCGCGGTCGAGCAGCGGGAGCACCTGCGCGCTCCCGTAGCCGCCCCGCGCCCCGATGACGGCGGCGACGCCGGGGTCGCGCCACGCCGCGGTCAGGGCCGCGGCCCGGATACGGGCGTCTCCCGCCACGTAACCGCGGCGCGCGAAGACCCCGTCGGTGAGCACCGGCTCGAGCCCGAGCCGCGCCAGCTCGGCCACGCCCCGATCGAAACGGTCGCGGTCGAACCCGCTCGCCGGGGCCACGACCGCGATCCGGTCGCCGGCCACGAGGCGGCGCGGCTTCCGCATCAGGCGTCGACCTCCGCGATGGCGCGTCGCATGCGTCAGGACTCGTATTCGCCGCCCCGGGGCGGGATGTCGGCCGTGGGCGGCGCCAACGTCAGGCCCGCCGCATCGCCTCCGCCAGCGCCACGTGCTCGTCGGAGCCGGGGCGGGATCGGCCGTGGGCGGCGCCAACGTAAGGCCCGCCGCATCGCCTCCGCCAGCGCCCGGTGCTCGTCGGAGCCGATGCGCTCCAGAATCTGCCGGCGCGAGAGCGGGCGGCGCGGACGCTCCCTGGCGAGGAAGCGCGCCTTGACGCGCCGCTGCCGCGCGCACGCCTCCTCGACGAGGCGCCGGTCCAGCTCGCCGTCCTCGACGGCGTGGACGATCGCCTCCAGCACCGACGCGTGCCGCTCGACCGACGGCCCGCAGACGAGCACGGTGTCGCAGCCGCCGGCGAGGGCCTCCACCGCCGCCTGCTCCACCGTCCGGTGCGCGGTGATCGCCCCCATCTCGAGATCGTCGGTCACGACGAGTCCGCGGTGGCCGCACTCGCGCCGCAGCAGGGTGTCGACGACGGTGCGCGACAGGGTCGCCGGGCGCTCCTCGTCGAGCGCCGGATAGACCACGTGCGCGGTCATCACCGCCGCCACGTCCGCCTCGACGGCGGCCCGGAACGGCGCCATCTCGTGCGCGCGCAGCCGCTCGGGGTCGTGCTCGACCACCGGCAGCTCGTCGTGGGAGTCGACCCGCACGGCGCCGTGCCCCGGAAAGTGCTTGGCGCAGGCGGCCACGCCGCCTTCCTGCAGGCCTGCGACGATAGCCGAGCCGAGCCGTCCCACCGAGTGCGGATCCGACGAGAGCGCCCGATCTCCGATCACCGGGTCCGCGGCCTCGTCGAAGAGATCGAGGACCGGCGCGAAGTCGAGATTCACCCCCACCGCCGAGAGCTCCGCCGCCAGGGCCTGCGCGAAGCGCCGGGCGAGGTCCTCGGCGCCCTGCCTCCCGAGATGCGCCATCGCCGGCCACTCGGTGAACGGCGCCCGCAGGCGGGCGACCCGCCCCCCTTCCTGGTCGATCCCGACCCACAGGGGAATCTCGCGCGCGAGCTCCCGGGCCGCGAAGCTCAGCTCCGCGACCTGCTCGGGCGCCTCGACGTTGCGGGCGAACAGCACCACCCCGCCGAGGTCCCACTCTCGCGCGAGCGCACGGAGCTCCACCGGCACCGCGGCCCCGCCGAACCCGGCCGTCATCACCTGCCCCACCTGACGATGCAGCGGACTCATGACCGGCCGTTCATCTCGAGTCGGAAGGGATGCGCGCGGCGCGCGCGCCCGGGAAGGGCGCCGGCCGGCCCGCGGAAGGACGACACCCTGCGATTATAATGCGCGGGTGCAAGTGCGCGCGTCGGCCCCCACCCGCATCGACCTCGCGGGGGGCACCCTCGACATCTGGCCCCTGTACCTCTTCCACCCGGGCGCGCAGACGGTCAATGCGGCCATCGCGCAACGCGCGGCCTGCACCGTGTCGCGGAGCCGGGACCGCCGGGTGGAGATCGTGTCCGAGGACACCGGGGCCGGCCTCTTCTCCGACACCTGGCGCCAGCTCGCCACCGACGGCGACAACCGCCTGCTCGCCCACATCGCCCGGTTCTTCGAGGTCGACGGCGTGCGCATCGCGACGCGCGCGGCATCGCCGCTGGGGGCGGGCATCGCCGGCTCGTCCGCCCTCGGCGTCGCGGTCTGCGCGGCCCTCGCCGAGTGGTGCGGGGCCGACTTCCCGCCCGAGGAGCTGCTGACCCTGGCGATGAACCTGGAGGCCCGGACGCTGGGCATCCCGACCGGGGTGCAGGACTACCGGCCCGCCTGCTACGGCGGCGTCGCGGCCGTCGAGCTCGGGCCGGCGGGGGTTCGCCGGGTGCCCCTCGACGTCGACCCCGCGGAGCTCGAACGCCGAATCGTGCTCGTCTACAGCGGCGACTCGCGGTCGTCGGGCATCAACAACTGGGAGATCACCCGCCGGCACATCGAGGGCGACGCCACGGTCGTCGCCCGCCTCGGCCGCATCGCGGCGATCGCGTCGGCGGCCCGGGACGCCCTGACCCGTCACGACTGGACGGCGCTCGCGTGGCAGGTGACGCTGGAATGGCGCGAACGACAGGCCCTCGCGCCCGGGGTGACCACCCCGGCCATCGACCGGCTGTTCGCGGCCGCGACCGCGGCCGGCGCGACGGCGGGGAAAGTGTGCGGTGCGGGGGGCGGCGGGTGCCTTTTCTTCCTCGTCGACCCGGGCCGGCGCGACGCCGTGCGCGACGCGCTGGCGAACGCGGGCGCCCGCCTCCTCGACAGCCCGATCGACCTCGACGGCCTCCGCGTCGAGAGGCTCGACTGACGGTTCCGGGCCGGCCTCCCGGCGGCCCGCACGGCGTCATGGCTCCACGTAGCTGAGGTAGTTCTCCGGCGTGATGGTGGCCGTCGCCACCTCGCCCCGGCCGCCGAGCGAGCGGGCCTCCTGCCCGTTGATGTCGAAGTCGAACTGCCCGGCGTTGCCGATGTTGAGGGTGATCTCGTCCTCGGCCTCGTAGGACTCCTCTTCGCCGGCCTGCATGATGCGCGACAGCACCCGCTCGCCGTCCACCGTCAGCGAGATCCAGCTCTCGCCGCGGGGCCGCAGCACGATGACCAGGGGCGCTCGAACCGCCGGCGCCGCCTCGACCTCGACCGGCGCGGCGGGCGGCAGGGGGGCAGGCTCGGCGACCGGGGTTGCCGGGCCGCCCGCATCCGCCTGTCCCGGGGAGACGGTCGACGTGCCGCGCAGCCCCAGGAACAGCAGCCCCGCCAGAGGCACGCCGATGATGAGGAGCTTGAACACCGTCTCGACCACCTGCCGGCGGCTCGGCATCTGCTCGTCGTCGAGCCGGCCCGGATCGCTGGTGGCGTCGGCGGGCGCCTGCGCCATGAAGTCGCGGGTCGTCTGTTCGGGATCCAGGCCGACCTCGCTCGCGTAGGCCCGGACGAAGGCGCGCGTGAAGATGCCGCCGGGCAACGGATCGAAGTCGTTCTGCTCGAGGGCCTCCAGCGCACCGATGGATATCTTGGTGGTGGCGGCGATGTCCCGGAGCTCCATGTTCCTGGCCTCGCGCGCCTCGCGAAGACGGCCCCCCACGTCGGCGGCGGCATCGCGAGAGGCCCCGGAATCGGTGGGCGTGACGTTCAGTGTCTCTCCGAGCATCTGCGGATCTCCGCTGCGATTGCGCCGATCGAGTCGAAGCTGCCAGCGGGTCCGGGCTCGGCGAAGAGCCCGATCGCCGCCGCCCCTGCCGCCCCGGCGTCCAGCACTTCACTCACATTGTCGACGGTCACGCCCCCGATCGCCAAGATCGGCAGACGTACCGCCCGCGCCGTCGCGGCCAGGGCCTCGACGCCGCACGGGGGGAGTCCCGGCTTCGACGCCGACGCGTACACGGTGCCCAGGGTCAGATAGTCGACGCCCCGCCCGGCCGCCGCCCGCGCCGCCTCCTCCGCCCCGTGCACGGAACGCCCGACCAGGAACCCGGGGGGCAGATGGGGCCGAACCATCGGCGCCGGGACCGACGAGCTCCGGAGATGCACGCCGGCCGCCCCCGCCGCCAGCGCCACGTCGAATCGCTCGTTGACCAGGATCAGGCTCCGGGTCCCCCGTGCGATGCCGACCGCCCAGCGCACCAGATCCAGCAACGTGCGGTCGGAGAGGTCGGGCTCGCGGATCTGAATCAGGTCGACGCGCGCCCGGACGGCCGACTCGATCTGCCGCTTCAGGAGGTCGGCGCCGTCGCCGTGCGGCGCCAGCCGGCGCCGGCTCGTGACCAGCGAGACGACCGGCCGCCTCGTCAGGGCTTCCGCGACCAGGAACCGGCCTCCTCCGCGAGCGCGCGATCCACCCCGCTGCCGGACGGCGCCGGTTGCTCGCTCCCGGCCCCGCGCCGCCGCCGGAGTGACGTACTCACGGCCGCCGTCAGCTCCCAGAAGCCGATGGCGAGGGTCACGAGACCGACACCCGACACCATGCCCCGGACGCCGTGCAGCCGGGCCACGCTCGCCCAGGCGGGCAGGGTCTCGACGAACAGGTTCCGCTCCCACACGATCGACCATGGCGCCACCAGCAGCACCAGACCCGTCTCGAGGAAGTAGACGATCAACAGAATCCGCGACAGTCGGTGAATCTCGCCCTCCCCGCGGGGCCGGAGGCCCGTGGCGGCGGTCCCCGCCGCCTTCGGCCGGTCCCGGCCCGACGCCGGGTCTCGCCAAGGCTCCAGGGGCCCGCTACACGATGGTATCAGACATCCGGCAACGAGGACGGCCGGAACGTCCGGCGATGCACGGACGAACGGCCGTGGCGGGCCACCGCGGCGAGGTGCTCCGGCGTCGCATATCCCTTGTGGCGGTCGAACCCGTAGCGCCCGTCCGCCCGGTGCAGGCGGAGCATCTCGCGGTCGCGGGTCACCTTGGCCACGATCGAGGCGGCGGCGATGCACGCGCACCGCCGGTCGCCGCCGACCACGCCGCGCTGGGGAATGAAGACGGAGGGGATGCGGAACGCATCCACGAGCACGAAGTCCGGCGAGGGCGCGAGGCCGCGCAGCGCGTCCCGCATCGCGGCCAACGACGCCCGATGCACGTTGAGCCGGTCGACCTCGTCCGCCCCCCGCACGCCGACCCCCCAGGTCAGGCAGGCATCCAGGATGCGGTCGTACAGTCGCTCGCGGGCCGCGCCGGTCAGCAGCTTCGAGTCGCGAAGCCCGACGAGGCGCCGCTCGGAAAGGACCACCGCGGCGGCGACGACGGGCCCCGCCAGGCACCCCCGGCCCGCCTCGTCGACCCCCGCGATGCGGATGAAGCCCAGGCGGCGCAGCGCGTTCTCCGCCGTGCGCCGGGCCGACGTCGGTCGATGCCGGCGCGCTGCCACCCTGGAGGGCCTACTTCGAGCCTTCGCTGGGCCGGCGCCGCTCGCGCAGCCGCGCCGCGCGCCCCCGCAGGCCGCGAAGGAAGTAGAGCTTCGCGCGCCGCACCCGCGCCGCGCGCCCGATCTCGATCTTGTCGATCGACGGCGAGTGCAGGGGGAAGATGCGTTCCACGCCCTGGCCGAACGACACCTTCCGCACCGTGAACGTCGCCCGGGGACCGCCGCGGCGGATGGAGATGACGACGCCCTCGAAGACCTGGATGCGCTCCTTCCCCCCCTCGCGGATCCTGACGTGCACGCGAACCGTCAGGCCCGGCCGGAGGTCGGGGCGCTCGCGCAACTGCTCCTGCTCTATCGTCTCCATCACACTCATCTGACGCTCCAGATCTGCATCGGCCGGGACACACCCGGCCGCGCCGCCGCCCGCATCGGCATTCCCGCGGGGCCGATCACTCCTCGCCGACGCCGCCCAGTTCCTCCAGGATCTCCCGATCCTCGCTGTCGAGCGCCGCCCCCTCCAACAGGTCCGGCCTGCGCGCCAGCGTCCGCCTCAACGCCTCCCGCTTCCGCCAGCGGCGTATCTCCCCGTGATGCCCCGAGAGCAGAACGTCGGGCACCGCGTGGGCGTCCAGCTCCGCCGGCCGCGTGAAGTGCGGATGGTCGAAGGGCCCGCGCACGAACGAATCGTCATCGACCGAGCGGGCGTCGCCGACCACGCCGGGGACGAACCGGGCCACCGCGTCGACCACCACCGCCGCCGGCAGCTCTCCCCCCGTCAGCACGTAGTCGCCGATGGAGATCTCCTCGGTGGCCACCATGTCCCGCACGCGATCGTCGACCCCCTCGTAGCGGCCGCACAGCAGCACGACGTGCCGCAGCCGGCTCAACCGCAACGCCTCCCGGTGGGAGAACGGCCGCCCCTGCGGCGACATCAGCGCCACCGCGTCGGGAGCGCCGTGCCCTTCCCGGATGGCGCCCACCGCCGCGATGAACGGTTCCGCCTTCAGCACCATCCCCGGCCCCCCGCCGTAGGGCACGTCGTCGACGGTGCGGTGACGGTCGCTCGTGTAGTCGCGCAGATCGTGCACGCCGAGCCGCACGACCTCGCGCTCCAGGGCCCGCCCGAGGACGCCCCCCCCCACCATCGTCCGCATCATCCGCGGGAAGACGGTGACGATGTCGAACCTCAGCAGTGTCTCCCCCCCGGTCGCCTCACGTCGCGCCGCGGGCACGACTGGAACGGTTGAGCTCGAGCAGCCCCTCCGGCGGGTCGACGACGATGACCCGCTCGCGCGGATCCACCCGCACGCAGATCGGGGCGGTCAGGGGCACCTGCACCTCGGCGGAACCGTCGTCCACGACCAGCCGGTGCGCCTCGCCGCCCCCCTCGACCGAAGCCACCACGCCCACCGTGCGTCCTGCCACCGTCTCCACGCGGCACCCGATCAGCTCGTGATGGTAGAAGGTACCGGCCGGCAGGCGCCCCAGGGACTCCGCCGGCATCCGGACATCGGCGCTCGCCAGGGCCTCGGCGCCCGACATGGTCGACACGCCGTGAAAACCGACGATGGGCCGGCCCCGGTGGAAGCGCACGTCCCGGAGCACGAGCCGTTCGACATCCCCGCCGGGGCGGACGTAAACCGCGTTCCCGACCCGGAACCGGTCCTCCGCGAAGTCCGTGTCGGGGTCGATGACGACCCGGCCGGCGTTCCCGTGCGGCCGGGCGATGCGGCCCACCGAGATCATCGCGTCCCAGTCCGGCCCGGCCACTCGTCCCTCGCCCGGAGAGCGTCGCCTACGGCTCCGCTCACCGCCCAACCAACTGCCGGGAGTCTGCACCGTTCTACGACGCAGACTCCTGGGTTGCAGGAAACGGCGGACGCCTTCCACCTGAGCCACCTGAGCCAGACCATCCAGATCCCACACGAGGAGCGAGACCAGACCAGGCAGCACCGCTCGTCTCCGGGTCAGCGGCGCGCCGGCGGAGACGCGGGTCAGTCCGGCGAGAGCGACGACATCAACTCATCGAACCAGTTGACGACCACGTAGATCCGGCCCGGCGGCTCGTCTTCGGCCTCCGCGGCGGCAGGAGCCAGGGTGTAGGCCAGCGTCCCGTTGTCGGACATGGTGTTGCCGGTGACGGTGTCGCCGGAGGTGTCGAAGAACAGCGGCACGGGGTCCCCCGTCGTGGCCGGCGCCTCCGGATCGACGCCGATCGCCAGCAGCGAGCCGCGGTCGCCGTAGAGCAGGTAGCCGGCCTCGAGGTAGCCGAGGCCGAGGGCCGCCTCGACGATCACCCGCACGTCGCCCGTCGCGGGCGAGTAGACGGCCACCTTCCCGTCCTCCAGGTTCACGCGGCCGTCGTCTTCGCGCACGATGGTGAAGATCAGCTCGTCGCGGCCCGGAACCGGGAGCGGCCAGAGGTGAGCATGGTCGCCTCGCTCGTCGTCGAGCCGGGTCAGAACGCGCGGCGCTCCCCCGGCCGCCGGCACCTGCATCAGCCCGCCACCCCCGTCGCCCGGCAGCACGGAGTAGACGACGGTGCCGTCCCGCAGCCACACGGCCTTGGCGTAGAGTCGCCCGTCGCCCTCGGCGATCCGGTAGGGGGTGCCTCCCTCGAGCGGGACCTGGTTGAGCGCCCATCGATCGCCGTCCCGCAACTGGAAGACGAGGCTCGCGCCATCCGGCGCAACCGCCACCGGCGCCACCGCGCCCTCGGTGCCGGGAATCGGCGCCGCTTCGAAAACGTCGAGGGCGCGGGCGTGGAGCCGCGTCCCGCCGCCGTCCTCGACACCGTAGACGACGTGGCGCCCGTCCGGCGAGACCGCGAGGGCGCCGGTGAGGGACTGGCCCGGGGCGAGGTCGATGGTGAAGCGCTGGACCGGCAGGGGCGGCGCGTCGGCGGCCGGCTTCAGCGTCCAGGCCGCGACCGCGGTCACCGCGCCGGTGACGACGAGGGCAAGGGCGAGGCGCCATCCCGTCGCGACGCCGCGGCCGGCGGGAGCGCCGGCCGCGGCGGTGGCCGGCTCCGCGTCCGCCTCGTCCGCCTCGCCGGTCGGGTCGATCCACTGCAGCTCGCGCTTGAGGTCGCGCATCGTCTGCCAGCGGTCCTCGGGGTCCTTGGCCAGGCAGGTCCTCACCACCCGGTCGAGCCGCCGCGGGATGCCCGGCTCGATCTCCCGGAGGGGGGCGGGCGCGTCCTTCAGGATCGCGCCGATGACGCTCGCCTGGCTGTCGGCGTCGAACGGCCGCCGCCCCGACACCATCTCGTAGACGGTGGCGCCGAACGAGAAGACGTCCGACCGCGCGTCGGCCGGCTTGCCGTCGAGCTGCTCCGGCGACATGTAGTGCAGGGTGCCGAGGATGCTCCCCTCCATGGTCAGGGCGGTGTGCGTCGGCGCCGGCGTCAGCGTCCCCGGCGCCCCCGCCTCGTGCTGCTTGGCGAGGCCGAAGTCGAGCAGCCGGACCCCGGTGTCGGTGAGCATGACGTTGCTCGGCTTCAGGTCGCGGTGCACGATGCCCTGCCGGTGCGCGGTGTCGAGGGCCTCGGCAATCTCGACCGCGATGGGCAGGGCCTCGGCGACGGGGACGGGGCCGCGCTCGAGGCGCTGGGCGACGGTCTCGCCGTCGAGGAACTCCATGACGATGAAGTCCATCGGCGGCCCGCTCGACGACGGCCGCTCGCGCCCGACGTCGAAGAGCGTGCAGATGTTGGGATGGTTGATGGCGGCGACGGCGCGCGCCTTGCGCTCGAAGCGCTCGCGCTGCTCGGGACTGTCGGCGACGTGGGCGGTCAGCACCTTGACGGCGACGGTGCGGTCGAGGCGGGTGTCCGTCGCCCGGTAGACCTCGCCCATGCCGCCGGCGCCGAGGGCGCCGCCGACCTCGTAGGGACCGAGCCGGTCGCCCGGCGCCAGTGTCGGCATGGCCGCGTCAGTCCAACGGCGTCGCGGGTGCGACCCTCGCCCTTCCGATGAATCGGGAGCTCGACCGACCCGCCGGGGTCCTCAAGCCCCTCCAGTGTCGGCGCGCACCCGGCCGTGTGCTCGGAGGTCTCCTCGGCGACCGCCGTGCCGCGGAACGGCGCGTAGCCGACTCGCCACCACTCCGCTCACTCTCGACCCCGGACGCCGGTCGCTCACCCTCGACCTCGGACGCCCGTCGCCGAGCAGCGGCAAGCGGCAAGCGGCAAGGCGACCTCAAGCACGGCGACAGGACCGCCGCCGGCCGCCGAGCAGGGCAAGCAAGAGGCCGAGCAGGCCGGCGCCCGCCGCCGGGAGGGCGGGAACGGGTTGAAGCGGGGTCCCCGTCGCCTCCGCCGACCAGTCGCTGTCGCCGCCGGCGTTGCTCGCGCGGACACGCACCGTGTAGGCCACGCCGTTGGTCAGCCCCGAGAGCGTCGCCGGCGGTGTCGCGACGGTCTGCTGCCGCGCGTCGGCGTACTCCTCCGACCCGGACCGCCACTGCACCGTGTAGCGCTCCGCGCCCGGGACCGCCGCCCACGACACCTCCAGCGCCCCGTCTCCGGGAGTCACGACGGGCTGCCCGGGCCGCTCCGGCGGGGCCGGCCCCGCGTCGCGTATCGTCACCTCGACCGAGGACGGTGCGCCCGCCGCCACCGACGAGGGCAGGCGGCCCAGCGCCACCAGGAACGTCTCATCGTCATGGTCGGCGTCGTCCACCGTCGTGACCTCACCCGTGCCGGTGGTCGAGCCGCCGTCGATGGTGATGCTCTCCAGGGGGCCGAAGTCGTCCGGCTCGGCGGTGCCCACGGTCAGCGTCAACGGGATCGTCACGTCATCCGGCAGCGCCTGCGACAGCGTCGCGGTCACCGTCACCGGGCTGCCCTCGTCGACGGGGTCGGGAGACGCCGACAGGCTCACCGTCGGCCGCGCCTCGGTCGCGGTGAGCACGAAGGTCAGCCGCGCCATGGGCTCGTTCGAGAAGGGGCCCGTGCCCCGGATGCTGGTGATGACCCCCTGCGGGTCGGTGGCGGGGTTCGAGAGCGAGAACTCGTCGCCCTCCTCGGTGCCGGCGTCGTAGGGGAACAGGTCGATCTCGACCCGCGGCTCCCATCGGTCCGACGCGTCCAGCAGCGACCGCCCGGAGATGCCGACGAACCAGTCGGGACTGGGCCCGATCATCGACAGCAGCGTGACCAGCGAATGGTCCGTGGTGACCTCGATCGAGAAGCTCGCGCTGCCCGTGCCGCCGAAGGCGACGCCCTGGCTGATGAGCGCCGCGGCGTGGGGCGAGGCTTCGAGCTCTGACCGGAACCTGCTCGTGAAGCCGGTCTCCGCCACCTCCTCGACCCCCGGCGAGGCCCGCCCGCCGCTCCGCCAGAAGGTCACGTCGTCGTTGTGCACGGCGCCGATGAGCGTCGTGAAGTGCGCGTTCGACACGACGCCGCCCGGCGTGCTCTCGAGGGTCCAGTTGCCCTGGAACGTCACCTCGTAGGTGGCTTTCGAGGCACCGGCGTCCTGCCCCGCGGCCGGGGGCGAAAGCAAGAGAACACCGCCCGCCGCCAGCACCACGCCAAATCGCCGCATCCCGCATCCTCCAGAGCAGTACATGGTCGAAAACGTCCAATCGCCGCCTTGCGGTTCACCCCCCGCCAACGCACCCGGGCACCGGGCCGCCCCCCGCCAATCGTCTCCTTGCGACTGCGCCGGGCGCCTCGACCCTCGCGGAGCCGGCCGTTCCGGGAGTCCGCGCCGCAGAACGGCGTGGGTCGGTGGGCGCCAAGCCGAGCCGCAGGCCACGATTGGCGGCTACGGCGCACACGCCCGCGGCGGTGCCGGCGCCGACCCGCGCCGGCACCTGACGTCGGGACGGAGCCCCGGCTACTGCTGCGCCCGTTCGCGGTCGCGCGCGCGCGCCGAGACGAGCAGGTTCTCCATGCCGTAGTTGCCCTCGTGGCAGGCGTACTCGTAGAGCGGGCTGTCGGACCGCTGCATGACCACCCGCACCGACCACGGCTGCGCGAACGACGCGGCGTCGTCGACGGTGTACTCGTAGGCGAGGCGGTCGGCGTCGATCCGCGTGAACCGCTCGGTCAGCACCATGTCGGGACCCGACCCGCGGAAGCTGGTCTTGTCGGTGAAGTTCCGGGTCTCGACGACGAGGGTGTCGCCCTCCCAGCGGCCGCGCGAGTCGCCCTTCCACTGCCGCACGTGGCCGGGGAGGTGCGGCGAGCCGTCGAGGGGGACGACGCGGGCGTCGTGCACCATCTCGTTGAGGATCACGACGACGTCGTCGGTCTGGAAGAGCTGCATGTTGTTGTTGTAGGCGCTGGGGTTCATGGGCGGGCCCGAGTTGAACCCCATGATGCAGCGCTCGAACGCCCCGCGGTCCTCGGGCCCGAACGCGTCGCGCCCGAGCAGCGTCTGCCGCCGCTCGCCCCGGGCCCGCGCCTCGTCGCTGCGCGCGGGGATCCTGCCGTCGGGCGGGTCGACCACCAGCGAGGTCCGGCGCTCCTCGCCGAGGGAGGTGCCGCGGTCGTACCAGAAGTTGTTGTAGCCGCCCGACACCGGCAGCCGGCCGTTCTCGTCGCGCCAGAGGTCGACGTTCTGCGCGTCCACCCGCTCCTGCGCGAACGCCGCCGCTTCCTCCGCGGTCAGCGTGGCCCGCCCCTCGAAGTCGTCGGGCCGCTCGAAGGGAACGGCGCTGCGGAAGTCCCAGACCCCCTGCAGGTCCCGGGTGGACATCTCCCCCTCGGCCGTCTGGCCGGCCGCCGCGGCCGTCGCCAGCAGCAAGCCGCAGGCTCCCGCTCCGATCCGCCGCGCCATCGCGTATCGCGTCGTCATGCTGTCCTCCTTGCGCCCGCCGAACCCGGCCGGCGCCGGTTCCGCCCTGTGCTGTCGTCGCCGCGCCGACGGCAGCGCTCGAATCCAGACTCCCGAGCCGGCGGAGCACGGCCGCGGCCGCTCCCCGCCCGGTCCAACCGGCGATCCTGTGGCGGGAGCCCGACGCGACTCATGGCCCGGAAGACCGTCGCCCGCGGCTCACCGCCGCCCTCCGGCGCGGCCCGGCTCGGCGGGCTGCACCGTCTCCCGGGCGCGGACTTCTACTCCTCGTACCGATTGCTCAGCGTTCCGACCCCCTCGATGGTCACCTCGACGGTGCTGCCCGGCTTCATCGAGCCGACCCCCACCGACGTCCCGCAGCAGATGACGTCGCCGGGGTGCAGCGTCAGGTCCTGCGAGATCGCGCTCACGATGCGGTCCGGCGGGAAGAAGAGGTCGGTGACCGGGTAGCTCTGCCGCTCCTGACCGTTGAGCACGGTGCGGATCGACAGCGACAGGGGGTCGAGGCCGGTCGCCACCGCGGGGCCGAAGACGCCGAAGGTGTCGAAGCTCTTGGCCCGGGTCCACTGCGGGAACGACGGGTCCTTCCCGAGGATGCCGACCGCGGTGACGTCGTTCACGCACGTATAGCCGAAGATGCAGGCGGCGGCACCCGCCGCGTCGACGCCGCGGCACTCGCGGCCGACGACGATGCCCAGCTCGCCCTCGAACACGACCTTGCCGTCGTAGGTGCGCGGCTTGCGAATCGTGCCCCCGGGGCCGAGATACGAGCCGTTGGCCTTGATGAAGTAGAGGGGCTCGGCCGGCTCGCTCTGCCCCGTCTTCTCGGCCATCGCCCGCGAGTTGTTCCACAGCGCCACCATCTTGCCGGCCGGCGCCGGGGGCAGCAGCGCGACCTCGCTGGCCGGCAGGGTCGCACCGGACGCGGCCGGCCCGTCGAACATGTCGCCCGTGTGCACGGCGACGGTATCGCCGGATAGGGTGCCGAAGCCGGCCGCACCGGCGTGCTCGAACCGAATCCACAGGGCCATGCCGTCTCCCTCGCCGCCTCCGGTTGCGCCCGCGGGGCCGAACCCCAATCGCCGGGCCTGTCCCCGCTCGGAACCCCTCGCATTGTACCGCGCTGCGGCGACGGCTCGACCCCGCGCGACAGGCCGCCGCCGACACCATCCGGCGGATCGTCCCCGGGGCCAGGTTCGCCGCCCGGTCTCCGGCCGGGGGAACAAGAGCTGCGGCCGCCCCGCGGGATGGACGGACTTGCCGCGGGACGGTCGACTACCCGGACGGCGCCAGGGCCGGCAGCCCCTCTTCCAGCCGCTCCAGCGCGACCGTGATGTCGTCGAACGCGGCCGCGAACGAGAACCGCAGGAAGCCCTCGGCGATCTCGCCGAAGTCGCGGCCCGGTCCCAGCGCCACCCCGGTCCGCTCGAGAATCTCGAAGGCCAGCCGCAGCGAGTCGCGCCCCAGGTGCCGGGCGTCGGCGAGCACGTAGAACGCGCCGGTGGGGGTGACGGGGACGGCGAGGCCGAGGCGGCGCACGCCGTCGACGAGCACCCGGCGGCGCCGGTCGTACTCGGCGACCATCATCCGGCGGTGCGGCTCACCCTTCTCGAGCGCGGTCAGGCCCGCCGTCTGCACGAAGTGCGACGCGGAGATGAACAGGTTCTGCTGCAGCGACACCAGGTGGCGCATCGCCGATTCCGGCGCGATGACGTAGCCGAGGCGGAAGCCGGTCATGGCGTACCGCTTCGAGAAGCCGTCGAAGACGAAGCAGCGGTCGCTCATCCCGAGCGGCGACGCGGCGACGGCGCCGTCGTAGAGCAGCCCGTCGTAGACCTCGTCGGACAGGATCGGCACCCCCAGCCCGGCCAGCCCGCGCACCACCTCGGGGGGCTGCACCGCCCCCGTGGGGTTGGCCGGCGAGGCCAGCAGGATGCCCCGCGTGCGCGGGGTGATGGCCGCCCGCACGCGGTCGACGTCGATGACGTAGCCGTCGTCCGGCGAGGTCGGCACGAGGACCGGCCGGCCGCCGCAGGTCGCCACCATGTTCGGGTAGCACGGGTAGTGCGGCGTGGGCAGGATGAGCTCGTCGCCGGGGTCGAGGAGCAGGCTGGCGACCATGAGGAGGGCGGGCGACGTGCCGCTGGTCACCACGATCCGGTCGGGGCTGACCGCGGTCCCGCGCCGCCGCTCGCAGTCGGCCGCGATCGCCTCGCGCAGCCGGTGGAGCCCGCGGCTGTCGGTGTAGTGGGTGTCGCCGGCGGCCACGGCGGCGACGACCGCTCCGGCCACCTCGGGCGGCGGGGGGAACCCCGGCTCCCCGACCCCGAGCTGCCGCACGTCGAGGCCGGCGCGGGCCATCTCCATGCCGCGCTCCATCACCTCCATCGCGAGGAACGGCGCGATGGACTCCATGCGGGCCGAGTAGGACATGAGCGCTCACCTCCGGACGACAGGACGGCTATCCCACGGGCTCTCGGCGCCATGCAAGACCGACCTCCGCGCCGGCGTCGGCCCCGGCGCGACATCGCCGTTTCACGAACGTGCGGGTCCGGCGCCGCCGGGGAACGGCTATCCTGAACCGATGCCGGTCGAGCCCGTCGACGATCCCCGCGACCCGCGGCTCCGGGACTTCCACGCCGTGCCGGACCCCGTCCTGCTCCGCCGGCGCGGCCTGTTCGTGGCCGAGAGCCGGTTCGTGGTGCGCGAGCTGCTGGCCCATCCCCGCCTCGCCGCCCACGCGCTGCTGGCGACGCCGGCCGCCCTCGACAGCCTCCGGGACCTGCTCGACGCCCGGGCCCTCGACACCCTGCCAGTGTACGTGGCCCCGCCCCCGGTGTTGAAGCAGGTCACCGGATTCCGCGTCCACCGGGGGTGCCTGGCCATCGGCGAGCGACCGTCGCCGGCGACCGACGCCGACCTGCCGGCCCTCGCCACCGCCCGCCTCGTGGTGGTGCTGGAGCAGGTCGGCAACCCCGACAACCTCGGCAGCATCTTCCGCAACGCCGCCGCCTTCGGCGCCCGGTGCGTCCTTCTCAGCCCGGGCTGCTGCGACCCCCTGTACCGAAAGGCGATCCGCACGTCGCTCGGCGCCACCCTGCGCATTCCCTACGGCGAGATGCCGGACTGGCCCCGGGGGCTCGACCGCCTCCGGGCGCACGGCTACACGGCGGTGGCCCTGGCCCCGGACCGCGACGCCGACGACCTGGCGGCGCTCGCGGCCGGCCCGCCGAGTCGGATGGCCCTGGTGCTCGGGGCCGAGGGCGCCGGACTGAGCGACGAGGCGGTGGCCCGCGCCGACCGTCGCGTCCGCATTCCCATCGCCGACGGCATCGACTCGCTCAACGTCGCCACCGCGGCCGGCATCGCCCTGTACGCGCTGTCGAAGCGAGCCTGACCGGCGCCGCTCGCCGCGCCGGTGGACGGCGCCGCCCCGCCGGCGGACACGGGCGGGGGTCGAAGCGAACCTGACCGGCACCGCTCGCCGCGCCGGGACCGCGGCTCGCCGAGGAGGCGGCGGGGTGCCCGCTCGACGGGCGTACATGCGTGAGGGCCGGGCTCGCCCGGCTCAGGGCTCGCCGAGGCGGCGGGGCCCTCGCACCACCGGCTCTTCCCGGGGGCGGCCGCCCGGGCGGCCGAGCGCTCCCGGATCGGCCGCGGGCGCCGATCCGCGGCGCGCGCATACCCCGGCGCGATGCGCTACGATCCTGCCCTCCCGACTCCCTCACGCATGGCGACCCGGTGACGGACAGGTGCGAATCGGCTGGCGCGTCGGCATAGTCGGACTGCTCGCGGGGCTCGCCGCCGCGATCCTCCTGTCGGGACCGGCGGGGGTCGAGGAAGCGGTGTCGGCCCTCCGCGGCTGGGCCGACGCCCGGGGGGCGGCGGGGATGGTCGGGTTCGGCGCCGTCTACGTCGTGCTGGCCCTGCTGTTCGTGCCGGGAGCGGCGCTCACGATGGCGGCCGGCGCGGTGTACGGCGTCGGCTGGGGCCTGGTGGTCGTGGCCGTCGCCACCACCGTCGCCGACGCCGCCGCGTTCCTGCTGGGACGCCACGTCGCGCGCGGTGCGGTCCTGCGCCTGATGGACCGCTACCCCCGCTTCCGCGTCGTCGACCGCGCCGTCAGCCGCGGCGGCTGGCGCATCGTCGCCCTCGTCCGCCTCAACCCCACCCTGCCCTACAGCGCCGGCAACTACCTGTTCGGGGTCACCGGCGTGCCCTTCCCGACGTTCCTGGCGTCGAGCGCCGTCTTCACCCTGCCGGGCGCGTGGGCCTACCTCTACGCCGGCTTCGTGGGGTTCGAGACCGTCGCCGGCGAGGCGCGCACCGCCGTCGAGTGGGCGGCGCTCCTGGTCGGCCTGGCGGTCACGGCGGCCGCCGTCGCCTACGTCACCGTCCTCGCCCGGCGCGCGCTCGACGAGATGAACGGCCGGTAGCGGGCTTGCCGCCAATCGGCGCCCTGCAACAGCGGTCCGGCAGTGACCACCGCCGGCCCTCGGGTCCGGCCCGCTCCCGGCGCCGCGGCGCGTGACAGGGCGTTTCCGGCACCGTCCTTCAGCCGCGGGGCGCGCCGGGTCGGCGGCGGCCTCGACGACGCCGCCGCTACTCGTGCACGCTGACGACGGTGTTGCCGCGCCCGCGGTTGTGCTCGAAGAGCTCGAAGGCCTCGATGAAGCGCTCGAACGGGATGAGGCGGTCGACGCGGGGCTCAATCGCCCCGGTGGCCAGGAAGTCGAGGATCTCGGCCACGTTCCGCTGGTGCCCGTCGGGATGCCCGGCCGCCCAGGCGCCCCACATGCTGCCCATGACCACCGCCTGCTTGATGAGGATCATGCCCGGCCGGATCGGGCGCTGGCCGGCCGTGAAGCCCACCAGGCAGATCCGGCCCAGGGGCCGGATGACCGAGAGCAGGGCCGCCTCGAACAGGTCGCCCTGCACCATGTCGAGCACGACGTCCACCCCGGCCGCGTGGCCGAGCTCGGCCGACGCCTGGCGGACCTCTTCCTTGAACCGCCGGTGGCCGTCACGGTCGGCGCCGTAGCAGAACACGCGGTCCGCCCCCGCCGCGGCCGGGAGCTCCCGCTTCTCGGGCGTGCTGACGCCGGCAATCACCCTGGCGCCCATCGCCTTCGCCAGCTCCACCGCGGCCGCGCCGACGCCGCCGGACGCGCCGTCGACCAGGACCAGGCTGTCGGCGGTGACCTCGCCGAGGATCTTCAGCGAGTAGTAGGCGGGAAAGAAGTTGCGGCCGAGGTT
Organism: Vicinamibacteria bacterium; assembly: GCA_022821235.1. Lineage (GTDB taxonomy): Bacteria > Acidobacteriota > Vicinamibacteria > Vicinamibacterales > UBA8438 > JAJEEA01. Next base: position 19,412 of record JAJEEA010000030.1, read on the forward strand.
GGCGCAGGCGGCCAGATCCACCCCCGCCGGGACGCGCCAGACCGACGACGCGGGCACTCTCACCACCTCGGCGAGGCCGCCCGTGCTCATCTGCGCGACGACCCGGTCGCCCGGCTCCATGCGGTCGGCATCGGCCTCGATGACCGTCCCCGACACGTCCATGCCCGGCACGTAGGGCAGGCCGGGCTTGTGCTGGTACAGGCCCTGCGCCTGCAGCGCGTCCGGGTACTGCACGCCCGCGTAGTGCGCGCGCACGAGCACGTGCCCCGGCTCGTTCACGGGCCGGGGAATCTCGTCGAGGGCCAGGACGTCGCGCAACGGAGCGGGAGTGGCGATCGGCTTGCCCCGGTCGTCGAGACCGGCGTAGCGGTGGCAACGGACGGCGCGCATCACATCACTCATGGGCATCAATCCTGGCAAGGCGGGCGCCCCGGCGGTCCGCCCGACGGGTCCGAGGAAACGGGCGCCGCGTTCTGCGCGGGCCGCCCGGCGCCGCTATGATAAGTCACCGTGCCGGCGCCCGACCCAGCCATCCTCGACGCCCTGCGCCGCCTCCGGCTCGCCGGCGCGGACGAGACGCCGGCGATGACCCCGCTGCCCGGCGGGGTGTCGTCGGACATCTGGCGCGTCGACCTCCCGGACGGGCCGGTCTGCGTCAAGCGGGCCCTCGCCCGCCTCAGGGTCGACGCGGTGTGGGAGGTCCCCGTCGAACGGAGCCGCTACGAATGGGCGTGGATGCAGGAGGCGGCCCGCGTCGACCCGACGTGGGTGCCGCCGCTCGTGGCCCAGGATCCCCGCGCGAACTGCCTCGTCATGGGGTTTCTCGATCCCGCCGACCACCCGTTGTGGAAGTCGCAACTCCGCCGGGGACACGCGCACGAACCGACCGCGCGGGAGGTCGGCGCGCGGCTCGCCGCGATTCACCGCGCCACGGCCGGCCGCACCGACCTGCGCGGCCGCTTCGACACCGGCGGCATCTTCCACGCCATCCGGATCGAGCCCTACCTGCTCGCCACGGCCGAGCGGCATCCCGACCTGCGCTCGCGCCTCGCCGACCTCGCGGCGGCGACGGCGGAGACGCGGCTCGCCCTGGTGCACGGCGACGTCAGCCCCAAGAACATCCTCGTCGGCCCCCGCGGCCCGGTGTTTCTCGACGCCGAGTGCGCGTGGTACGGCGACCCCGCGTTCGACGTCGCGTTCTGCCTCAACCACCTGCTGCTGAAGTGCCTGTGGACGCCGGCGGCGACGCCCCTCTTCCTCGCGTCGTTCGACGCGCTGGCCGGCGCGTATCTCGGGGGCGTGGACTGGGAACGCCGCGAGCACCTGGACGCGCGTGCGGCGACGCTCCTGCCGGGCCTGCTGCTGGCCCGGGTGGACGGCAAGTCCCCGGTCGAGTACCTCACCGCCGAGGAAGATCGGAACCGCGTGCGCCGGGTGGCCCGCCGGCTGCTCCGGAAGCCGGCCGCGACGCTCGCCGCCGTGCGGGACGCCTGGGCGTCCAGCCTGACCCCGACGCCGTCGCCTCGCGCGGGTGTTTCCGAATGACGATGGTCTCGCCGGCGTGCAGCCCGGATGACGATGGCGGAATCTCCCTGATGAAGATCGCGATGCCGAGCGACGACCTGCGATGACCCGACCCGCGCACCGCATCGGACGCGTCCTCGCCCGCCGCGTGTGGGACTCCCGCGGCCGCCCCACCGTCGAGGCCGAGGTGCATCTGGCCGACGGCGTCAGCGGCCGGGCGACGGCGCCGGCCGGCGCCTCGACCGGCCGCGGCGAGGCCGTGGACCTCCGCGACGGCGGCGACGCCTTCGGCGGATACGACGTCACCCGCGCCGTCCGGCACGTCCGGGACAGCGTCGCCCGCGCCCTGCGCGGCCGCGACGTGACCGATCAGGCCGGGCTCGACCGCGTCCTGATCGACCTCGACGGCACGGCGGACAAGGGGCGGCTGGGCGGCAACGCCTGCATCGCGGTCTCGATGGCGGCGCTGCACGCCGCCGCTGCTGCCGCCCGGCAGCCGTTGTGGCGATACCTGCTGGACGGGAAACCGCCGTTGCTGCCGCTGCCCGAGATCCAGATCTTCGGCGGAGGCGCGCACGCGGGGCGGCGGGTGGACGTCCAGGACTTCATGGTGATGCCGGTCGGCGCATCCCGCTTCGCCGAGGCCCTCGACTGGACGGCGGAGGTCTACCGGGCGGCGGGAGCGCGGATGGCGGCGGCCGGGCGCCTGCAGGGGGTCGCCGACGAAGGAGGCTGGTGGCCCGCCTTCGACACCAACGAAGAGGCCCTCGAGCTCCTCGTGCGGGCCATCGAGGACAGCGGGCGCGTCCCCGGCGACGAGGTGGCGGTCTCGCTCGACGTCGCCGCCTCCGAGCTCTACCGGGACGGCCGCTACCACCTCGGCCTCGAGCACCGGGCGGTGGACAGCGACGGCCTCGGCGACCTGCTCGCGGGCTGGATCGACCGCTATCCCATCGTCTCCGTCGAGGACCCGCTGGCCGAGGACGACCACGCCGGCATGCGGCGGTTCACGGCCGCGGTGGGCGGCCGCGTGCAGGTGGTCGGCGACGACTACCTCGTGACCGACGCCGCGCGCGTCGAGCGCGCGGCCCGCGACGGCGCCTGCAACGCCCTCCTCGTCAAGCCGAACCAGGCCGGCACGGTGACCGAGACCCGGGCCGCCTTCGACGCGGCCCGCCGCGCCGGCCTGGGCGCCATCGTCTCCGCCCGGTCGGGCGAGACCGAGGACGTGACCGTCGCCCACCTCGCGGTGGGCTGGCGGGCGGGGCAGCTCAAGGTGGGCTCGTTCTCCCGCTCCGAACGCATGGCCAAGTGGAACGAGGTGCTGCGCATCGAGGAGGCGCTGGGCGAGGCGGCGGAGTTCGCCGGGGCACGGCCCTTGCCCCGCCCCTCGGGCGCGTGAGCGCGTGCCCGAGCCATCGGAACCGGGCCGCCACCCGACGGGCCCTGCCCGCGCCCCGCCCAGACTTCCCGCCGGGCCACCGCCCGGATATACTCACCGCGCTCGAAGTCGATCCGGTACGGGGCCTCGGCAGAAGCCCCAGGTTCATCACAGGCCGGCCAGTAGCGGATCCCCGTTCACACCAACTTCGGAGGAAAGTCCATGCTCGCACGCCGCTTCGTCGTCGTTCTCAGTCTCGCCGCCCTCGCGCTGGCCGCCGGCCCCGCCGCCGCCCAGACCGAGGACCGGCCCATGCTCACCAGCGCCGCCGCCATGACCATCGTGCACGGCTGCCTGGCCAAGGCCCAAGAGGAAGGCTGGCGCATGCACATCGCCGTCATGGACAACCACGGCAACCTGAAGGCGTACCTCCGGATGGACGACGCCCAGCTCCTGTCGCATGACGTCGCGATGGCCAAGGCCCACAGCTCGGCCGCCAGCCCGCGGTCGACGCAGCAGTGGGGCCAGATGGCCTTCGGCAACGGCGTCTCCGCCGCCGCCTTCGTCCCCGGCCTGAACTACTTCGAGGGCGGGCTGCCCATCATGACCACCGACGGCCAGCACATCGGCGGCATCGGGGTCAGCGGCGACACCGGCGCCAACGACGCCATCTGCGCCCGGGCGGGCATCGACGCCGCCGGCCTGGAGTAGCGAGCGACGCCTGGAGTCCGCGCCGCTGCCGTGGCGCGGACTCCGGAGGAAGGCAACGGCAATCTCGGGGCGACGCCGCCGGGCGGCAGCCCCGCAAGGAAAGGCAATGGCAATGCAGAAGCAACACGCTTGGATCGCAAGTCTCGCGGCGGCGGCGCTCCTGGGTGCGGCCGCACCGCCCGCCGTCGCGCAGGACGCGGCCGCGAAGTTCGTGCAGGTGGCCAGCAGCTACCGGCTCGTCCCCAACATCACCTACCTGCGCGCCGGGGGTGTGGACCTCAAGCTCGACGTCTACCAGGCCCGCGGCGCCGACCGCAGGCCGACCCTGCTCTACATCCACGGCGGCGGGTGGACCAACGGCAACAAGGAGAGCTCGGCCCTGACCTTCCTCCCCTACCTGGAGATGGGCTGGAACGTCGTCAACGCCGAGTACCGCATGGCCGACGACGCCCACGCCCCCGCCGCCGTCGAGGACTGCCGGTGCGCGCTCCGGTGGATCTACCGCAACGCCGAGCAGTACGGCTTCGACCTCGACCGCATCGTGGTCAGCGGCAACTCCGCCGGCGGGCACCTCTCGCTCACCACCGGCATGCTGCCCGCCTCGGCCGGGCTCGACCGCCAGTGCCCCGGCGACCGCAACCGGACGTGGACGACGGGCACCCGATCGACGGCCGAGCTGAAGGTGGCGGCCATCGTCAACTGGTACGGCATCACCGACGTCGTCGACCTCATGCAGGGCCCGCCGGGAACCTCGGGCAACTTCACCGAGGCGTGGCTCGGCAGCCGCAGCGACCGCGGCGAGGTCGCGGCCCGCGTGTCGCCCCTGACCTACGTGCGCGAGGGTCAGCCCCCGGTCCTCACCATCCACGGTGACGAGGACAGCATCGTGCCCCACGCCCACGCCGTCCGCCTGCACGAGGCCCTCGACCGGGCCGGCGTGCCCAACCGCCTGCTGACCATCGAGGGCGGCGGCCACGGCGGCTTCAGCCTCGAGGAGAACCTGCACATCTACGCGACCATCCGCTCGTTCCTCGGGGCCCACGGCCTCGGCCCGGCGCCGTCGGACGACTGACGGGAGCCCCCCCGACATCGCCGAGGACCACGGGTCGCAATCCCTGCTGCCGCGTGGTCCTCACTTTCCACTTATCCCGACCCCAACTGCACCCGGGACCGCTTACGCCGCGCCCGCAGACCGCACACGCGCCACCCCGTCCCGACCCTACGGTCCGCCACTCATGGTTCCATGATCACCCAAGACCTGACCCTCTCGCTACCACCACCCTGGCGTGGCGAGACATTCGCCCTCCGCCACCTGGCACCGAATCATCTTCCTTGTCGGACCCAACGGAAGCGGCAAGTCGCGGTTCATCGCACAATTGGGCGCCCAACTGGGAAATGACGCTCGCCTACTTGGACCTGACCGCCTCAGCGGCATGGAACAACATCAACCACTACGCGACATCATTGGCGGCCCCTTTGCGAGCGGCTTTTCCAAGGGGAGATTCAAGCATTACAAGAGGGCTGGAGACCGAGGCTCCGGCCTCGACACCATCGTTCTGTTGGAAGAACAAACCTGAACTTCGCATTCAAGTGGAAGCCACGCTCGCCCATCTACTTGATCGTGACGATGCGCGTACATGTTGATCATCAGGCCAATGCTGGTATGGGAGAGTTGCGGAAACCGCCATCCGCGACCCGAATCGAGAGCGGGGCAGGGTCTGCACTTCAACGGATTTGCCCCTGCTCAGGTCGCAGGCGAGCCAGAAACCGATCGAAATCCCGCGCGAAGGCGCGCCGCAACGGGCCCGTCCCGGCCGCCAGGCGACGGACCTTGCGCGGATCGAGGTCGGCCGAGTACGCATGCCGAAACAGGTGACGAAACCGCCGCAGCTCGTCGAGGTCGGCGGCGGTCGATTCCGACAGCAACGCCGGGCGGACGCCGCGGATGTCGAGTTGCATGCGCTTCACCAGACCGCGTGATAGCCGGCGGCGGCGACGCGATTCTCGAAAAACCGCGCCACCACCTCGAACAGTTGCTCGAAGGCGCCATAGAGGTTGTGCAACTGGTAACCCAAGCTGTCGACCTCCTCGGGGCGCTCGTCGAACACTTCACGGCCCGCCTCGACGCGGTCCGCGATGCGGTCCACGTCCGCGAGCCGCGCCCGCAACTCCGCCTCCAGGACGGCGAACGCTCCCGTGTCCATCGCGTCAGTACACCTTGATCCCGAACCGGGTGACGGACTCCGGGAGAGGATGCCGGTCGAGGTCGATGACGTCGACGGCCCGGCCGGTCGCGTCCTCGATCGCCTTCATGACGTCGAGCACCGCGTGGGAGCAGCCCCCGACCGCCACATCGACGTCGGCGCCCTCCCGCCATCGGTCGGGCGACCGCAACGAGCCGACGATGTATGCACGCCGCACGCCAAGCCGGTCGCGCAACGCCAGCAGGACCCGTTCAACCCGCGGGCGCAACTCGGCCTGCTCGCCGGCCAGCCTCCACCGCCGCGTCCGCAGCGCCCGGTCGAGGATGCTGGTGTCGTAGCGGCGCCCGTCCTCTGGCACGCTCCCGTGGCCGCAACCGGACCCGGACACGGCTTTCACGAGCGCCATCATACAACCCGTCGGCGCCGCCGCACCAAGCCACCCGATTCAGAAGTTGAACTGCAGCGCGAACTTGGCGAGGCGGCCGGGCATGATCGCGGTCGGCCGCAGGTAGTTCGGCCCGTAGTTCCGGTCCTCCTCGATGACCGCGTTCTCGTTCAGCACGTTGTAGACGTCGAACATCGCCTGGATGCGCCCCCCGTCGACCTCGAAGGTCCTCGACACCCGGATGTCCGCCTGGCTCCAACGGGCGCCGTACGCCGTGCCCGGTTCGATGACGTTGATGTTGACGGCGCCGCCGGCCGCGAGCGGACGCCCGAGCGAGGCGGCGACGGCGCCGCTCGGGTAGGTGACGATGGCGGCGCGCTGCGGGCCGGGCACGCTCTGCAGGGTCCCCGCGAAGGTGATGCCGTACGGGAACGTGTACGAGCCGAGCAGCTTCACTTGCGTCAGGTACGGCGTCGACCACTCGCAGAACGCCGGCGACGCGTCGCCGGCGGCCGAACCCGCGTGGGCCTCGGGCAGGCTCGACAGGTATGCGCAGTTGTCGTGGCTCGTCCGGCCGGTGCTGAGGCCGCCGCGCAGGAGCAGGGTGTCGAGCCGGGCGTCGACCGAGAGATCGAAGCCGGCGTACCGACGCGACCGCCCCCCGAACGCGTCGGCGCCGGTGGTGGTGGCGTCGATCTGTCCCAGCTTGTCGGGGTCGACGTCGGCGAAGCCGCTCAGGGTGTAGCCGCCGCCCCCGGGCAGGCGGTCGTCGGCGGGGGCGGTCACCGAGTAGAACCCGAAGTCGTTCGGCCCCACCGCCCGGTTGTCCTGCACGGCGAAGTTCACGAACGAGCGGTGGAACCAGCCCGCGGTGACCGAGACGTTGCCGGCCACCTCGTGCTGCAGGCTGACCGACGACTCGTAGTTGGCGTGCCGGGTGCCCCAGCCGAACGCCCACGCCGGATCGTAGAACGTGTTGACGACCGGCTGGCCGAACGCGAGATTGTCGGAGGGCGAGATGCACTCGCCGTTGGGCAGCGGATCGAGCGGATCGCAGTCCGCCCCGCCGTTCGCGTTGAAGTCGATGAAGGTGCGCCGCTGCGCGTTGTTGTTGTCGGCGGGGTTGACGCTCCCGGCGCGGGCGTTCGAGTCGCGGTCGGCGTAGCGGCCGAACGACGCCTTGAGGGCGGTCCGCCCGTTCCCGAACAGGTCGTAGGCCAGGCCGAGGCGCGGCTGGATGTCCTTGAACCCGACCACCTGCTGCCCGGGGAAGCTGGCCGACACCGGCCGGTAGCGCGACGTGCCGGTGTCGTGGTCGGGATAGCCCGCGTTGAAGTAGTCCCAGCGGACCCCCAGGTTGAGGGTCAGCCGGTCCACCGTCCACTGGTCCTGCGCGTACAGCCCGAGGTTGGCGGGCACGTCGTTCTCGACGAGCGACGGCGTCGCGTAGAAGTCGACGAGGTCGACCGGCAGCCCCTGGAGAATGATGTAGCGCTGGTACTGGACGCTCTCGATGTACTCGTTCTCGGCCACGTTCGTCAGGTTCATGCCGACCTTGAACGCGTGGCTGCCGGTGATGTAGGACAGCGACGCCCGCGCCGCGTTGGTGTCGGCGCGCCGGTCCTGGAACACCGTCCCCGAGAACCAGCTCGACATGCCCCGGACCGCGATGTTGCCGGGGATGAGCAGGGCCCCCGCCCGCACGGGGTCCGCGTCGGGCGTGTTCTGCCAGTTCTGGTGCTGCGGATGCAGCGACACGCCCGCCTCGAACAGGAGGCGGCTGGTGATGGGCGCGGTCCACGTGCCCTGGTACACCTGCACCCGGATGGTCGAGTCGACCGCCGCCTCGGGCATCACGTTGAGCGCGGTGGAGATGGTGCTGCCGATCAGGAACCGGTTCCGCTTGTTGTAGTTGTTGTCGTAGAAGAACGTGAACTTGTTGCGCGGCGTCGCCTGGGCGGTCAGTCGCAGGGTGGTCGACTGGGCGAGCTGGTCGTCGACCGCCTGGCGGTCGAGGGCGGGCGTGTAGGCCAGATCGCTCGGGTCCTGGTCGTGGAAGACGCCGGCCACGAACTGATCGGTCCGCTGCGACGTGTGACTGGCCCAGAACCACAGCCGGTCGCGGACGATCGGCCCGCCCGCGGCGGGGTTGGCGAACCACAGGCGGCTCAGGCGGTTCGCCTGGTCCTCGCCGATGCCCTGCGCCACCAGCGCGTCGTCCACGTTGTTCGACTGGAGACCCGGAGACGAGAAGCTGCCGAAGAACTGGCCCGCCCACAGGTTGCTCCCGTCGCGGGGAATCATGTTGACCCGCACGCCGCCCGACTCGACCTCGGCGGTGTTGCCCGAGTAGTCGATGGAGTACTCGGCATAGTTGCCGTCGGCGAAGAACAGGTTCGACGAGTCGCCCCCCCGGGTCGCCGCCTCGACGCCGAGGCCGTCGATCTGGACCATCTGGTCGGTGCCCACGCCGCCGTGAATCGCGAGCCGCTGGTAGTTCACGCCCCCCTGGCCCCCGACGTCGACGGCCAGCGTCGACCCCACCACCCCGTCGCCGACCATGCCGGGAATCAGGATGCCGAGGTTCTGGAACGATCGGCCGCTCGGAATGGCGTCGATGACGTCGCGGTCGATGGCGATGTTCTGCTGCACGTTCTGGATGTCGACCACGGGGACCTCGCCCGTCACCGTGATCGTCTCCTCGACCGACCCGACCGACAGCACGCCGTCGACGTTGGCGGTGAAGCCGGCGCTGAGGCTGACCCCTTCGCGCAGGACGGTCGAGAAGCCCGAGAGGGTGAACGTCACCGTGTACTCGCCGGAGACGAGGCCGGTGATCAGGTACTGCCCGGACTGGTCGGTGAAGGCGGTCCGGACCTGCTCGATCAGGGCCGGGCTGCGCGCCTCGACGGCCACGCCGGGCATCACGCCGCCGGTGTCGTCGGTGACGGTGCCGCCGATGGCCTGGGCGGCGGCCGGAGAAGACGCGAGCAGCAGGCCGGCCGCCGCGACGGCGACACCCCGCTCGAAACGGATTCGCATCGTGCCCTCCTTCCTGTGTGTCTCGATGATACCGGTTTGCGGCGGCCGGTCGTCAGGCGCAGTCCGCGCGGAGATGCGGCTTGCGGGGCTGGCAGTGCTCCTTGACACCCGGGCCGGGCACCGTCTATGTTCTTGTGTTCTACACGGTTGCGGCTGGATGCACGGGAAGTCCGGTGTGAAGCCGGCGCTGCCCTCGCAACTGTGAGCAGGGACGAAATCCGCACCCACGTCACTGCCCGGCTTCGGGCGGGAAGACGCGGAGAGTAGGCCGATCCTGCAAGCCAGGAGACCGATCCAGCCGCGCCTCACGCGGCCTCCGACGGGGAGGCGGGGAGGAACGGTGAACCACCGTCGGCGCCCGATGGGCGCGTCATCTTCGGAAACACCGCAGTAGGCTTTCGGCATCAGCCGGGGGCGGATTCCGTACGCCCGGCTGGCCCTGGCGGTTGCCGGGCCGCGGCGAAAGCCGGCGTGCACCCGCCTCCCCGGAGTGCGCCCGCCTTCCCGCGCCCGGACGAGAGGAGTCGTCTCTTCATGATCCGTCGTCTCACGTTGTCCGCGGTCGCCGCGTGCTTGCTGGCCGCGGCGTCCGCCGCCGCGCAGGGTCCGGTCACGGTGACCGGCATCGTCACCGACTCGTCCGGCCGCGTCCTGCCGGGATCCGCCATCGAGGCGCGGCGCGGCTTGCGCGTGGTCGCCGCCGCGACCGCCGGGCCCGACGGCCGGTACCGCCTCGAGCTGCCCTCCGAGGGCCTCCATCGCCTGAGCGCGCGCCGGGACGGCTTCGTCGACGGCGCGGCCGAGGTGACCGCGGCCGCCGCCACCACCGCGAGCGTCGACTTCCGGCTCGACATCGCCCCGCTACGGGACACCGTCGTCGTCACCGCCTCCCGGACCGCCGAAACCACCGCATCGGTCACGGAGTCGCACTCGGTCTTCACCGCCGACGACATCGCGGCCCTCGGCAGCCGTTCGGTGGCCGACGTCCTGCGCTACGTCCCCGGGCTGAACGTCGAGTCGACGGGCCGCGAGGGCGAGATCTCGTCAGTCTACGCGCGCGGCGGCGAGGCCGACTACAACCACGTGCTGATCGACGGCGTAAGGGTCAACGACGCCGGCGGCGCCTACGACTTCGGCCGCCTCTCCGCCGCCGAGATCGATCGGGTCGAAGTGGTGCGGGGCGCCCAGTCGGCGCTCTACGGCTCCGACGCGATCGGATCCGTCATCCAGGTATTCACGAAGCGGGGAAGGCCGGACAGCGGGCCCAGCCTGTCCGGATCGTTCGAGGGCGGCTCGTTCGGCGCGACGCGCGGCGACCTGCGGGTGCTCGGCGGCGCCGGCGGGCGCGTCGACTACCAGCTCGGCGTCGCCCATCGCGCAACCGACGGCGCGTTCCAGAACCGGCTGCCCGAGCCCGACCGCTTCGACCAGCAGTCCGTCGACGGCAACGTCGGCGCGATCGTCGGCAACGGCATCCGGCTGCGGACGGGGTTCCGGTACAGCGACGCCCGCGGCGCCTCGGTCGGCCCCATCACCTACGCCCGCGGCGACACCGGCACCGGCTACGACACCGACAGCCTGACCTGGCATCTCGACTTCGACCAGGCCCTGTCGCCGCGCGTCGACCATTCCGCCACCGTGAGCCACTTCCGGTCCGGCCGCCGGTCGGTGGACACCGTCAGCGACCCGCAGAGCCGCGTGCTCGCAATCCTCGAAGGTAAGCCGGGCGCCCTCTATCCGGCCGGCCCGCGGCTGGTGCGACTGATCGACCAGGCCGCGTTCGACGCCCTCGCCGCGGATCCCTCCAACCTCGGCGCCGGACGGTTCCTCGCCCGGAGCGGCCCGTACAGCGGCTTCGACCACCCCTTCGAGTACGAGGCGCAGGTGCGGCGCCCGGCGCTGCGCTACCAGCTCGACGCGACGTGGCTCGACGACCAGGTGCTGAGCGCCGGCTACGACTACTACCGCGAGACGAACGCGCTCGACGAAGGGCAGCGGGTGGAGAACCACTCCTGGTTCGTCCAGCAGCAGCTCGACCTCGCCGACGCGTGGTTCGTCACCGGCGGCGCGCGCGTCGACGACAACGCCCACTACGGGACCGCCGTCAACCCCAGGCTGTCCGCGGGCGGCTATCCCCTGCCGTACCGCGAGGGGACGCTCTCGTCGGTCAAGGTGTCGGCCAACGTCGGGCGCGGCATCAAGAACCCGAGCTTCTTCCAGCTCTACGGCGGGCAGTGGGTCGACGGCGACCTGTCGCTGCGGCCCGAGCAGGCGCTCACCGTCGACGCGGGGGCCGAGGCGACCTTCGACGACCAGCGCTGGCTGGCGCGCTTCACCTGGTTCAGCAACGACTACACCGACCAGATAGCCTGGTCGCCCTCGCCCGGCTTCGGCGGCGACGGCCTGCCCGACTACGTCAACATCGACGGATCGCGGGCGGACGGCGTCGAGCTCGAGCTCGGCATGCAGCGGCCCCTCGGCGGGCTGACCGCCAGCGCGTCCTACGCGCTGGTGGACACCGAGGTGGTGACCAACGCGAGCACGAGCGAGCAGTTCCAGCCGGGTCAGCCGCTGCTGCGCCGGCCGCGGCACTCGGGCAACGTGCGCGTCGGCTACACGCGGGGGCGGGGCAGCCTGCACGTCGCCATGCGAGTGACCGGCGACCGCCACGACAGCGCGTTCCTCGGCCTGCAGCGCGTCTCCGACGGCCGCGGGGTGGACATCACCGTCAACCCCGGCTACACGCTGGTCGCCGCCGGCGGGCAGTTCCGCGTCCGCCCCGAGCTGACGCTGTTCCTGCGCGTCGACAACCTCACGGACGCCGTGTACGACAGCGCGCTCGGCTATCCGGGCCTGCCGCGCGCGTTCGTCGCCGGCGGGCGCTTCGACTTCGGCGGCTGACGGCCGCTTGCAGCGTTCAGGCGCGACCGTCGGACCCGCGGCGCCTGGCGTCCCGGGGCACCGCGTGAAGCGCTCTCCTTTGCTCGAAAGGCCAGGAAGCGCGTGATGCGGCAGGCGCCGGGCTGGCCCCGGTGCGCGCCTTGGACGGCTGGCTCGGCGACCGCGTCACCGGAGCACTTGGTTCGGCTTCAAGGCAAGCCTGCACTTGGCCATGCGGGCAACCGGCGGCCGGCTGACGTCGCGGGTGGCGGAGTGACGTGCGTGACCGCCGGACCCGTAGCGCTTGTCGCCCCCTCCCCCGGCAGGGACCCGCGTGAAGCGCTGACCCCCAGGAATCAGTTGTGCTACGATTTGTGATCACAATTCAAGAGGCAGCATGGGTTCCCTCAACGTCTTCAGCGCCCGCGATGTCCGACAGCGTTCCGGCGAGCTTCTCCGGGATGCCGAGCACGGACGTCTGGCGATAATCACGAAACACGGGCGTCCGGCGATCCTGGCCGTCCCGTTCGACGAGCGTCTGGTCGAGGTCGGCATCCATCGCGCCATGGCGCTACGCCTGTTCGAGCAGCGCCAGGCGACGCTGGTCCAGGCGGCAAGACTGGCGGCAGTAACTCCGGAGGAGTTCGTCGGGCTGCTGGGGGCAGCCGGCATTCCAGCCGTCGATTACCCGCCCGAGGAGCTCGACGATGAGGTCGGCGTCGCATCGTGACGCCCATCGTCGCCGATACCGGGCCGCTCATCGCCCTCGCTCGCGCCGGTCGACTCGACCTGCTGCGGCACATGTACCGGCAGGTCGTCATTCCACCGGCCGTTCACGGGGAGCTCGCAATCGGGTCCGGCCGCCCCGGTGCGACCGCGCTCGCAGGCGCTCCGGCCGCGGGCTGGCTCTGCGTCCAACCGGTGGTGAATCAACAGGCGCTACAGGAGCTCGGACAGCTTCTCGACCTCGGTGAAGCCGAAGCGATTGCCCTGGCCGAGCAGCTCGACGCGAGGTTCCTCCTCATCGATGAGGCGGCCGGACGACAGATCGCGCGGCGACGCGGCGTTTCCGTGACCGGTGTCGCCGGCGTGCTGCTGTCCGCGAAGGCGGGCGGAGCCGTGGTCGCCGTCGGACCGATTATCGAGGAGCTCTCGAACGCCGGGTATCGCTTGTCGTCGCGGCTGGTCTCGGCCGTGCTCGAACGGGCCGGGGAATGAGACGACATCGACGAGGCGCGGTCCATCCACTGTTTCCACCATCCGAACGTCGTCCGGGCGCATCGCTACATCGAGGCGCACGACACGCCGTACATCGGCATGGAATACGTCCCCTTCCGGAAAGCCGTTGTCGAGCGCCCGGATCGAGTGCCGTTCGACGAGAACGCGTCGCTGTCGGTGACGATTCTCCCAGCCGTCTTCGAAGACTGATGCCGGAGCGGGGGGCGCGTCCTCAGCGGTACTCGCCGTTCCACAGCGCCTCGAGGAACTCCGCGTACGGCAACACGTCCACCCCGCCGACGCGACGACGGCGCGGTTCCAGGCAGACGCAGAGATAGCGCCGCAGCTTCTCCTCTTCGGCCAGGGCCCGCAGCGCCTTCAGGTCGCCGGGCGACACGTTCGCCTTGCCCTTGACCTCGATCGCGGTGTGGTCGCCGAGGATGAAGTCGACCGCGAAACCCGACGTGGAGCGCCAGTGGCACAGGTCCTCGCCCGAGCGGTAGTCGATCCAGCTCCTGAGCTCGTGCAGCAGCCACGTCTCGAACGCCAAGCCGAACTCCGGCGTGCCGGGCCGTGGCCGGCGACCCTGCAGCGCCGACGCGACGCCGATGTCGAAGAAATAGTACTTGGAGGACGCGAGCGGCTTGCGCTTGACGGATTGGCGCCAGGCGGGTACTTCGAAGAGCACCAGCGTGTCGCGCAGGATGCCGAAGTACTCGTAGACGGTCGTCCGCGGCGTCTGGGCGTCGTTGGCCACGTTGGTGAAGTTGACGATGGAGGCGTTCGCGAGGGCCGCGACGCGCAGGAACCGCCCGAACGCCGGGATGTTGCGTGTGGCGCCCTCGGCCACCACTTCCTCCTGCAGGTACGTGCCGGTGTAGGCGCGCAGGTCGGCAGCGGGATCGTCGGAGAAGTAGATCGACGGGAGGGTCCCGTGAGAGACCGCGCGTGCGAGATCGAATCGCCCGCCCAGCTCCATCCAGGTGAGCGGGTGCAGCACCTTCGTGCGCGCCCGGCCGCCGAGCAGGTTGACGCCGCCGCGGCGCAGCTTGCGGGCGCTGGACCCGGTCAGGAGGAAGCGCACGCCGCGCGCCTCGATGATGCGGTGGACCTCGTTGAGCAGCAGCGGCAGTCGCTGGATCTCGTCGATCGCCACGACGTCGACGTCCGGCGCGAGATCTTCGAGTATTCGGCCGGGCCGCTGGCTGAGATCGAGGAAGACGGCGTGGTCCAGCAGGTCGTAGACCGGCGCCCTCGGAAGCGCGCGGCGAATGAGCGTGGTCTTGCCGGTCTGCCGGGGGCCGAGCAGAAAGTGGGACTTCCGGGCCAGCAGCGCGGGCAGGTCCAATGCGCGGTCGAGAATGGGTTCGGGCGGTGTCGGCATAGTCGTCACATATCATGACATATGACGACAACGCCGACATCTGCCGTCGCCGGCAGCCCGGAAGGGTGGATGCGCCCAGGCACCAGGCCGACTCCTTCACACAACTTCCACGAGCGTATCCCCCCGATGAAGCGCGGCCAGGATGTCGCCCAACTCGTGGTCCATCCGATTGAGCAAGGCCGAGCGCCGTGTGTCACACTACCGCCGGCCCTGATGACAGGATGTGGTGAACTGCGAAGTCCTCGTCCTTGGTCACGATGACCGCGCCGACTCGTTCCGCGTGGCCCCGGATGGCGTCGTCCGACGCCGCCGCCAAGCCACAGTCGGCGACATGCTCCGCCTCGTGGCCCTGGGCCTCCATCCGGCGCGCCGGAGCCGGCGGGAGCTGGGCATCGACGAGGAAACGCAAGCTATGCGCTCCGCAGTACAGGATGATCGTGTCGACGTGCCGCGAACTCGAGAACGGCGACGATATCGTCGGGCTCCAGGTAAGGCAGGTCCTTCAGGATCTCCTCTCGCGTCGCGCCGGCCGCCAAGAGGTCCAACACGTCCGTGACGCGGATGCGCAAACCTCGAATGCAGGGCCGCCCCCCGCAGACGCCGGCGTCTGTCGTGATCCGATCGATCTTGCTCACGGCGCCTCCTTCAGACAGCGAACGTCCATTATCTCCCGACTTCGCCAACAGCGCATGAGGGCCGGCGGCGGACGGGTGCACGTCAGATTTGTTGGAGAGCCTGAGGCTGGCTTGGCGGCTCTTCGTTCCCGGAAGTCTCGAAGCAGCCGCGGAGATTCCGGCCGTGCAGCGCGATGGCGGCGTCGGCCTCTGCGATGGTCCAGCCCGTGCCGGTCCCAACAATGCTGACGTGCACCCGCGGCGGACTCGCCCTGCGACGCCGAGCGCGAGCGGCAGAAGCTGATCCAGCAGCAGGCGCGGGAGGGCCGGCGGCGGGCTCGCGCTACGACGGAGCCGGGACGCTCGCCGCGTACACCGCCTCCAGCCTGCGAACGAGGGCTTCAGGCCCGAACCCGCGTGGCGGATCGACGCCATGCCCCGGCGCGATGCGCAAAGCCGTCGCCAGCGCGTCGACGTCGCCCCAGGGCACCAGCAGATCGCCGCCGGGGTGCCACTCGCGCACGCCGCCGCTGTCCCAGGCGGCGACCGGCGTGCCGAGGGTCAGGGCCTCGAGCCCGACGATGCCGAACGGCTCCTGCCAGCGCGAGGGCATGACGAGCACGGCGGCGCGCCGGTAGGCGGCGGAGAGGCGCCGGCGGCCGAGCCAGCCCAGCACCTCGACGCCCTCGGCCTCTACCTCGCGGCGTAGCGGTCCGGTGCCCGCCACGACGAAGGGCAGCCCGGAGCCCGACCGCCGCCAGGCTTCGATCGCCTCGCGGATGCCCTTGGCCTCGACCACGCGCCCGGCGAACAGGACGCAGGGCGGACCGTCGGCCCGCGCGTCGGGGTCGAGGCCGCGGGTGACGGGGGGCACGATCGTGACCTGGTCCGCGGGGACCCCCACCTGGGTCAGCTCGCGCTTCATGTAGGACGACAGCACCGCCACCCGCAGCCGCCTCACCCATTCCAGCCGCTGCGCGGTCAGCGCGAGCGTGCTCTCGAAATAGCCCCGATCGTCGAAGCAGCCGGCGCACGCCTCGCGCCCCATCGCTTCGCCGCAGACGCGGCCGTCGGCGGTCCACTTGCCGCGTCCCGGACAGAAGAAGCGGTGGTCCTGGACCGTCATCACCGCGTCCACGCCGGCCGCCCACGCCAGCACCGCGGGGTTGACCACGTTGTGCACGTGCACCAGGTCCGGGCGCAGCCGCGCCCTCAGGGGGGCGAGATCGGCCTCGGCCCGCACCCTGGCGTCGAGCCGCGGGACGACGGTCACCGGACAGGGCGGACGCACGGCGCCGTCGACGCGGCCCACCGCGAGGTGCTGCTCGTGCCCGGCCGACAGGGCCTGGAGCACACCGAGAAGGGCCAGGTCGGCTCCCCCTCGGTCACTCAGTCGGTCCGCGAGATGGAGAATCCGCATCGCCGCCGGGCGTCCCCGCCGCCCTTCCGACACGGCAGAGCGTGACGCGGCGGAGCGTGCCGGCCTCACGCATCATCGCCGCCAGGCGTCCCCGCCGCCCTCCGACACGGCAAAGCTTGACGCGGTGGAGCGAGCCGAGTCTACGCATCGCCGCCGGGGGCCGTCGCCCTTTCCGACGGGCCCTCCGCCGACCGGATCACGGTGATCTCGCGGTGCGCCAGATGACCGCGCACGCGGTGGACGTTGGCCTGCCACCAGTCCGAGCCGTAGAACGCCCGCTCCTTCCGCTCGAGATCGGCGTCGGTCTCGCCGTAGCTCCGCACCCAGATGAACTGCGTCCCGGCGTCGTTCACCCAGGCGCCCTCCACCGTGATGTCGTGCTCGCGGAGGAGCGGCGCGATGTGGCCGTGGAACAGTTGGAGCCAGCTCTCCATCTGCCCCTTGTTAATGGTGTAGACGCGAAGGTGGGCTATCGACATCGTCGTGTGCGATCCTGGCGACTCTTCCAATCCGAATCCGAAGCGTTGCGAAGGCGTCCCGCCGCGTTGACCGAGCCGACCCTCCCCGCGACCTGCTCACGGGAGCCACCGGGCTCGTCGCGGCCATGAGGTCCCGCCGCGTTGCCCCAGCCGACGCTCCCCGCCACCTGCCGACGGGAGCCACCGGGCTCCCGGTCACGAGGTCCCGCCGCGTTGCCCGAGCAGACCCGGCCTGCCGCCCCTCTATCTCATGCCCGGCGGCGGGACCCGGCGCATCGTCGCCTGCTCGAATGCATAGGCCAGCTCGATCAGCCGCGGCTCGCTGCAGGCCGTCCCCGCGAAGCTGACCCCGAATGGTCGGGGCCTCGGCTCGAAGTCCTCCGGCATCGGCGGGTCCGATTCGGTCGCGACGAAGGCGTAGGGCACGATGACGGTCGGGTAGCCCGGCCGGGCGGAGATGCCGGCCCCGCTCGACCCGGGAAAGAGCAGGGCATCCAGCTCGAGGCCGGTCATCACCTCGTCGATGCCATGCTCGCCGTTCAGATGGAGGTCCCGCGCGCGGTCGGCCTCGTACTCGGCGCGGTCCGCCTCCAGGTCGATCTCGTCGGCGCCGTCGAGTCGGGCCTGCCCGTACTTGAGCGCGCCCGCCTGCTCGTGAGCCAGGTTCCATTCGCGGAGCGCCGTCAGCGTCTCGACGGGGGCGGTGTCGCCCAGGGTCGCGAGCCAGGCATTGAAGTCGCGCTTCATGCCGTACGCGAGCACGCTGCTCCCGGTGCTCGAGAGCAGGTTGCCGGCGGGGTCGGGGTCGACGACGCTCGGGATGTCCGCCGGATCGACGATCGTGGCGCCTTCCTGCTCGAGGACCGCGATGGCCTCGGCCATCACGGCCCTGCCCGCCTCCGACAGCCGGCTTTGCGGCTCGTCGGAGCCGGGAGCCGCGACCGGATCGTAGTAGAGCGCCCGCGGAATGCCGATGCGCGCCCCCTGCAGGCCGTCGCGGCGGAGAAAGACCGTGTAGTCCCGACCGGGCGGAGGCTCGCATCGCGACGTCGCCGGATCGTTGGGGTCGGGCGCGGAGCCCTCGAGGGCCCCGAGCATGATCGCGGCATCGGTGACGGTGCGCGCCATCGGCCCCGCCGTGTCCTGATCGGCGGTGATGGGAATGACGCCCCAGCGGCTCACCCGCCCCACCGTCGGCTTGATGCCCGCCAGCATGTTCGCGTTCGACGGGGACAGGATGGAGCCCGACGTCTCGGTCCCGACGTTCGCCGCCCAGAAGCTGGTCGCGGTGCCGATGCCGGAGCTGGAGCCGCCGGTGCCCATGACGGGGCGGCCGTCGTTCGTGCCCGCGCGCGGGTCGCGGCGGGGGTCGTACGGATTCAGGCCGAATCCCCCCAGCGCGCTGTAGTTCCCCGGCATGCCGCTGGCGGTGTAGTTCGCGAGCTCGGTCATGACGGTCTTGGCGAGGATGACGGCTCCGGCCTCGCGCAGGTTCGTGGTGAGCGTCGCCTCGTACGGCGGCACGTAGCCTTCGAAGGCCAGCGCGCCCCCGGTGGTCGGCAGGTCGGTCGTGTGGACGTTGTCCTTGAGCGCGACGGGAATGCCGTGGAGCGGTCCCCGGACCCGTCCCTCGGCGCGCTCCGCGTCGAGTCGGTCCGCCTCGGCGAGGGCGTTGGCGTTGACCGCGATCGCGGCGTTCACGCGCTCCTCGTACAAGGCGATGCGCAGCAGGTGCGCTTCGACCAGTTGCCGTGACGTGACCCGCCCCTCCTCCATCGCCCGCTGCATCTCGAGCACGGTCGCCTCGACCACCTCGAAGCGCTCTGCCGGCTCCTCGACCGTGCACGAGGCGAGGAGCCCCGGCAGGAGAGCCGCGGCAACCGCGACGGCAAGACGGATCCTCATGCGACGTACCGATACGCGGGAAAGCGCCTGCATCACACGGCTCCTGTTCGTCCCGTTTCCATCCGGATCCAGCCTCGTCCCGTTCGGGCGCGGCGTGCCGAGGCGGCCAGGGCGCTGCAAGGTCGACGACCGGGAACAGCCCGATTATAGGCGGCTTCCGCCGACCCCGGGAACCGGGGGTGCACGTCAGATTTGTGGGACCCGCCACTGCCGCCGTGAGCACTTCGCCGAAAGCCACCCGTTCGCACGCCAACCTGGCCCCAGAATGCTCGCAACCGCGAATCTGCAACTTTCCTGACGTGCACCCGGGAACCGGACGGCACGAACGTCACCAGGCGCGATGGTACAGCTCTAGGGCCTCGCGGACGCCGAAAGGACGGTGACGGGGTGAACGTGCCCGCCCGCGGGGAACCGGCCGGCACGAACGTCACCAGGCGCGCTGGTACAGCTCGAGGGCCTCGCGGGCGCCGAAGGGCCGCGGGTTGAACGTGCCCGTCCACTGTGCGGCCGCCGCCTCGGCCAGCGACGGCAGATCGTCGGCCGCTACGCCGGCGGTCCGGAGGTCGGACGAGAATCCGCCCGACCGGCCGGCGGCGGCGAGTCGGCGGGCCAGGCGGTCTCCGGCGCCGCCGGGGTGCGAGGGCGGCGGCAGCGCGCCCACGAGGTCGCGGTAGAGATCGGCGCCATCTTCCGCGTTCCAGCGCACGACGTGCGGCAGCAGGATCGCCAGCGCCACGCCGTGCGTCAGCGCGTAGCGCGCGGTCAGGGGGTTGGCGCAGGCGTGCGCGGCCCCGAGCATCGAGTGCTCGATGGCCACTCCCGCGTAGAACGCCCCGAGCTGCATCGCCGCGCGCGCATCGACGTCCCCCGGGTCGGCCAGCGTGCGTTCGTAGTGGGGCTCGAGCAGCCGGAAGGCGGCGTGCGAGAACAGCGTCGAAATGGGAGTGCGGCGCGTGGTGACGGCGGTCTCCACCGCGTGGGCGAGGGCGTCGAAGCCGGCGGCGGCGGTCACCGCGGGCGGCTGCGAGACGGTCAGCCCGGGATCGAGGATCGCCGCCGCGAAGGCGAGCTTCGGGTCGCCGCACGCCATCTTCATGTGGGTGGCGCTGTCGGCGATGACCGCGTAGCTCTGGGCCTCGGAGCCGGTGCCGGCGGTCGTCGGCACCGCGATCATCGGGAGCAGCGGCCTGCGGGCGAGCCCGTAGCCTTTGTAGTCGGCGATGGTCCCCCCGTTGGTGAGCAGCAGGTTGATGCCCTTGGCGCAGTCGAGGGGACTGCCCCCGCCCAGGCCGATGACGCCGTCGGGTCGGCAGGCGGCGGCGAACTCGACGCCCCGGTCGACCATCGCGCCGTCGGGGTTCGCCTCGCACGCGTCGAAGACGGCGGGCTCGACCCCGGCGTCGCGCAGTTGCCCGAGCGCGCGCTCGACGTGGCCGGCGTCGCGCAGCCCGCGGTCGGTGACGAGCAGCGGCCGCGAGAAGCCGAGCTCGCGGGCGAGGGGCCCAAGACGGTCGATGGCGCCCGATCCGAACACGAGGCGGGTCCGAAGCTGGAACTCGAAAGGTGTCATGAACGGTCGCCGTCTTTCCAGTATGCTACCGAGGTCTCACAGTCGCGGCCGGGACATCCGGCTGCGGCGTCTCGGTCCGGCCTGAGGCCGACCAGTTCCGCGAGGTTTGCCCGTCACGGCCGAGACAGCCGGTTGGCGCGTTGAAGCCGACCAGTTCCGGCGAGGTCTGCGAGTCGCGGCCGGGGCAGCCGCCTGCTGCGTCGGGGAGATGGCGACCGTCGCGGTATCGACGGCCGAGATTGGTCCAGCGACGCATCTCCGACCGGCCCGCACCGGCCGACAAGTGGCTACGGGTAACCTCCCATGGACGACGCCAACGCGCGCTCCCCCGTCGACGAGGCGCGGGAGTTGATCGACAAGGCCTGGACGCTGCGCTGGAAGGTGCTGCGGTCGCCACCGGCCACCGAGGCCGAGCTGCAGCAAGCCGTCGCCCGCTTCCACGGGTATCTCTCCGAGGCGGTGAGCCTCTTGCGCACCGCCGGCGCGACCCGCGAGCTGGTGGGGGCGCTGGGGAAGCTGGGCCATGCCGAGGAGAATGCCGGGCGCGTCGATGCCGCCCTCGCCTGCTACGAGGAAGCGGTGACGGTCGCGCGCGGCGCGAATCACCGGCTGCCGCTCGCCCACGCGTTGCGTCAACTCGGCGACCTGCATCGGAAGGCGGAGCGGCTGACCACGGCGGAAGACTGCTACGCGGAGGCCCTGGCCCTCTACGGCGGGCAGGACGATCCTCCGGCGCTCGACTACGCCAATGCCCTCCGCCCGATGGCGATCCTCAAGGAGGAGCTGGGTCAGGTCGACGAGGCCAGGACCCTGTGGCAGCGTGCGCGCGAGCTCTACGGCGTGGCTTCGATCGAGGCCGGGGTGGCCGAATGTACGGACCATCTCACCCGTCTCGGCTGAACCGTCCCGGATCATTGGGCCGAGGAAGACCCGTGGGGAGCTCGCCCGGCCCCTTCGCGACGATGGCCGCCTTGCGGCCCCGTCCGCCGCACCGGCAGTCGGCCTCCGTTTTCCGAAGGGGCTGCCGGCCGGGTGGTGTATGCCTTCGGCCCCGCCTGCCGCACCAGCGGTCCGCCTCCGTTTCCGAAGGGACTATCGTCCGGGTGACGTACGCCTTGCGGCCTCAACTGCGGCACCGGCAGTCGTCCTGACCACCGCGACTAGAAGCCCGGCTTCAAGGTCCCCTTCTCGCGCGCGATCTCCAGGGCGACCGGATAGAACTGGACGAAGGTGCGCTCGACCGCGGTGTGATCGGTGTGGCACTCGATGCACCGCGCCACTTCCTCGCCGGCCAGGGGCGCGACCGAGTCGGGCATCGCGCCGGCGCGCCCGAAGTTGTAGAACGCCCATCCGTCCTCGAACCGCGAGTCCTTCACCTCGGCCTCGAGCACGAGCAGCTCGCTCTGGAAGCTGCCCGCCACGTTGATCGACGCCTCGGAGACCGCCTCCCGGATCTCGAGGATGAAGACGCTCCCGTCCGGCCACTCCCCCGTCTCGGCGAACCCCGCGTAGGCCGAGCGGTTCACGAACACGTTCTGGAACCGCATCGGGCGCGCGCCGCTGCCCGCCTCCCCGACCCGCTCGGCCTCGTAGGTCATCCCCAGGCCGGAGCTCAGGAACATCCACTCGCGGTAGTCGTCGGGGCGGACGAGCTCGTCGCCGTTGCGGTAGCGGGGCCCGTCCCCGGGCTCCGACTGGGCGCGCGCGCTCACGGCCAGCGATGCGGCGCACGCCGCTGCCGCCGCCATGCCCAAGGCTATCGTCAAACTCCGGACGGTCATCTCTCTGGTCTCCAGGTCATCCCGCCCGCGAGAACGGCGGCGGGAGGTGCCCACCGCCGACAAGAGGCGGCATCCATTGTCGAAACGGTCTCTTCTCCGCTCACGGCGTCGTCGCCGCATCCCGCCCGCGAGACGACGGCAGGCGGTTCCGACCGCCGAAACCGGGCGGCGTCCATTGTCGAAACGACGGTCTTCCCCGTTCACCGGCGTCGTTGCCGCATCCCGCCCGCGAGACGACGGCAGGCGGTTCCGACCGCCGAAACCGGGCGGCGTCCATTGTCGAAACGACGGTCT
>JAJEEA010000365.1 GCA_022821235.1 Vicinamibacteria bacterium
TCCGCGACTGGATCGACGCCGCCGCCAACTCGCGCTACTCGGCCCTCGCCTACCAGGGCGGTGCGGCGTGGCGGAGGGAGCTCGTGCGTGACCTCGGCGACACGCACGGCATCCGGGAGCTGCTCGACGAGCACGACGACGAGGCCCTTCACGACCTGATGACCAACCTCGCTGGCCACGACCTCGACACCGTGCGCGAGGCCTTCCACCGCGCCGCGCAGGACGACGTCCCGACGTGCTTCATCGCCTACACCATCAAGGGGCACGGGCTGCCGTTCGAGGGGCACAAGGACAACCACGCGGGACTGACCAATCCGCAGCAGATCGCGGCCCTCCGAGACGAGATGGGCATCGCCGAGGGCGACGAGTGGGACCCGCTCGCGGGGCTCGACGTCCCGCCGGAGACGCTACGGGCGTTCCTCGACGCGGTGCCGTTCAACCAGGCCGCGACCCGCCGCCACGACGCCCCGCGCATCGCGGTGCCGGCCGAGATCGAGGTGCCTCCCGGCGACCCCCTGTCGACCCAGGCCGGCTTCGGCCGCGTGCTCGCGGACGTCGCGCGGCGTCATCCCGACCTCGCCGACCGCATCGTGACCACCTCGCCCGACGTCACCGTGTCCACGAACCTCGGGGGCTGGGTCAACCGCCGCGGCGTCTTCGCCCGGTCGGCGCAGGCCGACGCGTTCCGGGGCGACCGGCCCCTGTCGGCCCAGGACTGGACGATGGGGCCGAAGGGCCAGCACCTCGAGCTCGGCATCGCCGAGAACAACCTCTTCGTGCTGCTCGCCGCGCTGGGCCTGACGGGGCCGCTCTTCGGGACCCGGCTGCTGCCGGTCGGCACCCTCTACGACCCGTTCATCAGCCGCGGTCTCGACGCCCTCAACTACGCCTGCTACCAGGACGCGCGCTTCATCCTCGTCGCCACCCCGTCCGGGGTCAGCCTCGCCCCCGAGGGGGGCGCCCACCAGTCGGTGCTGACCCCCCTCATCGGCATGGGGCAGCCGGGCCTGACCGCGTTCGAGCCGGCCTACGTGGACGAGCTGTCGGAGATCCTGCGCTGGAGCTTCGAGCACATCCAGGCCGAGGACGGCGGCGCCGTCTACCTGCGGCTGTCGACCCGGCCCCTCGCCCAGCCTCAGCGCGATCTGACCCCGGAGATGCGAGCTGACGTCGTGGACGGCGGCTACTGGCTCGTTCCCCCCGCGCCCGGGGTCGAGCTCGCCCTCGTCGTCTCCGGCCCCGTCGTCGTCGAGGTGGTCGAGGCCCACCGTCAGATCGCCGAGGACGTGCCGGGGGCGGGGGTGCTCGTGGTCACTTCCGCCGATCGCCTGCAGCAGGGATGGATGCGGGCGGTCAGGGCGGGACGCCCCGAGCGCGCCCGGGTTTGGCGGCTGCTCGAGCCGCTGGCCCCGGCGGCGGGGCTCGTCACCGTCCTCGACGGCCATCCCGCGACCCTGTCCTGGCTCGGCTCGGTCGGCCGGCACCGGGTGCAGCCGCTCGGGGTCACGCAGTTCGGGCAGTCCGGCGACATCCCCGACCTCTACCGGGCGTGCGGGCTCGACGTCGACGCCATCCTCGACGCCGCGGCGCGGCTGTGCGTTTGACTCGGGCTGGCCAACCTGAAACGAAGTGCCACGCATCTCGCGCGCGGGCGATATGATGGTGACGGGCTTCCGTTGCGCTGCCGCCGGTCCCGTGCGAGCGTCCAGACGCATCGGAAACCGGGCGCGAGGAAGCCGTAGCGAGTCGGCATGAGCGTGGATCGGCGAAACCCGAGAGGGCGGGCGACGTGACCGAGACGACGGTGACGGCAGCGGCCGGGAATGCGGCGACCGCGACGAGCGCGGCCGCGGCCACCTCGCAGGCGGCGCTCGGCGCCCTGCTGTGCGACATCCTGCCGCGCCAGGGATGCTGGAGTGATGACGCGTACCTGTGGCTCACCGATCGCAGCCGCCGTCTCGTCGAGCTCACCGACGGGCGCATCGAGGAGCTGCCCTTGCCCACGTTCACGCACCAGGCCGTCTTGCTGTTCCTGTATCGCCTGTTCCATGAGTATCTTCAGCCGCGTGGCGGCGTCGCGATGGTCTCCGCGTTGCGGATGCGCGTCCGCGAGGGCAAGTACCGCGAGCCCGACCTGCTGATGCTGCGCGAGCGCTCGGACCCCCGCTGCCAGGATCGGTACTGGCTGGGCGCCGATCTGGTGGCCGAGGTCGTCAGTCCGGACGATCCCGGCCGGGACCTGGTCGAGAAGCGCGCCGACTACGCCGAGGCGGGGATTCCCGAGTACTGGATCGTCGACCCCCGCGACGAGACGATTACCGTGCTCGCGCTGGAAGGGGATGTCTACGTCGAGCATGGCGCCTACGGCCGCGGCGACAGGGCCGTGTCGCCCCTGCTCGACGGATTCACCGCCGACGTGGACGCGGTGTTCGACGCCCCCGAATCGGGTGCGTGAGCGGCCGCGTCACCGGCCGCGGATTGCGATACGCTTTGGCCGGTCCGCGGGCGCCGTCGGCTCGACCGCGTCGCCGGGCCGGCGACGGACCACGAGAGGATTCCCCGGCAGGGAGGATGGCCGAGACGACCGAGATTCGACTTCCCCGGCTGGCCGATTCCGTCACGTCGGTCAGGTTCGGGGCGTGGCTGAAGCGGGAGGGCGAGCGGGTCGAGGCGGGGGAGCCTGTCGCCGAGGTCGAGACCGACAAGACCACCGTCGAGCTGGAGGCCCCGGCCGCCGGCGTGCTGTGCGACCTTCGCGTCGCGCCGGGCGCGGACGGCCTGGAGGTCGGCGCCGTGCTCGGG
>JAJEEA010000064.1 GCA_022821235.1 Vicinamibacteria bacterium
CGAAGCGCTCTATCCCTGGTCGGCGTCGATCCGGGCGCAGTTCGACAAGGAGATGACGGTGATCGTGGGCGAGGTGCACCGCGACCACCTCGATCCGTTCTTCGAGATCGTGCGCGACCTCGTCGTCGCGCCGCGGTTCGACCCCGCCGACTTCGAGCGGAACCGCGATTTCCTGACCAACAGCGTGGTGTCGACGCTGCGCGGCAGCAACGACGAGGAGCTCGGAAAGGAGGCCCTGAACGCGCTGCTCTACGCGGGGCACCCCTACGCCGCCCCCGCCGTCGGCACCGAGCAGGGGCTGGCGGCGCTGACCCTCGACGACGTGCGCGCGTTCCACCGCGAGCGCTACACGCGGGCTCGGGTCCTCGCGGGCATCGCCGGCGGCTACCCCGCCGGCTTCGCCGAGCGGGTCGAACGGGAGCTGCTCGACCGCCTGCCGGCGGGGGGCGACGCGCCGGCCGATCTGCCGGCCCCGCGGGACCTCGACGGCGTCGAGCTGCTGCTGGTGGACAAGGACGCCATCGCCACCGCGATCTCCATCGGCTACCCCGTCGACGTGACCCGCGCCGACGACGACTTCTACGCCCTGATGGTCGCCAACTCCTACTTCGGCGAGCACCGCACGTTCAACGGCCTGCTGATGAACAAGATGCGCGGGCAGCGGGGCCTCAACTACGGCGACTACTCGTACATCGAGCACTTCGTCCAGGACGGCGGGTCGCGCCTGCCGGTGCCGAACATCCCGCGCCGCCAGCAGTTCTTCAGCATCTGGATCCGGCCCGTGCCGCACCACAACGCCCACTTCGCGCTGCGCCAGGCCCTGCGCGAGCTGCGCGTCCTCGTCGACGACGGCCTGAGCGCGGCCGACTTCGAGGCCACCCGCGAGTTCCTCGTCAACTACTCGAAGCTGTACGTGCAGACGAGCAGCCGCCGCCTCGGGTACCACATGGACTCGGCCGCGTACGGCGCGGGGTACTTCATCGACGAGATCCAGCGCCGGCTGCCCGAGCTGACCGTCGACGACGTCAACGCCGCGATTCGGCGCCACCTGCAGGCCGACGACCTCGCGGTCGCCGTCGTCACCCGCGACGCCGCCGCGTTCCGCGACCGACTGCTCGCGAACGAGCCGTCGCCGCCCACCTACAACGCCGCCGTGACCGACGACATCCGCGCCGAGGACGCGCTGATCGAGGCGTTCGAGATCGCCGTCAATCCCGACCGGGTGCGGGTGGTCCCGGTGGAGGAGATGTTCCGCGAGGTCTCCCCGGCGCCCCGGACCGATCAGTGAGAGGAACCAGCCCCGAGGCCGAGCCCGCCGCCGCGCCGACGCAGCAGAACAGCCGCCGTCGCGCGCGGCCGGCGGCCCACGACCGATCACCGTCCTGACCGATACCGGCAGACTCCCGCCGTCAGGCGCCGGCGCCTCCCGCATGGGCCGCGCCGGGTCGCGGCGTTTGCGCGCCGCCTGACCGTCGCGGCCCTCCGCATGCCAAGATGCCCGATCCCGTCCAGACCACGACCGTGCTGCTCGGAACCGCCGCCTCGCTGGCGATCGTCCACACCCTGATCGGCATCGACCACTCGCTGCCCCTCGCCGCCCTGGGCCGCGCCCGCGGCTGGGCGCTGGGCCGGACGCTGCTGGTGACCGGCGTGTGCGGCGCCGGCCACGTCGCGTCGTCGATCGTGATCGGCGCCGCCGGGATCGGCCTCGGCGTCGCGACCGACTCGCTGCTCGGCATCGAGTCGTTCCGCGGCGAGCTGGCCGCGGCGCTGCTGCTCGCCTTCGGCCTCGCCTACACCGCCTGGGCCCTGTGGCCGCGGCGCCGCGGACGGGAGGGCGGAGACGCGTCAGCCGGACGGCGGGCACGCGCCGACGACGGGCGTGAAGCGGCGACCGCCCACGCGCCGCCGCCGGAAGGCGGCCCGGACGCGGACGGGAGCGGGACGGGAGACATCCGCGGCCTGACCGCGTGGGCGCTCTTCGTCGTCTTCGTGCTCGGTCCCTGCGAGCCCCTCATCCCCCTGATGGTCGTGCCGGGGCTGGCCGGCGACTGGCTGGCGGTGGCGGCGGTGGCCGGGGTGTTCGGGCTGCTGACGATCGGGGTCATGCTGGCCGCCGTCGCGGCCGCCTGGCACGGCATCGGGTGGATCGGCCAATCGGCCCGGCATCGCGGCGCACGGCTCGCGCACGCCGCCGCCGGACTCGTCGTCACCGCGAGCGGCGCCGCGGTGCTCTGGCTCGGCCTGTAGGATTCCGCGCCGCGGAACGGCGCAGACTCGTGGAGAGTCGGCAGAGCGAGCGCCAAGCGGCCCCGCAGGCGAAAAGAAGGGCGGGCAGCCCGTCGCCGGAAGCGCGGGGTCGGACGGGGCCGGCGAGGGCCGAAGCGGGCGGTAGACCCCCAACAGGTCGTCACGGTGCACGGGCAATTCGACCGCGCCTGAAACCGCAAGCGACCGAGCGGCCACCAGGTTACGCGCTGAGATGATGGACGGTCGAGATGCAGGCGGGGCTCGTGCCAACGAAACCCCGCCAACCCGGACCCTGAACAGGGAAACGCGCCAGCTCTACGGCGTGACCGTCACGGTGACGTCCTGGTAGGTCTGAAGGCCGCCGTCGTGGGCGAGGGCGCGCAGGACGTACTCGCCGGGGCGGCTGAACGTGACCGCGGTCTCCCAGCGGCCGTCATCGGGCGCCTCGGGGGTCGACCAGCCCGGCGACCAGGGCGAGTCGCGTCCGACCCGGGTGTCCTCCCAGGTCGCAATCTGCGGCGGGTCGAAGTCCGCCTCCCCGGCGCCCCGGTAGACGAACCAGGACAGCCGCAGCCCCGTCGCCGCCTGCGGCGTCAGGCTCCGCGGCCGCGCCGGGTCGGTGGGACTCATCGGGCGCGCCTCCGGCAGCCCGTCGTCCTGCGCGACGGCCGTCAGGACGACGGGCTCGTTGACCTTCGCGGTCCGGTGCCGCGGGCCGTCGAGCGTCAGCGCCGGGGGCGTGTTCTTGTAGAGATCGCCCCGGACGCCCGCGCCGTTGTTGGCCATGCGGACGTTGTTGTCCATGTAGTA
>JAJEEA010000257.1 GCA_022821235.1 Vicinamibacteria bacterium
CGGCGGCGGTTCGGCGAGGCGCCGGCGCGAGGACGAGGAGCCGGCCGGGGACCGGGTTTGCGGAGATTGCCGCGGGCGCCGCCGGCCACCGCCCGGAACGCCGCGATTCAGCGAGGCGCCGGCGCGAGGACGGCGAGGACGAGGAGCCGGCCGGGGCCCGGGTTGCGGATGCCGTGGGGCTCGCCGGCCGGCGCCACGAGGAGGGAGCCGGCCTGCATCGGCACCTCGCGGCCCTCGAGGAGGAACACCCCCCGCCCCTCGACGACGTGGTAGACCTTGTCCATGTCCTCGTGCGCGTGGAGGGCGTGGGACTGGCCGGGCTCGAACGCGTTCAGGCCCACCATGACGCGTTCCGAGCGGAACAGCGTGCTCTTGCCCATCTTGTCGGGGGCGTAGACGGCGTGCTCGCGCGGGTCGATCGCGGTCGGGTGCTCCATGGGAATGCCCACCTCAGTACGACTTGGCGAAGCACGCGTCCACCTCGCCGGGCTTGCCGCACTGGATGCAGCCGCCGGAGGCGGGGGGCGGCTCGAGCGGCAGGTTGCGGATGGTCGCCTGGGTGGCGGTCTTGATCTTCGCCTCGCAGCCGGCGTCGCCGCACCACGGCGCGATGACGTAGCCGGGGCGGCCCTCCAGGATCTCGTCGAACTCGGCCCGGTCGGCGGTCCGGACGGTGTGCTCGTCCCGGAACGCGACGGCCCGGTCGAACAACGCCTGCTGGATCGCGCCCAGCAGCTCCCCGACCCGGCCCGCCAAGCCCTCCATGGGCGTCGGCGTCTTGTCGCGCGTGTCGCGGCGGACCAGCATGACCTGCTCCTTCTTGACGTCGCGGGGGCCGACCTCGAGACGCAGGGGCACGCCGCGCATCTCCCACTCCGCGTACTTCCAGCCCGGCGAGTGCTCCTCGCGGTCGTCGAGCATGACGCGGACGCCCCCGGCCTCGAGCTCGCCCCGGATGCGCTCGGCGTGCGGCAGCACCGTCTCGCGCCAGTCGCCCCGCGGAATCGGCACGATGACGACCTGGTGCGGCGCGATGCGCGGGGGCAGGATGAGCCCGCTGTCGTCGCCGTGGGTCATGATGACCCCGCCGATGAGCCGCGTCGTCATCCCCCACGACGTCTGCCACCCGTGCTGCACCGTCTTGTCGCGCCCCTGGAACGTGATGTCGAAGACCTTGGCGAAGTTCTGGCCGAGGTTGTGGGACGTGCCCGCCTGCAGGGCCCGCCCGTCGCCCATCAGCGCCTCGATCGAGTAGGTCTTGTCCGCCCCCGCGAACTTCTCGCTCTCGGTCTTGCGGCCCTCGAGCACCGGCATCGCCAGCTCGGTCTCGCAGAAGTCCTTGTAGACGCCGAGCATCTTCAGGGTCTCGGCCTGCGCCTCCTCCTCGGTCTCGTGCACCGTGTGGCCTTCCTGCCACAGGAACTCGGTGGTGCGCAGGAAGAGGCGGGTCACCTTCTCCCACCGCACCACGTTGGCCCACTGGTTGATGAGCACCGGCAGGTCGCGCCACGACTGTATCCACTTCGAGTACATCGTGCCGATGATGGCCTCCGAGGTCGGGCGCACCACCAGCCGCTCCTCGAGCTTCTCGTCGCCGCCGTGGGTCACCCAGGCCACCTGCGGGGCGAACCCCTCCACGTGAGCGGCTTCCTTCTTGAGCAGCCCCTCGGGGATGAACATCGGGAAGTACGCGTTGACGTGCCCCGTCGCCTTGATGCGCCGGTCGAGGGCCTGCTGCATGAGCTCCCACATGGCGTAGCCGTAGGGGCGGATGACCATGCTGCCCTTGACCGGCGAGTAGTCGGCGAGCTCGGCGCGGCGGATGACGTCCGTGTACCAGCGAGAGAAATCCTCGGATCTGGGGGTGATCTCCTTGACGAACGCGGCGTCCTTGTCCGGCATCGGGGGCGGGTCCTCCGGGCAAAACTGTTATCCTACCATTCCGCTCTGCGCCTCCGGCAGCCCGCCGGCGAGACCCCGCGACGCACCGCGCCGGGGGGGCGCCGACGGCGCCGAGGCGCCTGCCTGACACGCGTGAGGAGAGCGCAATATCGGTCATTGCAGCCGGCGCAAAACGCCAGCAGGCGGGATGCATCGCCGCTCGAACACAGCGGGACTCTTCGCCACCGCCTGCCAGGCTCTCGGCGCCGCGCGCGCCGCGGACACGACGAACCCTCCATGGAACCGACCCGCATCGACGTCGAAAGCGCAACCCGGACCTACCCCGTCTTCGTGGCCCACGGCCTCGCCGCCGCGATGGACCGGTGCCTCTCCGAAGCGGAGGTCGGAGATCGGCGATTCCTCGTCTCCAGTCCCACGGTGTGGACCCGGCACGGCAAGACGATTCAGGCCGCGTTGCCGAAGGTCGAGCCCCTGCTCGTACCGGACGGGGAGCGCTCGAAGACGCTGCAAACCGTGTCGCGCATCTACGAGGCCCTGATCCGCGCCGGGGCCGACCGGCGGTCGACGATCGTCGCGGTCGGGGGCGGGGTGCTCGGCGACACCGCCGGGTTCGCGGCCGCGACCTATCTGCGCGGGGTCGACCTCGTGCACGTGCCGACCACCCTCCTCGCGCAGGTGGACAGCGCCGTCGGCGGCAAGGTCGGCGTCAACCACGCGCTCGGCAAGAACCTCATCGGCGCCTTTCATCCCCCCGCCGCGGTCATCGCCGATCCCCAACTGCTCGACACCCTGCCCCGCCGCGAGCTGCGCGCGGGCCTCTACGAGGTCGTCAAGTACGGGGTCATCGCCGACCGGCCCCTCTTCGACCGGCTCGCGAACGGACTGCCGGAGATCTTCGCGCGGAAGCCGGAGCTCCTGGTGGACATCGTCGCCGCCTCGTGCCGCATCAAGGCCGAGGTGGTCGCCGCCGACGAGCGCGAAGGAGGCCGCCGGCGCATCCTGAACTTCGGGCACACGGCCGGCCACGCCCTCGAGGCGGTCACCCGGTACCGGCGCCTCCGGCACGGCGAGGCGGTGGCCTACGGCATGCTGGTCGCGGCCCGGCTCGCCGCGTACCGCCGCCTGCTGAGCAAGGGCGACCACACCGCGCTGACCGAGCTCATCGGGCGGATGGGTCCGCTGCCGTCGGTGACCGACCTGTCGCCGGGCGACGTGCTCGCGGCCATGCAGCGCGACAAGAAGGCCGTCGCGGGGCGCCTGCACTTCGTGCTCCCGCGCGGCATCGGGGACACCGTCATCGTCGACGACGTGACCGAGAAGGACATCCGGCGGGCCCTGGGCACGATCGGGATACGGGGACGCGGCTGACCGGGCCCGCCCGCCGTCGACCTCGGCCCCGCCGGGCGGCGGCGCCGCAGGGCCGCGTCGCGGACGCCCCCCGCCGGTCACCGCCTGCCAATCGCCGCCTCTTCCGCTACGCCCGCCAGGACGCACCGGCGAAGACGCCCAGCGCCTGGCCCTGGCAGCCCGTGGTGGAACCCCGCGTTGCACCGAGAGCAGCGAGGCGCCCGCCTGACAAGGCGTGAGGAGGGCGCATTTGGGCATATGTAGCCGACGAACAACGCAGCCGGCAGTCTGCGCGGGTCACGGCGCAGACTGCCGGCAGGCGTGGCTGGGCGGCAATCGGAGCCGTAGGCGACGCTTGCCGGGCGCAGGCGGGTGCATCGCCGCTCGAATGCAGCGGGGACTTCCCCCACGGGCTGCCGGCCCACCCCTGGTCGCACCCGGCTCCGCCGGGCGCCCGGACCCGTCGGGCGTCCGCGCCGCCCTACCGCCCGAACGCCCGGCGCACGACGTGCCACGCCGCCACCCGGACCACGCCGGCATCGGCATCCCGGACCACGGTCGCCTCGACCGCCCGCTCGACGCGGAAGGCACCGAACGCGGCCGCCCGCACGACGAGACTGCCGCCGGCGCCCCCGGACGGGCCGTCGGGATCGGCGGGGCCGCGGCGGACCCACGCCAGCAGGTAGAGCCGCGGGACCCGGTCCGGCGCATCCGCGAGGTCGCCGAGCCATCCCCGAGCGAACACGCGCCACGCCGGGTCGCCGGGTCGATGGCCGTCCCGCGACAGGGCCCGGGTCTCCGCCGCAACGTCGACGACCGAGCCGTCCGGCAGGTTCACGACGGCCGACCCGCCCGGGTTCCCCGCCGGACCCGGGCCCGCCAGGCGCGCGGTCCAGTCGAGGGTCGCGGCGAGCTCGGCGACCACGCCGGCGAGCAGGCCGTCGGCGGCGTACAGCGCCTGCACCCCGCGCCGGTGGTTGGCCTCGACCGCCTCCTCGATCATGACGACGGCGACGAGGGCGCCGGCCAGCGCGGACACGAGGGCGCCCGCGGCCATCGTCACCAGGAGCGCGCTGCCCGCCTCGCCGCGTCTCAGCGGCCCCCGCCCTCCGACGGCCGGCCTCCGACGCGTGGTCCGCCCGTGCATGGTGGCAGTCTCACCGTGTCGCGACGGTCCCCGCCGTCGGCCGGTTCGGGGACCCGGAATCGATACCCGGGGGCTCATCGAGGGCGGCTCCCGGTAGTCGCAACGGTCCCCGCCATCTGCAGGTTGGGGGGCGCCACCACGAAGGCGGCGCGGTATCCGGCGGCGCCCCCGCCGCCGGGAGCCGGACCGGACCCGGGCCGTCGCGGC
>JAJEEA010000392.1 GCA_022821235.1 Vicinamibacteria bacterium
GCCTGGCCGGGGCGCAGCCGCCCATGGCCGGCTTCGGCCTCGTGCCGGGCCGCCCCACGGTGCGGCCGCCGCGCACGGACACGCCGCCCGACATCGACGGCCGCCTCGACGACGTCGCGTGGCGGACGGCGGCCACCATCACCGAGTTCACCCAGCAGGCGCCGCTCGAAGGGGCCCCCGCCACCGAGGACACCGACGTCTACATCGCCTACGACAGCGACCACCTGTACTTCGGCTTCCACCTGCACTACGCCGACCCTGGCATCATGCGGGCCAACCGGGTCGACCGCGACACCGCCTGGGCGGACGACCTCATCACCATCTACATCGACACCTTCCTCGACCAGCAGCGGGCCTACGACTTCGACCTGAACGCCTACAACGTGCAGGGCGACGGCATCGTCAACGCCGGCGGCGGCATGCGCGGCTCACCCATCCCCTTCGCGGACCGGACGTGGGACGCGCTCTTCCACAGCGCCGCGAGCATCGTCGCCGACGGCTACATCGCCGAGATGGCGATTCCCTTCAAGAGCCTGCGCTATCCGCAGCGCGGCCCCGGCGAGCCCCACCGCTGGGGCTTCCAGATCGTGCGCGAGATCAAGGGCAAGAACGAGGAGAACGCGGTGTGGGCGCCGATGTCGCGCGACGTGGCCGGCTTCCACCGGCAGATGGGGCTGATGGAGGGGATGACCGACTTCTCGACCAGCCGCAACCTCGAGTTCCTGCCCACGTTCACGGGCATCGACTTCGGATCGCTCGACCGGTCGACGGGCGGGTGGAACGACCTCGGGATGAATCCCGAGGCCGGCCTCAACGTCAAGTACGGGGTGACCTCGAACCTGACCGCCGACTTCACCCTCAACCCCGACTTCTCGCAGATCGAGTCGGACCAGCCGCAGATCGAGGTGAACCAGCGCTTCCCCCTGTTCTTCAGCGAGCTGCGGCCGTTCTTCGTCGAGGGGGCGGAGATCTTCGACCTGCCGGGGCCCGTGACCTTCGTGCACACGCGGACCATCGTCGACCCCACGTGGGGGGCGAAGCTGACCGGCAAGGCGGGCCGCTTCACCATCGGCCTCCTGTCGGCCGAGGACGAGGCGCCGGGGAACGTCGGCGACGTCGACGACCCGCTGTTCGGCGAGACCGCGCAGAACTTCATCGGGCGGGTGAAGTACGACGTCTACTCGGAGTCGCACCTCGGGGCCGTCTTCACCGACCGGTCGTTCATGGACAGCAACAGCCGGCTGGGGGGCGTCGACGGCAGCTTCCGGCTGTCGCGGACGATGTCGACCAACTTCCGGCTGATCGAGTCGCGTCACCGCGACCTCGACGGCGAGGAGCGCAGCGGCCACATCTACGACGCGAGCATCCGCAGCAGCGGGCGCAACCTGCAGTGGTTCGCCGCCGCCTACGAGCTGACCCCCGACTTCCGTACCGACGTCGGGTTCGCGCGGCGGGTCGACCAGCGGCGCGTCATCACCAACGGGGGCTGGCGGTGGTGGCCCGAGAGCTGGCTCATCAACTGGGGGCCGCAGCTCAGCTACGGGCGCAACTGGAACTTCGGGGGCGTGCTCGAGGACGAGAACACGGGGGTCGGGCTGAACTTCGACTTCGCGAGGAGCATCCGGTTCAGCGTCGACGCGCAGCAGGACATGGAGCGCTTCGGCGGCATCGACTTCCACAAGCGGCAGGTGTCGGTGAACGGCGGCGTCAGCAGCTCGCGCGCCTTCTCCGTCAACGCGAGCTACCGCCGCGGCGACGAGGTCTTCTACGACTGGGACAACCCGTGGCTGGGGTACGGCGACACGGCCCGGCTCAACGTCACGGTGCGGCCCCTCGCCCGCCTGAGCTCGCAACTCGGGGTCAACACCAGCCGCCTGACGGACCTGCGCGGCGGAAGCGCCGAGCGGGTCTTCGACGTCCAGATCTACCGGGCGCAGAGCGTGCTGACGTTCACCGACCGGCTGCTGATGCGGAACATCACCGAGTACAACACCTTCGACAAGGACCTCGACTTCAACGTGCTCTTCACCTACCGGGTGAACGCCGGCACCGTGTTCTACATCGGCTACGACGACCACTACCGGCAGGCCGACCGGCTCTACGGCGACCCGGACGGAGACGGCTTCGACGAGCGGCTCTTCTTCACCAGCGACCTGCGGCGCACCAACCGGGCGATCTTCACGAAGATCCGGTACCTGTTCAGGCTGTGAGCGATGCGCAACGCGCAGGGCCGGTTCCTTCCGGAAACGCCCGGCGCCGCCGGGCTCGGCGGAACCAGGTACGCGGGAGGCGATTGTAGCGTCCGGCGCCCGCGCCGTCTGCGGCGTGGAGCGCCGCGGACTGCTGGTGGGTCGGTCGGGCGCCAAGCGGATCCACGGGCGACGATTCGGCGGGACAGGTTGACGATGCGGATTACCCGAGGCGCGGTCGTGCTGCTGCTCGTCACGCTGTCGACGGCCGTCCCCGCGGCCGGCCAGGGGCTCGAGCGGCGTCTGGTCGTCGTGGTGCCCGAGGCCGATGACCCGCGGGTCGAGCACGCCCGGGCCGCGATCGCGTTCTGGAACCGCACCCTGGCCGACCTCGATCTCGACGTGCGGATGCGCGAGGTCGCGCTGATCGCCGGCCCGCCCGGCATGCGGGCGATCGAGACGTTCGCCCGGTTCGTGTCCCAGCGCGGCGGCCGCATTCCCAAGGGGCGCGACGGCCCGCAGCCGCCCCCGGAGCTGACCGCGCTCGGGGGCGACGTGGTGGTGCTGCTGTCGCGCCAGCCGCTCCTGCCGTTCGCGTGGCCGCTGATCGGGTCGCCCGACCACCTGGTGGCGATCCGGACCGCCCGGCCCGGCCGGCCGCGCGACGACACCGTCCTGCGCAACGTCATCGCGCACGAGCTGGGCCACACCCTCGGGCTGAGGCACAACCGCGGCGGCGCCTCGCTGATGTGCGGCCCCTGCTCCTCGCTCGCCGCCCGGGAGAGCCCGGGCGGGTGGCTGCCGCTGACCGAGCGCGACCGGGTCCTTCTGCGCACGCTGCACGGGAAGGTCGAGACCCACGGCCAGCCCGGGGGCGCCGGCGTCGAAGCCGTTCCCGACTGACTCCGTGGATTCTCGGCCAGCCGCCGCCGGCTGGGCCCGGTGCCCCGGGGGCGAGAGCCGCGCCGCAGGGGTGGTCGGCGCCGGCCGCCGGGCTCTTGCCGCAACCGTGACCGAGATCGAAGACCGGCCCTCGACGACGAGCTCAGCCTCCAGTCGGGTCCAGGCCGCGCCCGCCCAGCCGCCGACGGGCACTCGCCGAGGCGGCGCCTTGGGGCCGAGAGGCTGCGCCGCAAGGGTCGTCCGCGGGTCGCCGGAGCGGGGCGGGGCGAGCGGGAGTGAACGGGCTTCGGCGTCCGAGCCGCATGCTAAGATGGGCCGTCGTCATCACCGCGATCCCGATGGGTTCGGCTCCGCAACTCGGCCCCCGTGTCCTCCGCCCCGCGGCGTTCGTCGCGAGCCCGGCCCACGGGCAGTCTCCTCCCGGTAGCCGGCGCCTTCGACCGTTCCTGAAGTGGGCCGGCGGCAAGCGACAGCTCCTGCCCACGTTCCGGGAGTTCTACCCGGAGAGGTTCAGGGCCTACCACGAGCCCTTCCTGGGGAGCGGCGCCGTCTTCTTCGACCTGGCGGACACCGGCCGGCTGGGCAACGGCAGGGTTCGGCTGACCG
Source organism: Vicinamibacteria bacterium (assembly GCA_022821235.1). Taxonomy (GTDB): domain Bacteria; phylum Acidobacteriota; class Vicinamibacteria; order Vicinamibacterales; family UBA8438; genus JAJEEA01. The sequence continues at coordinate 3,699 of JAJEEA010000392.1, forward strand.
ACGTCAACGCCGACCTCATCGGCTGCTGGCTGCGGTTGCGCGACGATCCGCGCGCGGTGATCGAGCGCCTCCGCGCCCTCGCGGCCGACTACGAGGCCGACCCCGGCGACCACTACTATCGGGTCAGGGACCGGTTCAATCCGGCGCGGCAAGCAATCATGAACGGCACCGGCCCGCGGGCCGAGCGGTACACCGCGGACCTGGCCGCCATGTTCGTGTACCTGAACCGGACCGGCTACAACGGCCTCTTCCGCCTGAACTCCCGCGGCCTGTTCAACGTGCCCCGCGGGAGTTACAAGAACCCGCGGATCTGCGACGAGGAGAACCTCAGGCGCGTGTCCGAAATCCTGTCGACGCTGTCCGTGACCGTCGGACACGCCGGGTTCGACGCGGTGCTGCGGAAGGCTCGCAAGGGCGACTTCATCTACTTCGACCCGCCGTACGCGCCGCTCAGCACGACCGCACACTTCACGTCCTATACGTCGACCGGCTTCGACCACGACGACCAGCGCCGCCTCCAGCAGGTGGCCGTCGAGCTGGCGGCGAAGGGCTGCCACGTGCTGCTCAGCAATTCGACGGCGCCACAGATCGCCGCTCTCTACGACGGCAATCCCGACACGGAGAAGGCCGGCCTCGTGGCCCACACCGTCCCCGCCCGCCGTGCCATCAACTCGAACGCGTCCCGCCGGGGCGGCGTCGACGAGTACGTCATCACCAACCTGCCAAGGCGGACGGCGTAGATGTCCGGTGGGCAGGTTGCCGTCACCAGCGGTTCGGAGCTCGAACGGGAGGTCGCGAACACGGCCCAACGGCTGGGCCTTGGAGTCGGCCGGCAGATCAGGGTGGGCCGGAGACTCTGGGGTGCGGAGCGTCGTATCGACTTGGTGTTGCGCCACCCCGACTCCGGGCGGAGTCTCGGCATCGAGTGCAAGTACCAGGGCGTCAGCGGCTCTGCCGAGGAGAAGATCCCGGCGACGATTCAGGATATCTCGGCGTGGCCTATTCCCGGTCTCGTCGTCTTCGCCGGCCCGGGGTTCTCCGAGAACATGAGAGCCTATCTCCACTCGACCGGCAAGGCCGTGGCTCATGAGGATCTGCACGGCTGGCTTGCGCTCTTCTTCGGTCTCGCGGACGGTGATGCCGAAACAACACCACGTATGGAGGACGAGGAACGCAAATGAGTCGCTTGCGGAAAGCCAACGGCGACGACTATCCAGAGGCAGCCGGGAAACACATGCAGGATTCTGCGGTGCTCCTGGCCCGTGGGCGCCACGATGGCGCCGCATATCTCGCGGGCTATGTCGTCGAGTGCGCCTTGAAAACCTTGGTTCAGCTCGAGGCGGGTCAAGTGCGTCCTTCTCACGACCTGTCGGGGTTGGACCAGGAGCTCGACAAGCTCGCGGCTCAAGCGAGCACCGCCGCCGGGAAGCTCTATCTGGGAGCTCAGGCGACGTTGCGAGCGTCGACCATTCTCAACGGCTGGAGACCGGAGCAACGCTATTCCGGCCCGGGAGTCAGCGCCAATGATGCCGCAAGATGGCATCGGGAGGCCGCCGATGTCTACGGGAGGATTATCGGCCAGCTCACACTCGCGGGAGCAATCTGATGCAGCATCTTGATGACGCCCATGAGCGGGCCGAAGGGCGCTTGGCCGCGTGGCTGACGAACAGGCCGGGTGACTGGCGCGCGCTGCTCGTCAAGGATGTGCTTGCCCGGCTTCGGGTGGTCCTTTGGGGCCCGGACGGGACGAGCTGGGAGTCCGGCCGTCGCGAGATCGACCAGCACCTGGCCGAAGCGGCGGCCAGCTACTGGTCGAAGTCCGTGCTTCGAGGCGGCGACGGAGAACACCCGGACGCGGCCTGGCAGGAGCAGGCGTGGGAAACGGCGAGGGTGCACGACGAGACGGACCGATTGCGAATACTGGACAGGCACCTGTCGAAGACAGGTTGGTTCGATGCGCCGGCCGAGCCGCCATGGCCGCTGCGTGAGACGGACGCGCCCGCGATCGCCTTGTTCTATTCCTTCAAGGGCGGCGCCGGGCGGTCGACGACCCTCGCGGCTACGGCCCTGAAGCTGGCCGCGACCGGCGAACGTGTTGCGGTGCTTGACGCGGACCTAGATGCGCCCGGCGTGGGAGCGTTGCTTGCTGGTTACGACGGGGCCGTCGCGGCATGCGGGATCACTGACTATCTGCTGGAACAGCGAATCCTGGGAGACCCGCGGGGCATCGAGACGGAGGACTACCATCATCGTTACGCGGCCGGCGGCAGCAACGGAGCGGAAGACGTTCTCGTGTATCCGGCCGGCCGCTTCGATCACAGATATATCGAGAAGCTCGCCCGGATCGACTACGGAGTGCCACCGGAGGGCGACTCGCATCCCTTCGTCGTGCTTCTGCAGCGGATCCGCCGGGATCTCGCGCCCCGCTGGATTCTCATCGATGCGCGCGCCGGACTCGGCGACGTGTCCGGGTTCCTCACAGGAGGGCTGTGCCATTTTCATGTGCTTCTGGGCACACTCGCGGAAGCGAGCTGGCAAGGGCTGGAGCTGATCCTGGAGCGGCTCGGCGGCGACCGGGTGCGCCAGGGGAAGCCTCAAGCAGAGTGCATGCTGGTTGCCTCCATGGTTCCGCGATCCGACGAGGCTGTCTTCCGAGGTTGTGTTGAACGGTTCACTGATCGGTCGCGGGAGGTATTCAGCCAGCACTACTATGCAGAGCCAGAGGGAGGGGACGAGTTCTGGACATTGGACGATCTCGAGAGCGCGGATGCGCCGCACGTACCCATCGTGGTGCCGTATGATGAACGGCTGGCGACTTTCCGGGACCTCAGTGACATTGCGGAGCCGATTCTGCTGCGAGGGCCGTACGTGGAGCTTTCCGAACGCCTGCAAGCCGGTGCCAGGAGGTCCTGGGGACAGAACAGATGACGGTCACGTCGAAGCGGCTCAGCAAACAGGACTGCGTGGACTTGCGGCTACAGCTCGCCGATCTCGGATACGGACAGGCCGAGGCGGAGACGCCGGAGTCGTTCGCGCGTCGACTGCATCCCGTTCCCGAGCATCTGCGCGCGTTGGATCCGAACGTGGTGCTAGTGGTTGGGCCACGAGGATCAGGGAAGAGTGCACTGTTCAAGGCCTCCTTCGAAGACCGTGATGTCGCGGACGCGATTACCGAGTGGATGCCGAGGGCGACGATTCTGGGATCCCAGGCGAATTCTTCGGAATGGAGGCGTGCGTACCCCGCCGGTACCGATTTCCCGGATACACAGGCGCTGGCGAAATGGGCGGATTCGGACGAGACGGCAAAGAAAATCTGGCACGCGATGCTCGTCCGGCATCTTGCCGATCGGTTCGAGCCGCAACAGCGAGAGGCGCTGAAGTCGATGCTGCAGCCGTCAGCGGTTTCGGTCGGTGAGATTCTGGCGGCGTACGACGGGCCGGAGACGTCTCCCACGGCAGCTCTGGACGAGCTGGAGCAACGACTGCAGCGTGAGGATTCCCGCATATACTTGGGCTACGACGAGTTGGATACGCTCGGAGGCTTCGATTGGGCGGTCATGGCTCGCATGGTGCGCGGGCTCGTGGCGTTCTGGTCGGACTATAGTCGTCGGTGGCGGCGGATTCGTGCGAAGGTCTTCCTCCGTTCGGATCTCTTTCGCCGCCACGCGGGAATGGGGACGGCGGACTTTGCGAAGCTCGCGGCGAAACGGGCCGAGCTGGCGTGGTCGGATGCGGCGTTGCTGGCGATGCTGGTGAAGCGCATCGCCAATACGTCGGGCCGGCTGGCTGCGTACTGCAAGAGTGCTCGCATACGGTTCGATGAGCACCGGGTGCTTGGACTGATTCCGGAGATCAAGGAAGCTCGAAAAGCGTATCCGTTGCTGGAGCGATTGTCGGGCGAGTTCATGGGAGCGGGGAAGAAGAAGGGGTTCGTGCGCAACTGGGTGCTGGCCCACTTGCGGGACGGTAACGATCGCGTCAGCCCCCGAACGCTGGTGAGGCTGATCGAGCAGGCCGCGGGCAAAGAGGCGGTGAATCTGGCGGTGGGCGCGCCGCGGCTGATTCATCCGACGGCCCTCCGGCAGGCGCTCGACGACGTGTCCGACAATCACGTAACACAGGGAATCTCGGACGAGTGGCCCTGGCTGGCGGGGGTGAGGGAGAGGCTGACCGGGAATCGGCTCGTTCCGTGGGTGCGCAAGGAACTCGTGGACTTGTTCGACGCCGGTTGGGCGGGAGCGTGGGGACGCTATGGGGGTCGCGACGTTCGGCCACCTGTGGATCAGCCGGCGGACTTCGTCGACTACCTGATTGACCTCGGAGTGTTTCGACGGCGCTCGGACGAGCGGATTGACGTGCCGGACCTGTACCTGTCGGGTCTGAACCTGCGGCGCAAGGGAGGCGTCAGGAGACGCCCCCGAGCCAACGCCGGGGCATGATGGGGGGGCGAGGTTGGGAGCCCACAAGAAACGAGGAGAAGACCATGACCAGATCCATCCTGTCCCTCGTCGTGCTGGCGCTGCTCGGCATCGCGCCGGCGGCTGCCCAGCGGAACTGGAACGCGCCGTTCCCCGCGCATCACGTCATCGACAACATCTACTTCGTGGGGACCGAGCAGCTCGGCACGTTCCTCATCACGACGCCCGAGGGGCACATCCTCATCAACAGCGACTTCGAGTCGACGGTGCCCCTGATCCGGGAGGGCGTGGAGCGGCTGGGGTTCGAGTTCACCGACATCGAGATCATCCTCGGCAGCCACGCGCACGGCGACCACATGGAGGCCGACGCGCTGGTGAAGGAGCTGACGGGGGCCGAGGTCATGGTGATGCGCGAGGACGTCGAGCGGCTGCGCACGTTGCGGCCCGGCGGCAAGGAGCACCCCATCGACCGCATTCTCGACGACGGCGACGAGGTGACGCTGGGCGGCACGACCCTGGTCGCGCACCGCACGGCGGGGCACACGAAGGGGTGCACGAGCTGGGCGATGAACGTCGAGGAGGCGGGGCGGAGCTATCTGGCGCTGATCGTGTGCAGCTTCGGCGTCAACCCCGGCTACGTCCTCGTCGATAACCCCGACTACCCCGAGATTGCCGACGACTACCGGGCGACCTTCGCCAAGGCGCGCTCGCTGCCGGTCGACGTCTTCCTCGGCTCGCACGGCTTCTGGTACGACATGGAGCGCAAGCTCGAGCGGGCGATGACCCGGGCCGAGGGCGACCCCAACCCGTTCATCGACCGCGAGGGCTATCTCGCCCACATCGACATGCAGGAGCAGCGGTTCCTGGAAATGCTGGCCGAGCAGGAAGCCGCGCGCTGAGGCCGGGCCGCCGGCTGCCGGCGAGCCTGGGAACGCGGACCGAGACCACCTCGTCGTGTTCGGCGTGCGAAGCGGCAGGACCGGGCCGCGGCCGTGTGCGGTTCGCGGCTCCGGAACCGTTGTCCTCGGCCAGGCGCTCGAGAGGGCCGGCGGTCGCCGTCGCAGTCCGTCACCGCGTGCTGCGGCCGTGTGTTCGCGACTTCAGGAACTGTGCCCTCGGCCAGGCGCTCGAATGGGCCGGCGGTCGCGGCCGCAGTCCGTCATGGCCCCAGCGGTGCCGCGACGCCGACGCCGTACTGGTAAACGAGCCGGCCGCCGAGCTCCGCGGTGACCGCCAGCAGCGCGAGGCCGGCGAGGCCGGCCGCCCCGAACGCGAGGTGGACCAGCCGACGCCGCGGTCCGCCTCGTTCCAGCAGCCCGACCCGCGCCGCCGTCAGCCCGCCGAAGTAGACCACGCACCAGAGCGCCCAGGTCCAGTGGCGGTCGACGACGGGCACCGCGAGGCCGGGGGTGTAGACCTCGGGGGCGGCGGCGCGTCCCGTGAGGTAGGCGGCGGCGAGGGTCAGCCAGCCCGCCGCGTAGAGGGCGGTCGACACGGTCGCGACGGGTTCGGGGCGGCGGCGGAGCAGGGCCACGAGCTCGGCCGCCAACGCGGTGACGAGCAGGCCGATCGGCAGGTGCACGATCAGCGCGTGGGCGTTGGGTACCCAGTCGGTGAGCCCGGTCATCGGCGGCTGCGTCCTCGGCGCGCGACGTGCATGGTGGTGACCATACCAGTGAACGGCGCCGCGGCGACACCCACGTGTCGCCGCGCGTCTGGCGGACCAGGACACGACGGGGATCGAACATGACACCCGGCGCACCCGCTCTCCGCGCAGGCCTACTACGTGGACTGCTCGAAGGGCGGGCAGCAGGGCCTGATGGAGGCGCAGCGGTACCCCGGCGACTTCGACGGCCTCGTGGTCGGCAACCCCGCCCACGACTGGACCCGCTTCTATGCCGGCGCCCACCTCTGGTACGCGCTCGCGACCCTCGACGATCCCGAGAGCTGGATCCCGCCCGCCAAGGCGGTCTTGCTGGGCGAGGCGGTCACCGCCGCGTGCGACGCCATCGACGGCATCGAGGACGGGGTGCTCGACGACCCCCGCGCCTGCGACTTCGACCCGGCGGCCATCTCGGATGGCGCCAGGATGGCGACACGCGTCCAACATGACCTTGCAGATTGTCCAGGGCGTGGAAGGATCTCAAGGATAATCCCCGCGAATCGCGGCGAGTCCGCGGGCCGTCGGCGCGAGTGGTGGTCCGTGATAACGTGCGCGGTGAGCGGACCGCGGCGGACGCCGGTCCCCCGGGAGACAGGAGTGCGATGATGACGGACAGAGGCTTGCGCCGGAGCGGCGCGCGTTGGGCGGCGGGTCTTGCGGCGGGTGCGGTCTGTGTCGCCGGCCTCGGGCTGGCCCTGCCGCCGGCCGCCCCGCTCGCGGCGGCCGAAGACCTGCCGCTGGCCCCGCCCGAGTCGGTGGGCATGTCGGCCGAGCGGCTGCAGCGAGTCGACGACTACTTCCAGCGGTTCATCGACGACGGGCGGATCGCGGGCGCGGTGACCCTGGTGGCCCGGCGGGGGCAGGTGGTGCACCACTCCGCGGTGGGGTGGCGGCATCGGGAGGCGGAGGTGCCGATGACCACCGACGCCATCTTCACCCTGATGTCGATGACCAAGCCCATCGTCTCGGCCGCCCTCATGATGCTGTTCGAGGAGGGCCGCTTCCGGCTCGACGACCCCATCTCGGACTGGATTCCCGAGTACGCGGACCACATGGTCCTCGAGCGCGACGGGCCCCGCTGGCGGCGGGTCGCCGAGGCCCGGCCCGTGACCATCCGCCACGTGCTGACCCACACCTCGGGCCTGACCCTGAACCCCGACAACGCCGGTCTGTCGGAGGAGGAGCGCCGCCACGTCACCAACGACGGAGAGCCGTTCGCGACCATCGGCGAGCGGGTCGCGCGGGCCGCGGGCATTCCGGGGGCGTTCCATCCCGGGGACGAGTGGCAGTACGGCTCGTCCACCGACAACGTCGCGGTGCTCGTGGAGAAGATCTCGGGCCAGCCCATCGACGTGTTCCTGAAGGAGCGCATCTTCGAGCCCCTCGGCATGCACGACACGTTCTACAACGTCCCCCGCGAGAAGGTCGATCGGGTGGCGGCGGTGTACCGCCCGACCGGGGACGGCAAGTCGGAGCTGATGCGGGCGCCGGCGTTCCGCGAGCCGACGACGTACTTCCCGGGGGTGGCGGGGCTGAACGGCACGTCGGCCGACTATTTCCGCTTCGCGCAGATGATCGCCAACGGCGGCGAGCTCGACGGCGTGCGGCTGCTGGGGCGCATGACCGTCGACCTGATGATCAGCAACCACACCGGCGCCAAGGACGTCTACGTCCGGGGGCCGGGCTACGGGTTCGGCCTCGGCTTCGGGGTGCTCGTCGACCCGACCCAGTCGTTCGACGCGCTGTCGCCGGGCAGCTACGGCTGGGGCGGCGCCTACGGCACGCTGTACTGGGCGGACCCGGTGGAGGACCTCGTCGGTCTGATGTTCATCCAGCTCCCGGGCCACGGGCCGCTGAACATCCGGCAACGGTTCACCAACGTCGTCACCCAGGCGGTGGTCGACAGTTGGGCCGATCAGCGGCCGCGGATCCTCGGGTACGACATCCCGCGGTGACGGCGGAAAGCGCGGGACCGATGAGAAAGACCGTCCGGCGGCTAGAAGGCAGGTTCATCCGCAAGCGGGAAGGCCCCGCCGTCGTCAGCCGGTGCGGCCCCCGTCGTTGCCGGCTGGCGCCAGGGAGAGTGCGATGAACGGCGCCGGTGCCGTGGCCCGGCGCGGCAAGCCGGGAGCGCCCCGCCGCGCCACCTATCGGGACGTGCTCGACTCACCGGCGCATCGAGTGGCCGAGATCGTCGATGGGACGCTGCACACCCAACCGCGGCCGGCCGCGCCCCATGCCCTGGCGAGCTCTCGTCTGGGCGGTGAGCTTACGGGACCCTTCGACAGGGGGCGCGGCGGCCAGGGCGGGTGGTGGATAATCGACGAGCCCGAGGTGCATCTCGGCGAGGACATCCTGGTGCCGGACCTGGCGGGGTGGCGCCGGGAGCGGATGCCGGACTATCCGGACACCGCGTACTTCACCCTGGTGCCGGACTGGGTATGCGAGGTGCTCTCGGCCTCGACGCGCAAGCTCGATCTGCATGGCAAGCGCCCGGTCTATGCCCGCGAAGGAGTCGGGCACCTGTGGCTCGTGGACCCGGCGGATCGCACCCTGGAGGCGTTCGAGCTGCGGGAACGGCAGTGGGTGCTGATTGCAGCCGCCAAGGACGCCGATCCGGTACGCATCCGCCCCTTCGATGCGGTCACTTTCAGCCTCGGCGATCTCTGGCCCTGAGAGGACACGTGGGCGCCGAAGAGTCGGCATTCCGCCCGCTGCCTGATCACTCCGGCGTCACGCAACGGAAGTTCGCGGCGTCGTCGGTGCTGCCGGCGCCGTTCCACCGCGCCACCTGCGGATAAGGGCAGAGCGGCCGCGTGCGCACCACCTCGCCGCCCTCGAGCTTCGAGGCGACGATGCGCTCGGGGGCGCGGCCTTCTTCCACCCACGCCTCGAGGGCGGACAGGGCGTCGAAGGTGTCGGGCCCGGGGCCGCCGCGGCAGTGGCCCATGCCCGGCGCCATGAACAGGCGGAAGAACGCCTGCGTCTCGGCGAGCGCCGTGGCCGCGTCCGCGCCCTCCCCCACCGTCCGCACCGCCTCCTGGTAGTAGTCGATGGTGCCGAGGGGCGAGATGTCGGCGTCGCTCCACCCGTGATAGAGCAGCAGCTTGCCGCCGGCGTCGCGCAGGGGGCGCAGGTCGGGGTCGTTCGCGTCCAGCGCGGGACCCGTCCGCTCCAGGGCCACCGGCAGGTCGCGGCCGTAGTCCCACGAGCGGAAGTTCCAGTCGGGGTCGCCGAACACCATGTACCGCATGAAGTCGTTGGCAGCCAGGAAGTGGATGCTGCGGAAGGGCTCGGGCCCCGTGACCCAGCGCGACCAGCCGCCGGGGTCGTCCTCGCCGCCCGGCACGAGGCCCGGGTAGATGACCTCGCCGCCCGCGGTGGTCGGGCCGCGCCAGATGTCCTTCACCGCCTGCACCTGCTTCGGGGTGAGGCAGGCCGCCTCGTCCTGGCCGGCGCGGCACGTCAGGGCCGCGGGGTCGAAGTCGCAGGCGCGGGGGTCGTCGAGCACCCCGTCCTCGATGCCGTCGATGGCGTCGCAGGCGGCGGTGACCGCGCGGCCGAGCAGCACCGCCTTGGCGGGCGGGATCCAGCTCTCGGGGTCGTCGAGGGTCGCCAGCGCGTACCAGAGGTGGGCGCCGGCGTAGAAGCGGGTCCAGTCGTGAGCGGGGTTGCCGACCACGAGGCCGTCGAAGTCGTCGGGATACCGCTGCGCCTCCATCAGGCCCTGCTGCCCGCCCTTCGAGCAGCCGACGTAGTAGGCCTGCGCGGGGGGCGCGCCGTAGAACGCCTCGGTGATGGCCTTGCCGTGGACGGCGGTGAGGTGCAGCGACCGGTGCCCGAAGTCGTCGACGAGGTCGGGGCGGCCGAGGGCCCAGCTCGCGTCGAACCCCCCGGCGCGCTGCACGTGCCCGGTGTCGGTGCTCGACGTGGCGTAGCCGCGGTCGAGGGCGCCGGCCATGGCCCCGTAGCTGATCGTCCCGGCCATGCCGCCGTTGCCGGCGGTGTGGAACTTGCCGTTCCAGGTGTCCGCGGGCAGCCACACCTCGAAGTTGACGGCGGGCTCGCTGGTGGCGGCCACCCGGCAGAACGCCGGCACCTCGAGCGGCCGCGCCGCGCCGGGCGGCGTGAACTCGCCCGCCGGCACCGCCTCGGCGAGCCGGATGGTCGTGTCGGGCAGGGCCAGGCCGGCCAGCGCCGCACATGCCGTCGGCTCCGCGGGACGGGGCGGGCTCCCTGCCTGCGCCGCGCCCAAGGTGGATACGGCCGTCACGGCCATCGCGGCCAGCAGCGCCGCTGTCGCGGTGCATCCGAACAGCGTCATCGATCGTCGAGTCATTTCGTGCCCCCGGCCCCGCGGCCACCCCCGATGCATGAGAATGCTGCGAGGCAGAATTGTAACGGCAACCACGGATGGTCTCACGCAGCCTCCCCGACGGTCACGCTGACCCGCTTGCCCAACCGGCGCAAGGCGCGGTCGATCGTCGAGCATCTTCGCGAGCAGCCCCTTGCCGATCTCCTTCTTCCGGTCCTTGACGGTCGTCCGGGGGGTGGAGGGCGTGTGCAGCCCGGAAGCAGGCATAGTTCTGGGCGGGGGTCGGGGCCTCGAGCTCCTTCTCGAACACGCGCAGGCACTCGGCGGTCTCGAACCCGGCGCGGCGCAGCAGGTCGATGTGCGTCGCGATGGGGAAGCGGCCCGGCTCGTACTCCTGCCGCGCGCCGTCGGGCTTGATGAAGTCGCCGTTCAGCAGCAGCCCCCGGCCGAGGAGGGCCTTCGCGCACCCGGCGTAGACGTGCTCGACCTGGTCCTGGCCTCCGAGGTCGTGCAGGGCCCAGGTGGAGACGATGGCGTCGACGGGGCCGCCCAGCGCCTGCCACCACCCGTCGGCCAGCAGGTCGGCCTGCGTGAACGCGGCGCGGTCCGCGTGGCGCCGCAGCCGGCGGGCGGCGATGTCGAGCATGGGGCGGGAGAAGTCGAGGCCCTGGTAGCGGGCGGCGGGGAGGGCGTCGAGCAGGTGGGCCGCGAGGTAGCCGGGGCCGATGCCCAGCTCGACGATGCGGCCGTCGGGCGGCACCCGGCCCCGCAGCTCCGACAGCATGAGGTCGAACAGCGCGAGGCGGTCGGGGGTCGGCTCGAAGCGCACCGCCCAGTCGGCGGCGTACTCGGGGTCGTGGAACTCGTGGTCCGCGCCGACGATCACTGTCATGGTCGCGCGCCCGATTCGTGGTCCGCGCCGACGATCGCGGTCATGGCCTTGCGCCCGATTCGTGGTCCGCGCCGACGATTCGTGGTCATGGGCGTGCGCCTGTTCGGCGTTCGCGCCGACGATTCGCGGTCATGGGCGTGTGCCTGGTTCGGGGGACCGCACCGCAGAGCGGGATCATGACCGCGGTTCCTCGGCGCCGTCCGCCGCGGCCAGCTCGGCGGTGGAGATCTCGCGCATGCGGTACTTCTGGACCTTGCCGGTCACGGTCATCGGGAAGCCGTCGACGATCTTCCAGTGCCGCGGGATCTTGTAGGTCGCGATGGTGCCGCGGCAGAACGCGGTGAGGGCGTCGCCGTCGAGGGCCGCGCCGGGCCTCGGCATGACCCACGCCGCCACCTCTTCGCCGTACCGTTCCGAGGGCACGCCGATGACCTGGGCGTCGGCCACGTCGGGATGGGTGTAGAGGAACTCCTCGATCTCGCGCGGGTAGACGTTCTCGCCGCCGCGGATGATCATGTCCTTGATGCGGCCGACGATGCTGACGTAGCCCTCGTCGTCCATGCACGCGAGGTCGCCGGTGTGCATCCAGCGCGCGTCGTCGATGGCGGCGCGGGTGGCCGCGTCGTCGTTCCAGTACCCCAGCATCACGCTGTAGCCGCGCGTGCACAGCTCGCCGCGCTCGCCCCGCGGCACCACCCGGCCGCTCTCGGGGTCGACGATGCGGATCTCGACGTGCGGATGCACCGGCCCCACGGTGTTGACGCGCTTGTCGACGGGGTCGTCCACCCGGGTCTGCGTCGACACCGGCGCCGTCTCGGTCATGCCGTAGCAGATCGTGATCTCGCGGATGTTCATGCGCTCGCGCACCTGCTTCATGACCTCGGCGGGGCACGGCGACCCCGCCATGACCCCGGTGCGGAGCGACGAGAAGTCGGTGCCCTCGAAGTCGGGATGGTCGAGCTGGGCGATGAACATGGTCGGCACGCCGTAGAGCGACGTGCAGCGCTCGGCCTCGAGAGTGGCCAGGGTCCGGTCGGCGCGGAACGCGGCGCCCGGGGTGACCATGCACGCGCCGTGGGTGGTGCAGGCGAGGTTGCCGATGACCATGCCGAAGCAGTGGTAGAACGGCACCGGGATGCACACGCGGTCCTCTTCCGTGTAGCCGAGGATCTCGCCGCAGAAGAAGCCGTTGTTGAGGATGTTGTGGTGCGACAGGGTTGCGCCCTTGGGGGTGCCGGTGGTGCCCGACGTGTACTGGATGTTGATGGGGTCGTCGAACGCCAGGGCGGCCTCGCGCGCCGCGAGCTCGCCGTCCCCGACCGTCGCGCCTTCCTCGAGCAGCGCCCCCCACCCGTCGTCGAGCACCACCGTCCGCTCGAGGGCCGGGCACTCGGGGCGGACGCGCTCGACGATCTCCACGTAGTCGCGCTCGCGGAAGCCCTGCGACAGCAGCAGGAGCCGCAGGCCCGACTGGTTCAGCGCGTGCTGCAGCTCGCGCGCCTGGTAGGCGGGGTTGACGTTGACGAGGATGGCGCCGACGCGGGCGGTGGCGTACTGCGTGACGACCCACTCGAAGCGGTTGGGGGCCCAGATGCCGACCCGGTCGCCGCGCTCGATGCCCCGCCGCAGGAGGGCCTTGGCGAGGGCGGTGGTGGCGTCCCAGAGCTGCCGGTAGGTGGCCCGATAGTCCTGCGACGGCACCACGAGCGCCTCGCGGTCGCCGTGGCGCTCGACGGTGCGGCGCAGGTTCTCGCCGATGGTCTCGCCGAGCAGGGCCACCGGGCTGGCGCCGTGCAGGTAGGAGGGCAGGCTCATGGCGTTCCCGTCCCCGAGCCGCCGGGAGGTCGCCGCCTCGCGGCTCTCCTCCCGCCTGACCGGTCTCCGGCCGTCCGCGCCGCTCGGCGCAGCAGGCTCCCGACGCGGGGAACCGAGGATACTGCGACGCCGCCGGCGATTGCAAAGGAACGCGGCCGGCGTCGACTTGCCGATGGCGGCGGCCGCGCCGCCCGCGGATTCCGTCCTGTGGCGCCCGGGCGCCGGCTGCGGCTCCGGCCGGTGTCCGGAGCGCCGGACGCGCTCGCGGCGTCTCAGTCCCGGCCCGGGTTGCGCGGCTTCATGCGGAACTTGAACGCCGCGGTGGGGTGGGCGATGGGGATCGGATCGATGGTCAGGTCGTAGTCGGGCGGGTCGAGGGTCAGCTCCGCCTCGTGCACGAGGGTGGCCATGGTGACGGCGATGCCGACCTCGGCGAACCCCGCCCCGAGGCAGGTGTGGGACCCGAGGCCGAACGGCGCGAACACGCCGACCTGGTGGTGCTCGTTGCGCGGGGGGGCGTAGCGGTCGATGTCGAAGCGCTCGGGGTCGGGGAAGTACCGCGGCAGATAGTGCGGCACCGCGATCGCCATGAGCACGTTCTCGCCCGCCGGCAGGCGGTAGCCGCCGAACTCGAACGAGTTGGAGACGGTGCGGGGAAGGGCCGGCGCGGTCGGGTACATGCGCATGGTCTCGAGGGCCGCGCGGTGGGTGACGTCGAGCTTGCGGATGTCGCGTACCGTGGGCCCGCCGTCGGCGAAGAGGGCGTCCGCCTCGGCCGTCATGCGCTCGAGCACGTCGGGATGCTTCAGGATCGAGTAGAGCATGAACGAGCAGACCCCCGCCATGGTGTCGAGGCCGGCGATGAACGGGCCGAGCATCCCCGCCCGGAGGTCGGCCTCGGGCAGGAACTCGGGGTCGGCGCGGTGCAGCTCGAGCAGGTCGTCGATGAGGTCGGACGCGGCGTCGCGGCGCCGCGCCGGATCGTGCGACGCCGAGACCTGCTGGTACAGCTCCTCCGCCCGCGCCCGGGCCTGGCGGAAGCGGCGCCGCTTCAGCAGGCTGGGCGGGCGCTGCCGGGTGACGGTGGCGAGCAGGAGGTCGCGCACGAACACGATGAGGTCGTCGAGGTAGTCTCGGGGCGACGTGCCGGCGGCGAGAATTCCCAGCTCGTCGGTGGCGATGCGCTGCAGCGCGTAGTGGGCGGTTATCGGCCGGTCGGTCGGCCAGGCCGCGACCTCGCGGCGCACTATCTCGACCAGCTCGGGGATGTGCTGCTCGGCCGCGGCCTTCGAGTACCCCCGCTTCATCCCGTTGCGCATGCGGTCGTGCTCGGCGCCGTCCATGCTCATCACCGCGCGCTCCGCGCCCAGCTCCGCCGCGAAGTCTCTCCAGGCCTCGGCGCTCCGCAGGTGGGTCCGGCCGTCCTTCACGAGGAACATGTTGGCCTCGGGGCCGGCGAGGACGGTGATCCTGCGCTTGAACGCGCGCACCCGGAAGACGGGTCCCAGCCGCTGGTACTCGCGCGTCAGGTAGGCGCGGACGTCGCCGGCGAGGCTGAAGGCGTTGCCGGCCACCGGAATCCCCGGCGCGGAGGGCGGCGTCAGACCCGCCACCGACCGCTCGACGGCGGAGGCGACCGCGTGGCCGGCGAGCGGCTCCGCGCGAAGCTCGGTGATGCGCCGCCGCGCGCGCTTGAGCTCGCGCGGCGGCACGAGCTGCTCGAAGCGGCCGCAGGCATCGATCAGGCGGATGAGCGCGACGTCGCGCGGGGTCGGGATCTCGTCGTCCGACAGCGCGTGCGCGAGGCGGCGCCGCAGGTGGTGATCGGCGTCGTCGAGCACCGAGTAGCGGCGAGCGCTCAGGACCCCGAACCCTCCGTTCTTCTCGACGGCGAGGACGCCGCGGGCCACCAGCCGGTCCAGGGCCGCCTGGCTGATCTCGTCCGCGCGCTCCGCCGTCTGCTCCACCCGGGAGGCGACGCCGTGCCCGTTGGGCGCGGCGTCGACCCACGCCGGCAGCGGATCGAGGAGGTCGTCCCCGAGCGGTGCGGGATCGGTCGGACGAAGGGACCGGGAACCGTCTCCGATGCGGTCGGCCAGGGCCAGATCGACGAGCGCCGCGCCGGCGACGGCATAGTGCACGGCTCGCCGTTGCGCCCGTGGAATCCGGCCGGTCTCGCGGTCGAGCAGCAGCAGGCAGAGCGCTTCCGCGCAGGTCGGCTCGGGCCGTCCCGCGATGACGTCTCCACCCGGGATGTGCTTCGGCATCGGCGCCGCCCCACGGCCACCGGGTACGCCGTGCGTCCGGAGCGAGGCCCCGCTCCACGTGCCGGCGGAGGCGCCCGCGCGGCGCGCGGAGCCCAGGGCGGGACGCAATCGCCCGCGGTGGCCGCTCGGGCGATGCTCCGATTATAGACCGGCGCCGCGGTCACGAGCCCGGCGCGCGAGCGCGGCGCGGTCCACCTTGCCGACGGCGTTCTCGGGCAGCGAGTCGACGAGGTGGATGCGGGCCGGGGCGTGGGCCCTCGACAACCGGGCGGCGACGAGGGCGCGGAGCTCGCCGTCCTCGAGCCCCGCCCCCGCCCGGGGCTGCACGAACGCGACCGGGACCTCGCCGAGGTCGGGGTGGGGCCCGCCGACGACGCAGCATGCCTCCACCGCCGGGTGCCGCTCCAGCGCGCTCTCGATCGCCCGCGGCGACAGGTTCTCGCCGCCGCGGACGATGACGTCCTTGAGCCGGCCGGTGATGAACAGGTAGCCGTCGGCGTCGAACCGGCCGAGGTCGCCGGACCGCAGCCACCCGTCGCGGAGGACCGTGGCCGTGGACCCGTCGACGTAGCCCTTCATCACGCTCCCGCCGGCGATGCAGACCTCTCCCTCGGCGCCCTCGGGAACGGCCTCGTCGGCGCCCGGCCGCATCAGGCGGACCTGCTGGCCGGGCAGCACGGCGCCGACGCTGCCGATGCGCCGCGCGGCGGGCGGGTTCATGGTCGACGTGCAGGTGGCCTCGGACAGGCCGTAGGAGACCACCAGCGGCACCCCGAACGCGGCTTCGATGCGCTCGTGGAGGGTGGTGGAGATCGGCGCCGAGCCGCAGCGCAGGAGCCGCAGCGACCTGCGTCGCTCGGGGTCCCGGAGATGCGGCAGCATCCGCGAGAACATGGTCGGCACCCCGGTCAGACAGGTCACGCGGTACGCCGCGATCTGGTCTTCGACCGCCTCGGCCCGGAAGCGGTCCGCGAGCACGACGGCGGCGCCGGCGAGAAACGGCGCGATCAACTGGTTGTTCATCCCGTTCGTGTGGTGGAGCGGCATCAGGTGCAGGAACCGGTCGGCCGGCGTGATCCCGGTCCTGGCGACGATGCCGCGGGCGTTGCAGAGCAGGTTGCCGTGCGTGAGCACGACCCCCTTGGCCACGCCGGTGCTGCCCGAGGTGAGCTGGACCATGGCGGCGTCGGCGGTCGTGAGAGGTTCGCCGAGCCCGCTCCCGGCGGCGG
>JAJEEA010000532.1 GCA_022821235.1 Vicinamibacteria bacterium
CGGCGGCGCGTTTCGCCGGGGCGGCGCTCGTGCTCGACGGCCTGCGGAACGACCTCGAGGGGCCCGTGACGCGGCGCCGCGCCGGCATCCGCGCGGCCATCGCACTGCTGTCGGACGCCGGGGCGGGCCGGGCCGGCATGACCGGCAGCAGCTCCGCGGTGTTCGGCCTCTTCGAACGCCGGGACGAAGCCCTCGGCGCCGTCCGGCGCCTGCGCGGCCGGCCGGAGGGCTGGGCGGCGCGGGTCACCCGGACGTTGGACCGGGCGGGGATCGAGCGCCGGTTCATCGTCTGAGCCCGGGGCGCGGTGCTCGGGTCGTCAGGCGACGATGGGCCGGCCGGGGGTCGCGCCGCAGACCGCGCGGACCCCCGCGGGGTCGGTCGGCCGCCGGGCGGGGCCGGAGCGGCGATTGCGGGCCAGCCTTGATGGGTCGCGGGCGGCCGGGTAGAATAACGGGTTCGCGGTGGTCTGCCGACGCTGCGTGCGGGATGGGGCCCCCGCCTGATGGGGCGTGGCCAAGTGGTAAGGCGCGGGACTTTGGATCCCGTATTCGAAGGTTCGAATCCTTCCGCCCCAGCCATACCGGCGGTGTCGTCGTCGGCGGCGTTCTCCCCGCGAACGGCCCCTGCCGGGTCGGATCGACGGCGATGCTGAACGGGCAACTCAAGCTGTTCTCGGGTAGCGCGCACACGCGGTTGGCGCGGGAGATCGCCGACTACCTCGGCAGCCCGCTGGGCCGCGCGAACCTGAGGCGGTTCGCCGATACGGAGGTCTCGTTCCGGATAGACGAGAACATCCGCGGCGCCGACGTGTTCATCCTGCAGCCGACGTGCACCCCCGTCGACGCGCACCTCGTCGAGCTGTGCGTCATGATCGACGCGTTCCGCCGGTCGTCGGCGGCCCGCATCACCGCCGTGATGCCGTACTACGGCTACGCGCGGCAGGACCGGAAGGACAAGCCCCGCGTGCCGATCTCCGCCAAGCTCGTGGCGAACCTGCTGTGCGCGGCGGGGGCCAACCGCGTGCTCACCATGGACCTGCACAAGGCGCAGATACAGGGGTTCTTCGACATCCCGGTCGATCACCTGTTCGCCGCCCCCGTGTTCATGCAACACCTGGCCGGTCATCAGGACCAGGAGCCGCGCGCGGTGATCGTGTCGCCGGACGCCGGCGGCGTCGAGCGTGCGCGGGCCTACGCCAAGCGGCTCGGCGCGGACCTCGCGATCATCGACAAGCGCCGCTCCGACGACGGCCGGGCCGAGGTGATGCACGTCGTGGGCGAGGTCCGGGACCGCGTGTGCATCATCCAGGACGACATCGTCGACACCGCGGGAACGCTCGTCCAGACGGTGTCGGCGCTGCGCGAGAACGGCGCCGCGCGGGTCATCGCGTGCGCGGTGCACGGCGTGCTCTCGGGGCCGGCGCTGGAGCGCATCGAGGGGTCGGCGCTCGAGAAGCTGGTGGTCACGAACACCATCCCCCCCCGGCCCGAGGTCGCCGCGTCGGACCGGGTCGAGGTGCTGTCCGTCGCCCCGTTGCTGGGGAAGGCGATTCAGAGCATTCACCAGGAGACGTCCGTGTCGTCGCTGTTCGTCTAGACGAGCGGGTCTCGCTTGCCAGACAGGTCATTCATGGAAACCACGTTGAACGCGGAGCTTCGGTCCGAACGCGGCAAGAACCTCGCCCGCCGGCTTCGTCGCGGCGGCCGCATTCCCGGCGTCGTCTACGGCGAGGCGGGCGGGTCGGGCGCGCTCGCCGTCAGCGTCGAGCCCGAGGAGGTGTCGCGGGTGCTCCACTCGGATGCCGGCGCCAACACCCTGATCGGCCTCACCGTCGGCGGCGGGGACTCGAGCAAGGTGCTGATCAAGGACTTTCAGGTCGATCCCGTCTCGCACCGGCTCCTGCACGTCGACTTCTACCGGGTGGCCATGGACAAGGTCATCACCGTCACCGTGCGCATCGAGCTGACGGGCGAGGCGGAAGGGGTCAAGGTGCAGGGCGGCCTGATCGACTTCGTGCAGCGGGAGGTGGCCGTCGCGTGCCTGCCGTCCGAGATTCCCGAGCACATCGAGGTGGACGTCTCCTCGTTGGCGATCGGCCAGGGCGTCCGTCTCAAGGACCTCCTCGAGGGCGTCTCGTGGCAGCCGGTGAGCGATCCCGAGACCCTCATCGTCCACGTCATCGCGCCGAGGCTCGAGGCGGAGGAGGGCGAGGCGGAGGGCGAGGCCGAGGGCGAGGGCGAGGCGGAGGACGAGGCGGCGAGCAAGGCGGAGGGTTGATGCTCCCGCCGGCGGGACTCTCGGCGGTCGCGGGCTTCCCGCGTGCACGACCGTGAAGCTGATCGTGGGACTCGGCAACCCCGGCGACCAGTACCGGGGGACCCGGCACAACGTCGGCTTCGAGGTCGTCGACGAGACCGCCCGGCGATGGGAACTCGCGTTCCGGTCCGCTCCCGCCGACGCCCTGCTCGCCAGGGCCCCGGCGTCGCCGGCGGGGCGCGGCGCGGTCCTGCTGGCGAAGCCGCTGACCTACATGAACCGCAGCGGGTTCGCGGTCGGCGCGTTGCTGCGCTACTACCGCATCGAGCCGGACGACCTGCTGGTCGTCACCGAGGACGTCAATCTGCCCCTGGGCCGCCTGCGGGCGCGCCGTCGGGGATCGTCCGGCGGGCACAACGGCCTGCGCTCGATAATCGAGGCCGTCGCCGGGGAGGGGTTCCCCCGTCTTCGCGTCGGGGTGGGGCGCGGCGACCCGAGGCAGAAGCTCTCCGGGCGGGTGCTGTCCCGGTTCGGCCGCGACGAGCGGCCGGCCATGGACGAGAGCGTGCGGCGGGCGGCCGACGCCGTGGAGATGTTCGTGGAGGCCGGCATCGGCCCGGTCATGAATGCGTTCAATCGGCGTGAAGCCGACCCCGGAGGCGATGAGCCGCCGGCCGGGGCCGGCCCGGGCTGTTGACGTCGATTGTCCTGTCCGGTAATCTCGTGAGTCCGGGGCGGCGCGTTCGCCCGCCCCGTTCACTCCTTGCCACCCCGCGGTGGCCGTCAGTCCAGAAGGAGCCGCATGCCCAGCGATCGACAATACGAGTTCGTGTACGTCCTCGCGCCCACCGTGGCCAACGCCGAGGTGGAGACGCTCCAGCGCGATCTGGAGGACCAGATCGGCAAGCTCGGCGGGGCGGTGGAGAACACCGACCTGTGGGGACGCCGCAAGCTCGCCTACCCCATCGGCAACTTCACGGAGGGCATCTACGTCGTCCAGCTCATTCGCGGGCCGGGCACGATGGTGACCGAGCTCGAGCGCCGCATGCGCGTCCACGACGACGTCCTGCGCTATCTCACGGTGCGGGTCGACGACGACCTGCGCAAGGCCCGGCGGGCGGCCGAGAAGCGCAAGGCGGA
>JAJEEA010000110.1 GCA_022821235.1 Vicinamibacteria bacterium
GCGGGCGAGTAGTCGCCGTAGAACGGCGCGGACTACTGGAGGGTTGGTTGGGCGCCCGGCGGAGCCGCAGGCGACGGCGGGCGGGCGAGTAGTCTGCGCCGTAGAAGGGCGCGGACTACTGGAGGGTTGGTTGGGCGCCAAGCGGAGCCGCAGGCGACGGCTGGCGGGCCAGCCGCCCGCGAGCGCAGATCAGGCGTCATAAGGACATGCCCACGATTCACGGCAACGGGGCGGGCGGCTCGACCGGCGGCCGGCGGCGCGGACGCCCGCGGGCCGCGACGTCGCTGTCGGAGATCAACGTGGTGCCGCTCGTGGACGTCATGCTCGTGCTGCTGATCATCTTCATGGTGGCGGCGCCGATGATGCAGCGCGGCATGGACGTGAGCCTGCCCGTGTCGCGGCGCTCGGATCAGCTCGTCGCCGAGCGGCTGTTCGTGACGATCGGGATGACCTTCCGCGAGGACCGAATCGTGCAGGTGGGGGACGACCTGGTCCGGCTCGAGGTCCTCGCGGAGCGCATGCGGCAGGAGCTGGACGCGAGCGCCGCCCGGGAGGTCTTCGTCCGCGGCGACGGAGACATCACCTACCGGGAGCTGGTGTCGGTCATCGACGAGCTCAAGGCGGGCGGCGTCTCCGACGTCGGACTCGTGACCGCGTTGCCGGCCGAGCCGTGACCGGAGCGCGACGGGCATGAGCATGCAGTCCATCACCGACGTGGTTCGTCAGCGCAGGGCCGGCGGGGACGGCCTGGGACGGACCTGCGCGATCTCGCTGGCCGGGCACGCCGCACTCATGGCGGTGCTCGTCGTGTTCCCGTCGACCTTCGTCGCCGATCTCGAGACCGATCTGGCGGCCGACGTCATGAACATCAGCCTCGGGGGGCCGGCCGGGCCCAGCACCGGCGGACAGGCGGCGCTCGCCGCGCGCCCCGTGCAGGAGGTGCTGCCGCTCGAGGAGGCGAACCGCCCCCAGTGGATCCAGCCT
Source organism: Vicinamibacteria bacterium (assembly GCA_022821235.1). GTDB lineage: Bacteria > Acidobacteriota > Vicinamibacteria > Vicinamibacterales > UBA8438 > JAJEEA01. The sequence continues at coordinate 985 of JAJEEA010000110.1, forward strand.
CCGACCCCCGCCCCGCCGGAGGTGGTCCTGCCCGACGAGGACGCCGACCGCCGGGTCGAGGAGGACGTGCCGCCGGAGGCGGCGCCCGAGGAGTCGCGGGGCCGGACGCCGGTCCGGGGACCGGCGTTGCGGGAGGGCAGCGCCCTCGCCGACACCGGCGCCGAAGGGGCCGGGGTGGGGCTCTCCGCCGGCGGGCTCGGCGACGGCGGAGAGCTCGAGCTGCTGAATTTCTGCTGCCCCGAGTACATCGCCATCATGACGGAGCGGATCCGCAACAACTGGAACCGCCGCCAGCCCGTGACCGGTGTGGTGACGATCAAGTTCACGATTCAGCGTGACGGCCGCATCACCGACGTGGAACGGGAGGCCGGCAGCGGCCATTTCGCGCTCGACACGAGCGCCGAGCGCGCCGTGCTCCTGACGAGGCAGTTGCCGTACCTGCCGCCGGCCTTTCCCGCCGACCGCCTGACCGTTCATCTCGACTTCGAGTACCGACGCTGAGGAGCATTCATCGATGGCCCGCATTTCGCGCCGCTCCGCCCTGTTCACGCTGGCCGCGCCCCTGCTGACCGCGCCGGCCCGCGCGGGCGGAAGGCCGGCGCAGCAGGACGAGGTCCGCGTGAGGATCGGCGACAGCATCGGGTCCCAGCCGAGCATCGCGGTGCCCGACTGCCTGCCGCTGACCCCCGACGGGGCGACGCAGGAGGCTAGCCGCACCATCGCCCGGGTGCTCTGGGACGATCTGGACTTCGAGCGCGAGTTCAGGCTGATTCCCCGCGACGTCTACCGCACCATCCCGGCGGCGAGGTCCCTCGTCGATCTCCCCTTCGACCGATGGCGGGAGATCGGCGCCGACGGCGTGATGAGCTGCACCGTCGAGGCCAGCGGCGAGAACCGCCTCGACCTCACCGCCCGTCTCTTCGACGTCCGGACCGGCGGCTCCGCGTTCGGGGTGCTCTACAGCGGCTCGACCCGCAACGTGCGTCTCCTGGCGCATCAGCTCGCGGACGAGATCCACCGCAACCAGCGCGGCCTCGACGGGGTGGCCCGCACCCGCCTCGCGTTCGTCTCCGACCGCGACAGCGAGTCGGTGTTCGGGCTCGTGGAGAACCGGCCGGTGAAGGAGATCTACATCGCCGACTACGACGGGGCCAACCCGCGGCGGGTCACCGTGACCCGCAGCCTCAACACGAACCCCGCGTGGTCCCCCGACGGCCGGTCCATCGCGTACACGTCTTGGCTGAGCGGGTTCCCCGACGTGCTGGTGTCGTACCTGTTCGAGGGCCGCCTCGCGAAGCCGATCGAGGGCGACAGCCGGCGGCAGAACTTCCTGCCCGCCTTCTCGCCCGACGGCCGGCGCGTCGCCTTCAACTCGAACCGCGAGAACAACAGCGACATCTACGTCGCCAACGTCGACGGCACCGGGCTCCAGCGGCTGACGAACCACCCCGCCATCGACACCAGCCCCACGTGGTCGCCCAACAGCCAGCAGATCGCCTTCACGTCCGATCGCACCGGCGCGCCGCAGATCTACGTGATCGGCGCCGACGGCACCGGCCTGCGGCGGCTGACCTACGAGAGCTACTGCGACCGGCCGACGTGGTCGCCGCCGCCGTTCAACGAGATCGCCTACTCGTCGCGGACGGGGCCGGGACACGACGTCAAGGTGCTGGACCTCGCCACCAACGAGGTCCGCCAACTGACGTTCGGGCTCGGCTCGAACGAGAGTCCGGCCTACGCCCCCAACGGCCGCCACATCGCGTTCATGTCGACGCGCAACGAATCGAAGCAGATCTACACGATAGGCCGTGACGGCCGGGGGCTGCGCCGGGTGACGTCGGTCGGCAACAACGAGATGCCGAGCTGGTCCCGGTAACTCGCGGGGCCGGCGGGCAACCCCGGTTTGCGGCGGGAGCGGTCGGGAAGACACAGGAGGAGCTGGCGAAGATGCACGATCGAGGACACGGTTCACGGCTCGTCGGAGTCGCGGCGCTCGTGGCGGCGGCCTGCCTGCAGGCCGCCTGCGCCGACAACCCGCCGCCGGAGCTGCCCGAGCCGGTGGTGGAGCGCACGGTGATCGAGGATCCCCCGGAGATCATCGCCTCCAACCCGGCCCCGGAGCCCCTCGCGCCGCCGATGCCGGCGGTCCCGGCCCTGACGCCGGACGAGGAGATCGCCTCCCGGTCGCTCGAGGAGCTCAACCGCTCGCTGCTGCTCGAGCCGGTCTTCTTCGTGCTGGACAGCGCCGAGCTCGACGAGCGCGGCCGGCAGGCGGTGGAAGCCAACGCCGACATGCTCGCGCGCTTCCCGACCTGGGCGGTGACCATCGAGGGGCACTGCTACGAACGGGGCACGCCCGAGTACAACCTCGCGCTCGGCGAGCGGCGGGCGGTGGCCGCCCGGCGCTACCTGGTGGAGCTCGGCCTGGATGCGGGACGGGTCCGGACGGTCAGCTACGGCAAGGAGTTCCCGTTCGATCCCGGGCACGACGAGACGGCCTGGGCCGCCAACCGACGGGCGCATTTCGTGATCACGGAGAAATAGCGGCGGAGACCGGTCGGGGCTGGCGGATTGGCCTCGGCCGGGCTAACATGAGGGCCGCCCGCTCGTGCCGGCGCCCGGCCGCGGGCGCCCCCGTTTCCATCCCCCGTCCGGCGCAGAGGTACTGTCATGAGATCGCTTTCCTTCAGGTTCGCGCTCGGATTCCTCGTGGCCGTTCTGACCGTCGTGCCCGCCCGGGGCCAGAACCGCGAGCACCAGCAGATCGCGGCCGACATCCGCATGTTGCAGGAGCAGGACGCGCGGCTGCAGATCGCGCTCGCGGCACTGGAACGGACGTTGCATTCCATCCTGACGCAGCTCGAGGCGCAGGGCGACGACGTCCGCCGCGGGTTCGCGAATCAGCAGTTGCAGGTCGACAGCGTGGCGACCGGGGTGCGGGTGGTGCGGGAGAAGATCGACGAGAACAACGTGCGGGTCTCCTCCCTCGCCCAGGAAATCGAGGCATTGCGCATGGCGATGCCGCTGCTGGGGGCGCCCCTGACCGATCTCGAGGTCGATCCCGACACCGGCCTGCCCGTGAACCCGGCGCTCGCGGCGGCGCCCGTCAACCCGGGGATCTCGCCGAAGCGCCTCTACGACACCGCGTACACGGACTACACCACCGGCCAGTGGGCGCTCTCGATCCAGGGGTTCGAGCAGTTCATCAGCACGTTCCCGCAGTCCGAGATAGCCGACGATGCCCTGTTCTTCATCGGGCAGAACTACTACGCGGACGGACGGTTCCGGGAAGCGGCCGACGCGTACGAGCAGGTCTCCGTGCGCTACCCCGCCGGCAACGTCGTGGCCGAGGCGCTCTACAAGCGCGGCCTCGCGCTCGAGCGCCTCGACCAGATCGATCTGGCGCGGGAGACCTTCCAGACGGTGGTGCGGGAGCATCCCGACGACAACATGGCGAATCTGGCGCAGCAGGCGCTCGACCGCCTGGATTGAGAGCTAATGGGAAGCGTCAACAAGGTATTCCTCGTCGGCAACCTCGGCCGGGACGCCGAGTTGCGGCATACGCCCAACGGCCGAGCCGTCTGCAATTTCTCGTTGGCCACGACGTACAGGTGGACCGACAAGGCGTCTGGGCAGCGGCAGGAGCGCACGGAATGGCACCGCGTGGATCTGTGGGGTCCTCGTGGCGAGGCGCTGCAGCGTTATCTGACCAAGGGCACGCAGATCTACGTCGAAGGGCGCCTCCAGACGGACGAATGGAATGACCAGTCCGGCAACAAGCGCTACACGACGAAGATCGTGGCACAGGACATCGAGCTTCTGGGAGGCGGCAGTCGCGGCGGCGAGGGCGGTGGCGGACGGGGTACGGCGGCAGGCGGCGATTACGGTGGCGGCGGGCGCCAGGACATGCCCAGCGGCGGTGGCGAGGCCGGCCCCCCGGAGTTGACCGACGACGACATCCCGTTCTGATCCGCCGGCCGGAAGGGTTCGGCGCCCCGTGCCTCGTACCCCGCCGGCCAGCCGGGCCGCACCGGGCGAGGACGGGTCGCCGTCGCCGCCGCCTTCACGGCTGACCCGCATGCGAGAGATCACCATGCCAGGCACCGACGCGAAGTGAATCATCGGCGTCGTCCTCGTGCTCGGGGGCATCCTGATCGCGCAGAACGCCGGCATCCGGAACGAGCTGCACCGCATGGACGCCGACGTCGCCGACATCCGCACCGACATTCGGCGCCTCGACGACCGCCTCCGCGCGGTGGAAATCACCCTCGGCAAGGTCGAGCAACGGCTGGCCACGCTCGAACGCATCATCCTGCCCGGCGATCAGCCGGATTGACGGCGTTCGGGGCCCGAGCTGCTCGCGGCCGACTCCGCGCCGCCGGCCGCGCCGCGGCCGTACCGGTCCTCGAGGCGCACGACGTCGTCGAGCTCGGGCGTCGACACCTCGAAGATGTCGGTGGGCTCCAGGGCCGTCATGCGGTGCACGGTGCCCGGCGCGATGTGAACGCTCTCTCCCGGTCCCATCTCGCGGGTCACGCGCGCGTCGCCCCGCCCCGTCTCGAACCGGATGCGTCCGCTCCACACCAGGATGGTCTCGTCCTTGACCCGGTGGTACTGCAGGCTGAGGGCGTGTCCGGCATCGACGTGGATGATCTTTCCGACGTAGCGCCCGGTCTTAGCCCAGTGCAGCTCGTAGCCCCACGGCTTGTCCACTCTCATCCGACGCCCTCCCCCTCATCGCCGTGCCCCACCGCGACGTCGCGGTGACGCATGCGCCATCGAACCCCGTCGACCGCCGACAACCGCGCCCTGAGCCGCTCGGCGATCACGACGGAACGATGGCGTCCGCCGGTGCATCCGACGCCGATGGTCAGGTAGCTCTTGCCCTCGTGGATGTACCTGGGAATCAGGAACTCGAGCAGATCGGCGGCCTTGTCCAGGAACGGCGCGGCCGTCTCGGCCGCGCACACGTAATCGCGGACCCCCGGGTCCAGACCGCTCAGCCCCTTCAGGTCCGGAACGAAGTACGGGTTCGGCAGAAAACGGACATCGAAGAGCAGGTCCGACTCCGGCGGCACCCCGTGCTTGTAGCCGAAGCTGAGCAGCGTCGCCGTCAACCGCGCCCGGCCGTCTCCGCCCTCCGCGAGCTCGCCGAAGGCCCGGCGCAGCTCGTGCACCGTGAGGTCGGAGGTGTCGAGCACGAGGTCCGACATCTCCCTTATCTCGCGGAGCCGCGCCCGCTCGGCCAGGATCCCTTCGATGACCGACCCCGCCGGGGCCAGCGGGTGGGGCCGCCGGGTTTCGCTGAAGCGCCTCAGCAGGGCGGCGTCGGAAGCCTCGAGAAAGATGAGCCAGGTCTGCAGGCGGCTCCGCGCGCGAAGCGCGGCGAAGACGCCGGCGAATCGATCGGGAAACGACCGATCGCGGGCGTCCACGACGACGGCGATGGCGTCGCGGCGCGCGCCTTCCCCCGGATCGAGGTCGGCCAGCGTCGGGATCAACACCGTGGGGAGGTTGTCGACGCACAGGTAGCCGAGGTCTTCGAGAGCGCGGATGGCCGCGGACTTCCCGGCTCCCGACAGGCCGGTGACCACGACGAACCGGGCCGCCTCGCTGGCGGCGGCCGGGCCCTCTCCGCCCGCCGTCCCGCCATGACTGCCGGCCATGCCGCTCCCCCGCCGCGCTGCGCCTCCATCGGCCCGCCGGCCGCGTGTCCGCCGCCTCGCCGGCGCCCGGCCCGGTCACCCCGGGTCAACCGATGCTCGTCGTGTCGTCCATCTCCGCGTCCTGGCCGGCGGTCTCGGACACGGGCACGGCGTGACGCCGGCGGTCCTGCCACTTGCCCTTCAGGGTGTGGGCCTGGTGGTTGACCTTGTCCACGGCGGCGCCGACCGCCGCCTGCCAGTTGGGCGCCTCGGCGACGCCGTGCAGCCGATGATCGCCCCGCGCATGGACGATCAGCTCGGACACGCACAGGTGGCGCGCCGACGACAACACCACCTCGGCGGAGACGAAGGCGTCGCCGAGCACTCGCTCCAGAGGCAGCAGCCGCTTGCCGATCAGATCGCGCAGCTCGTCGTTCACCGAGACGTTCCGGGCCGTCAACGTGTATTGCATTTTCGTCAGTTTCCTGTAGATCTGCGAGCGGTCGATTACGGCAACGTCCCCGGCCGCCCGCGACGAAACCGGGACGGCGGCGCCGGCCGGCAGCCGGACGGCGGCCGGGCGTGGGTCAGAACAGGACCCGGCGCCGGCTCGAGGTGGGAATCTTCATTTCCTCGCGGTACTTGGCGATCGTCCGCCGGGCCAGGATCAGGCCGTCGTCCTGAAGGAGGCGCACGATGCGCGAGTCGCTCAGGGGCTTCCGGGAATCCTCCTCTTCGATGATCCTGCGAATGCGTTGCTTGATGGCGACCGAAGACACGCTCTCGCCGTAGGCGCTGCTGATGCCGCTGTGGAAGAAGTACTTCATCTCGAACACGCCTTGCGGCGTGTGCATGTACTTGTTGTTGACGACGCGGCTGACGGTGGACTCGTGCATGCCGATCTCATCGGCCACGTTCCGCAGCACGAGGGGCCGGAGGAAGTCGATTCCGCGGTCGAGGAACTCCTGCTGGAACTCGATGATGCTGTTGGCCACCTTCTGGATCGTCTTCTGGCGCTGATCGACCGACTTGATGAGCCACAACGCGGATCGGAACTTCTCCTTCACGTAGGCGCGGGTCTCGCGGTTGTCGTTGTCCTTGTCGAGCAGCCGGCGGTAGACGGGGCTGATCCGGAGCTGCGGCATGCCGTCGTCGTTCAGCATGGCGACGTACCGGTCCTCGACCTTGACGACGTAGACGTCGGGGATGACGTGCTGGGAAGCGGTGCGGTTGTAGCGGCTTCCCGGCTTCGGATCGAGCTGCCTGATGACGCCGACGTGGTGCTTCAGCTCGTCGAGCGTGAGTCCGAGGCGCCGGGCGATCTCCTGGCCCTGCTGACTCTGAAGCAGCTTCAGATGGTCGCGGACGATCATCTCGGTCGCGGTGCCGTCGAGGCCGAGATGCGCAATCTGCAGCATCAGGCATTCCCGAAGCCCCCGGGCCGCGACCCCGACCGGATCGAGTCCCTGGACCACCCGGAGGATACGCTCGACGTCTTCCGTGTCCCAGTCGCCCATCGCCGCGATCTCGCCGACCGACGCCACGAGGTAGCCGTCGTCGTCGAGATTGCCGATGATCGCCGAGCCGATGTCCCGCAGCAGCGGATCGTCGTCTCCGGGCTGGAGGGAGAGCTGCCACATCAGGTGATCGGCCAGCGCGCCCGGGGTCGAGAGGGTGTTCTCTATCGGAGGAAGCTCCCGGACCTCACGCGGCGCATGCGGGCGGTAGCCGTCGTCCAGGTAGTCGCCGAAGAAGTACTCGTAGTCGGCGTCGTCCCACGACTCCGGCTGGTCCTTGTCGGCCTGGTCCTTGTCGGCCCCCGCGTCGTCCGCCTTGGCCGCCTCCGCCGGGTTCACCGCGTCCGGCGGCTCCAGGTCCTCGGCGGTCACCTCCTCCAGCATCGGGTTCTCGACCACCTCCTGCGTCAGCAGGTCCACGAGCTCGAGGGTCGACATCGGCAGCAGCTTGATGGCCTGCTGCAGCGATGGGGTCAGGACGAGCTTCTGCGAGAGACGAGTCTGGAGTCGTTGCTGCAGTGCCATGGGGCCGGTGTTCCGGATTCGCGGGAACGCGGCGCGTCGAGAGCCGGGATCCGAGCCGCGGGTCACCGGCGCCGGTGAAACGCCGATGCGCCCGCAGGGCCGCGCTCCGCCGCCAACGCGGCGCTGTCTCGATTCTATTGCCCCCCCGCCGCGGTGCGCAACCGGAGGTCAGCGCCGTGCTGCGGCGCGGGCTCCCGGGCGGCGAAGCCGCCGTCCCCCGCGTCAATCCAGCCGGAAGTCGGCGCCGAGATAGATGCGCTTGACGTCGTCGTCGTGGGCGAGCTCGGCCGGGGTCCCGCTGCGGAACACGGCGCCGTCGTGGATGATGTACGCGCGGTCGGTGATGCGCAGCGTCTCCCGCACGTTGTGGTCGGTGATGAGCACGCCGATGCCGCGCGCCTTCAGGTGGAAGATGATCTCCTGGATGTCGGTGACCGCGATGGGGTCGATGCCCGCGAACGGCTCGTCGAGCAGGATGAACGAAGGCGAGATGACGAGCGCGCGGGTGATCTCGGCGCGGCGGCGCTCGCCCCCGGACAGGGTATGGGCCGGGGACTTGGCCAGCGACGTGAGATCGAGCTCGTTCAACAGCTCGCGCATCCGCGCGTAGCGAGCCCGGCGGGGCATGCCCACCGTCTCGAGAATCGCCAGGATGTTCTGCTCGACGGTCAGTCCCCGGAAGATCGACGGCTCCTGCGGCAGGTACCCGATGCCCTTCCGAGCCCGCTGGTACATCGGGTCGTGGGTGACGTCGTCGTCGTTCAGGACGACCCGGCCCCGATCCGGCGCGGTGAGGCCCACCACCAGGTAGAACGTCGTGGTCTTGCCGGCGCCGTTGGGGCCCAGCAGGCCCACCACCTCGCCGGACTCCACCGTCACGCTGACGTCCCGGACGACGGTCCGCCCGCCGTACGACTTCGTCAGGTTCTCCGTGCGCAGTGTAGCCATGCGAGGCGGGTGCGGCGGCGCCTCCGGCGACGGATGACGGCCGCCGGACGGACGCTCGCCGGATCAGAGATCCAGCGGCTGGCAGGGGCCGCTGGCGGTCTCGGTCCTCGTTCGCTCGCGTCCGTCGACCGCCACGACGTCGGACCCGCGATAGAACGTCAGGGCGAGCCCCCGGGTGCTGCGGCACACCGGCTCGGCGGGCTCGACGGGGCCGGCAGGCCCGGCTTCGGCCGAGTCTTCATCGGGCTCGGCCACCTCGACGATCTCCACCGGCGCCCCCTCCATCTCGTAGCGCCCCTCGGCTTCATGGTACACGAGAGACTCGCCCGTCGCCCATCGGCCGTCGAGGCGCAACCGCACCGCGCCGGCCGCGACGAACCGGTCGAGGGTCCGGCCATCCGGCTGCAGAAAGACCTCGATCTTCTCGGCCGCCAGGTCGCCGTGGTCGGACCGGAGCACCGCCCCGCCCTCGTAGACGGCGTGCCGGGCCTCGTCGTCGTAGACGAAGCTGCCGGCGGCGGCGTCGGTGCGGGAGACGACGTTCTCTCCCGTCTCCTCGTCGATGCGGACGAGCTGGATGGTCGTTCGGGCCGGCCCGCCGACGGAGAGGCCCCCGGTGGCGTGGTCGATCGAGATCGTCTCGCCCTCGAAGCTCGTGCTGCCCTGCCACATCCGGACCTCTCCACCGTAGGTGACCTGGCGCGCATCGTTGTCGTAGTCCGCCGTATCGGCCCGGATGTTGATTCTCTGCGTCCGTTCCATGAGGGCCGGGACCTTGTCCGCGCCCGCCTCGTCGCCCCCGTCCCCCGGCGGCGCGAGCACGGTCTGCACGCCGCCCGCCCCCGATACCCGCGACCCGTCCAGGGCGACCTCGAGACTCCCTCCGGCCTCGATGGTGCGGTTGCCGTCGACGAGGATCGCCGGCGGGCCGGCGTTCGGCGCGGGCCCGCCGGCGGACGAAGGCCCGCCGTCCGACGAGGGCTCGTCCGGCGGCGCAGGCTCGTCCGCCGGCACGGGATCACCCTCCGGCACGGGATCACCCTCCGGCACGGGCTCGCCCTCCGAGAGAGGCTCGCCTTCGGGCCCGGACCCGCCCGCCGGCCCGGACCCGCCCGCCGGCAGAGGCTGACCCGCCGCCGCGAGCGCGATGGTCCCCCCCAGCAGGTCGTAGGCGGCGCGGGCCGCCTCGGCCCGCCGGCTCTCGTCGTCGAACCGTACGTCGCCGTCGAACCGGACCTCGATCAGGCCGACCAGCCCCCGGCCCACGCCGGCCTCGAACCGGTCGGCGCGGACGATCCTGGTGACCGCCGCCCCGTCGGCCGACGCCTCGTGCCGCTCGTGGTACGCGACCCCGCCGTCCAGGCTGATGCCGGTCAGTCCCGTCTCGGGGGTCCCGGTGGCGATGAAGGTGCGGGCGCGAACCTCCTGTCGCGGCTCTCCGGGCGTCACCGGCAGCCGCAGGAACACGTCGCCGCCGGCGTCGAGGCCGACGACCTCGGCCCCGCCCGGCGCCATGGCCACGTCCATCGCGCCGCTCTCGATCCGCGAGCCGTCCGCGCCGTCCGCCCCCGCCAGCTCGACCACCGACTGCCCGGTCAGGACGGCCCGCCGCAGGTCCCGGGTCGCCGGATCGAACTCGAGGGTGGCCTCGTCCGCCGACGACTCGCGCAACCCGCCCTCGGCCGCGGCGGCGGAACGAATCCGCACCCCGCCGCTCAGCTCCATCGACTCGAGCGCGTTCTCCCCCTCCCCGAAGTACGCCGTCGCGGTGGCCGAGGCGACGGTCATCCCGCCGGTCCGGATGTCCGCCCCCCCCTCGAAGCGCATATAGCGGTCGGCGTCGGCGAGGGTGACGTGCGGGGCGGCGACGTCGACCTCGGCCCGGTCCGCGTCGCGCGTCAACCGCACGCCGGCGGCGCCGTCGAGGGTGATGACCCCCCGGTCGCGATACTGAACGACGTCGTTCCCGAACGCCTCGAGGCCGTCGCGGACCAGCGTCGTCACCCCCCCGGGGTCGCTCATGGTGACGACGTTCCGGGCCTCGCTGTAGCTGGCGCCGCCGGTCCGGGCCGCGAGGCCGCCCGCGTCGGCCATGCTCACGCCGCCGCTCACCGCGAAGTCGCCCTGCTCCTCCTCGACGAACAGATCCGACGCGCTCATCGTGAAGCCGTCCCGGTCTCCGCGGGGGGGCACCGTCACGTCGACGCCGCCGGAGAACCGCATCGACCCGTCCGCGTACGTCGCCTGCCGCGCGGCGGTCAGCCTGAAGCTCACCACCCCGCCGTCGCTCCGGACGAACTCGATGCCGGCGCTCTCGCTCACCGCCTCGGGGTCGGCCCGGTCGACGGCGCGGGCCTCCGTCGAGTCCCGCCGCTCCCGCATGCCGGTGACGAGGAAGGCCGCGAAGAGGGCCAGCCCGGCGGCGATGCAGACCCGCGCCGCCCGCTGCCAGCGGACGGGCCGCCGGCGGCGGCGC
>JAJEEA010000481.1 GCA_022821235.1 Vicinamibacteria bacterium
GGTAGCCCGCCGGCGCCGCCGTCGACCGCCTCGCCGCCGTCGCCCAAGGACTGCGGCTGCCCGGCGGCTGCGGCTGTCGCCGTTGCTCGTCTACGACGCCGCCTCGGCCGTCCTCGCCGCCTGGGCGCCGCCCGCCACCACCGCGTCGTCGGTCAGGGGCGGCGCCTCGGGGGCGAACGCCGGCTCTTCCTGTCCGAACATCCGCCGCAGCGTCCGCTGGACGTCGTCGAGGATGAGGTACGCCGTCGGCACCAGGATCAGCATGATGAAGGTGGCGAACAGCACGCCGAACGCCAGCGACACCGCCATCGGCACCAGGAACGCCGCATGCATGCTGCGCTCGAGCATCAGCGGCGCGAGCCCGAAGAACGTGGTCAGCGACGTGAGGAGGATCGGCCGGAACCGGTTGCCGCCCGCCTCGCGGATCGCGAGATGCAGCCCGGCCGACTCGAAGGCGTGGCGGTCCCGCGGCTGCCCCCCGGCCTGGCGCACCTTGGCGCCCACGTCGGCGTGGACCTTCCGGGCGCGGTTGATGAAGTCGACCATCACGAGGCTGTCGTTGACGACGACCCCGGTCAGCGCGACGAGGCCGAACATCGACATCATGGTGACGTCGAGCCGCATCACCATGTGCCCCCAGATGGCCCCGACGAGGCCGAAGGGGATGGCCGCCATGATGATGAGCGGCTGCACGTACGAGCGCAACGGCACCGCGAGGAGGGCGAAGATCATGAGAAGCGCCAGCGCGAACCCCCACTGCAGGCCGCCCACCGCCTCGACCTGCTCGGCCTGGGCCCCCTCGAAGGTGTAGAACACGCCGGGGTAGTCGGCGAGGACCTCGGGCAGGATGCGCGCCTGTAGATCGCCGATGACCGCCCCGGCCGACGTCCCGGCCGGGTCGACGGAGGCGGTCACGTTGACGGCCCGGTTGCGGTCTACCCGCTTGATCGACGCGAATCCGCGCCCCGGCTCCACCTGCGCGACCTGGCCGAACGGCACCTCGCCGCCGTTCGGGGTGCGGATGCGCATGTTCTCGAGGTCGCCGAGCGAACGGCGGTCGTCCCGGGGGTAGCGCACCATGACCCGGATGTCGTCGCGTCCGCGCTGGATGCGCTGGGCCTCCTCGCCGTAGAACGCCTGCCGCACCTGCCGGCCGAGGTCTTGCAGGGTCAGCCCGAGGGTCTCCGCCGCGGGCTTGATGCCGAGCTGCATCTCCACCTTGCCGGCCCGGAACGAGTCGGAGATCTCGTAGACGCCGGCGTAGGCCGCGAGCCGGCGCTTGACCTCGTCGGCGGCGGCGCGCAACCGCTCGAGGTCGGGCCCCGCGAGCTGCACGTCGACGTCGTCGCCCGGCGCCATCATCGACATGTCGAAGTTGACCTCGACCGCCTCCGGGATGGGGTCGGTCGCCTCGCGCCACATCAGGCCGAGCTGCTCGCTCGTGTACGCCCGGGTCTCGGCCGGGGCGAGCTCCACCGTCACCTCGCCGAGGTTCGCGGCGCTGGCCACCTCCATCGGCCCCATCGGGCCGCCGCCGCGCGACATCATCGGCTGGTCGCCGACCGCCGCCGACACGTGGCGGAAGTAGTCCATGCCGGTCTCGCGCTGCAACTGGGCGCGCAGCCGCGCGGCCCCCGCCTCGAGCTTCTCGACCGCCCGCGACGTCGATTCGACCGGCGTGCCCTGCGGCATGGTCAGCGACGCGGCCATGAAGTCGGCCTCGATCGAGGGGAAGAAGTGGAAGTTGGTCCAGCCCCCGAGCACCATGCCCCCGGTGAGGATGAGGGTCGAGAGCCCGACGGCGGCGGTGACGTAGCGCCAGCGGAGCGCAGTCTCGAGCAGCGGCTGGTAGACGGTCCGGACGAAGTTCTTGAGCCCGTTGGCGAAGAACTGCTGGAACCGGTGCCACGAGCCGGACGTGCGGCGCTGGCGCATGTGGGCGAGATGGGCGGGCATGATGCCGAGCGACTCGATCAGCGAGAAGAGCAGGCAGGGGATGACGACGAGGGGGATGACCCGGAAGATCTTCCCCATCATGCCGGGCACGAACATGAGCGGCATGAACGCCGCCACCGTCGTCAGGACCGCGAAGGTCACCGGCTTGGCGATCTCCCGGGCGCCCTCGATGGAGCTCTGCAGGGGGTCCCCGTGGTTCTCCTGGTGGCGGAAGATGTTCTCGCCCACGATGATCGCGTCGTCGACCACGATGCCCAGCACGAGGATGAACGCGAACAGCGAGATGACGTTGGCCGAGACGTCGAGCCCCGGCATCAGGGCGATGGCGCCGAGGAACGAGATGGGAATGCCCAGGCTGACCCAGAACGCCAGGCGGAACTGGAGGAAGAGGGCGAGCACGATGAAGACCAGCACGAACCCGGTGGCGCCGTTGCGCACCATCAGGGTCAGCCGGTCGGCGAGTATCTCGGCCTGGTCCTGCCAGATGGTGAGCGAGATGCCCCCGGGGACCTGCGCCTGCATGTCCTCGACGTAGCGCTCCACCGCCGCCGCGATGTCGAGGGCGCTCTGGTCGCCGGTGCGGAACACCGACACCATCACCGTCGTGTCGCTGTCGAAGCGGGCCTGCTGGTCCGTCTCGGCGAAGCCGTCGACGACGGTCGCCACGTCGCCGAGCCTGAGGCGGGTGCCGTCGGCGCGGGTCAGCAGCACGAGGGCCTCGTACTCGTTCCCGCGGTAGGCCTGGCCGATGGTGCGCAGCAGGATCTCGCCGCCGTCGGTGCGGACCGACCCGCCGGGGAGGTCGAGCGAGGAGCGGCGCACGGCGTCGGCGACCTGGTCGAAGGTCATGCCGTGCCGGCGCAGCGCCGTCTCCGAGACCTCGATGGAGATCTCGTAGGGCGGGGCGCTGACGATGTCGACCTGGGTGATCTCGGGCAGCACCGTCAGCTCGTCGCGCACCTGCTCGGCGATCGCCTTCAGGGTGAATACGTCGGTGGCGCCGGAGATGGCGATGTCGGTGACCTGGTTCCGCGCGATCAGCTCGCGGATGATGGGCTCTTCGGTCTCGATGGGGAACGTGGTGATGGCGTCGACCTGGTTCTTGATCTCGTCGACGACCCGGCGGGCGTCGGCGCCGAGCTCGAGCTCGACCATGACCGAGGCGCTGCCCTCGGACGCGGTCGACTGGATCTCCTTGATGCCGTCGATGCCCTGGATGGCCTCCTCTACGCGGAGGATCACCCCCGACTCGACCTCCTCGGGCGCCGCGCCGAGATACGGGATGTTGATGCTGACCCGGTCGAGCTCGATCTCGGGGAAGATCTCTTCCTTGACCGCGGTGGTCGCAATCGCGCCGCTCATGATGATGAAGATCATCATGAGGTTCGCGGCGACCGGATTGCGGGCGAACCAGGCGATCCCGCCCTTCATGAGTGTTTCCCTTTCCGTGATGCCGTCCCGGAGCCGCAGTGAGAAATTGCGGACCGCGCCGCGCCGACGCATGAGCGTGGCAGGTTCGACTCGGGTTCGTACTCCGAGGCAACGCGCCCCGCCGCCGCATCTTCGGGAGCGGAGCGCACCTCCACCAATAGTAGTAGACGACGCGGCCGCGCCGTTTATTCCATCGCCCGGCCGCCGCGCCCTGTCTCGCGGCGATTCCGACCCGGCGCTCCGCCGTCATGGACGATGCCGCCGCGCCGCTTGTTCCATCGCGCGCTCGTCACGCCGCTGCCGGACGGCGTCTCGCCGCCCTCGGGCGGCCCGCCCGTTCCCGTGCGCCGCGGCTCGACGCCGCGGGATGCCGGTGTCCCGGCGTGAAGTTCACGCAACCTCTGCATCGCGCTGACCGTCTGTGGAGCGGCGCGATGCGGTACGGAGCCGTTCCGCGAACCAACGTGGCGGGACACTAGACGCGGTAGTAGTCCCCCTGCCAGTCGGTGACGAGCTTCTTGATGGGGGTCGCGGCGGTGATGTTCTCGTCGAGCACCTTGCGGGCGAGGTCGGGCAGCTCGGCGTCGCCGGCGAACCGGAGGCCCACCATCTGCTGCGGCGTGAACTCGTCGATCCGGCCCTGCAGGTCCTCGGGCAGCAGCTCGCGCATGCGCAGGCGCATCTCGACGCGGATCACGCGGTCCTGCGCCTTGAGGGCGAAGACCCGCGCGCACAGGAAGAGGATGATGAGGGCGGCGGCCACCAGCGCGTCGAGCAGGGCCGGGAACGACGGAGCCCGGAGCTGCCAGACCGACCAGACGAGGTTGACGAGCAAGATGGGGGCGGCGACGTAGTGGAAGATGGGCACGAAACGGACGTGGTTGTCGAAGTTCTGCTTCTGGTCGGCCATCGATGGTCTCCTGGGGTTCGCGAGCGGCAGTCCAACCCACTATGATAGTGCCTGCGCCGGCATGACCGGCATCGGAGGAAGGCGAATGAGCGATCTCGCGTCGAAGCAGTGCGTGCCCTGCCGGGGCGGAGTGCCTCCCCTGGCGGGCGAGGAGCTGGCCGGCTACCAGCGGCAACTGGGCGGCGGCTGGGAGGCGGTCGAGAGCCACCACCTCGAGAAGACCTACCGCTTCGAGGACTTCCGCCAGGCCCTCGACTTCACCGTGCGCGTCGGCGAGATGGCCGAGGAGCAGGGTCACCACCCCGACATCCTGCTCGCCTGGGGCCGGGCCACCGTCACCATCTGGACCCACAAGATCGACGGCCTGACCGAGAGCGACTTCGTCTTCGCGGCCAAGGCGGACCAGCTGGAATCGGTCTGATTGCCGGCCGGGGCAGGAATCCGCACCCGGGGGCGCTTTCGGCGGGTCGCATGGGTGGCCGGGCAGCCCGCCGATCGTCGCTTCGGGTCCGCTTGGCGCCCAGCCAGCTCTCCGCGGAGCCGCGCCGGCTTGGGGTACAGCTACTCCGGCACCGGTTCCGCCCACGCGACGGGGTCGCCGACGGCGATGCGGCCGTCGTCGAGCACCTCGGCGAACACGCCTCCGCGCCATCCGGCGTCGAGGGCGGCGCGCAGGCCCGGCTCGGCCTCGTCCATCCGCTCGCACGGGCGGGTCTCGCCGCGCACCCGCAGCCGGCAGCCCCCTACCTGCAGGATCCGGTCGCGGGTGTGCGCGAGGGCGACCCCGCTGACGAGCAGGTTGGCGCGCCTCTCCCCGGGGTCGACGGCCGTCCCGAGCGCCTCGACGACGCGGTCCCACTCGGCGGCCGCGATGATGGTGACCTGCCGCCAGCCTCCCTGATTGGCGTTGCCCACGATGCCGGCGCCGCGCCGGAGGTCGGCGGCCTCGGCCGGGTCCATCGGGCCGCGGTGGAACCGCTTGACCCAGATCCGTTCCAGACGTCCCATTCGTTCACGCTCCCCGATTGTCGGCCGGTTCCTTCCCCGGGTCTCCCGCGACGGTCGCCCCTCCGGGCCTCGCTGACGTCCGCCCGCTCGCCGGCCGTCGCCCTCGGCTCCTCGGTGGCGCCCGACCAGGCCGGAAGGCGCCCGACTCGTTCCGCGGGGGAGACTCCCGGTCCGCCAATCGTCTCTCTCGGCTCCGCTTGGCGCCCCACCGGCCCCAGGAAGTCCGCGCCGTCCGCCTGCACTTCAGAGGTCGTGGATGCCGCTCTCCCGGTTCCCGACCGCCACCACCCGCGCTGCGCCGTACTGCGCCGTCCCGCGGCGCCGACTACTAGTGTAGGATCATGGGTTGATGACTACGGAGAACAGCACCGCTGAGACCAGGGCCGCCCAGGCGAGGACCGCGCTCGACGCCTGGGTGCGCGAGATCGTCGAGTGGCACTTCAACCCCGACACCGGGTGCCCGTTCTGGCTCGACTGGGCGCGCGAGGCGGGGTGGGACCCGCGCCGCGAGGTCCACGGGTTCGACGACCTCGCGAAGTTCCCCCATTTCCAGGACGAGAAGCTGCGGGGCGGGCCCGTCCGCCGCTGGGTGCCCAGGGCCTACGCTGACCGGCCGACGTTCGTGTTCGAGACGGGCGGCACCACCGGCATCCCCAAGAGCCGGGTCGCCCAGGAGGACTTCCGCATCGACTACGAGCTCTTCTCGGAGACCCTGCCCGACGAGCACTTCCCGAAGGGCAGCAACTGGCTGATGCTGGGGCCGAGCGGCCCCCGGCGGCTGCGGCTCGCGGTCGAGCACCTCGCCCAGCACCGGGGCGGCATCTGCTTCTGCGTGGACCTCGATCCGCGGTGGGTGATCAAGCTCATCAAGAAGGGCTGGATGGAGCACCTGAAGGCCTACCAGGACCACGTCATCGACCAGGCGATCACGGTGCTGTCGGCCGGGCACGACATCAGGTGCCTGTTCTCCACCCCCAAGCTGCTCGAGGCCCTCGCCAACCGCCTCGAGGCCGACGGGTCGTGCCTGAAGGACACCGGCATCACCGGCATCTTCGCCGGCGGCACCGAGTTCACGCCGCAGTGGAACCGCTTCGCCCACGAGGAGCTGCTCGACGGCATCTACATGACGCCGACCTACGGCAACACCCTCATGGGGCTCGCCGGCAGCCCCCCGAGCGGCCCCGAGAACGGCTACAAGATCACCTACTACGCGCCGCAGCCGCGGGCCGTCCTGCAGGTCGTGGACCCCGACGACGCGGACCGGGTGGTCGGGTACGGCGAGACCGGCCGGGTGATGCTGACGACGCTGACGAAGGAGTTCTTCGTGCCGCGCTTCCAGGAGCGGGACGAAGGCGAGCGCGAGCCGCCGTGCGAGCAGTATCCGTGGGACGGGGTGAGCGGGGTGCGCCCGTTCAGCCGGCTGGCGTCGGCGACCACGGTGGGAGTGTACTGACGTGATCCACTTTCCGATTCTGCGTTGGGGACAGGAGTACAAGAGCCTCGAGCTCGCCAAGGTCGAGCACTTCCTGACCGGCGAGCCGGTGGCCGAGGTCAGCCAGGCCAACCCCGGCATCGTGGCCCGGGACCTGCGCAAGGGCGCGGGCCGGGCCCGCGACGTGCTGCGCGAGATTCCGTGCGCGGACCTGCTGGCGATGGTCAAGAAGGGCGGCGAGCTCTTCAAGTCGGCGGACCTGCCGCTGGGCGACGGCGTGCAGACGCCCGACGACTTCGTGCGCCAGCAGTCGGCCACGACGGGGCTGCCCGAGCACCTGTGCCGGATGAACATGGGCAAGCTCGAGTACGTGCTGACCCACCTCGACGACGTCCTGCGCTCGCTGACCCGCCGCCTCGACTACGACATCCTCACCCGCGGCTACGGGGAGGAGGACGGGGTGATGCGCAGCTACCAGGCGACGACGCCGGTGCTCGGCATGGTGCTGCCGTCGAACTCGCCCGGCGTGCACAGCCTGTGGCTGCCGATCATCCCCCTGCAGATCGGACTGGTGCTGAAGCCGGGGCCGCAGGAGCCGTGGACCCCGTGGCGGATGGCCCAGGCGTTCTTCCGGGCGGGGGTGCCGCGCGAGGCCATCGCCCTCTACCCGGGGCTCGGCGAGGTCGGCGCCGCGGTGCTGAACAACTCGCCGCGGAGCCTCATCTTCGGCGGCACCGCCACCGTCGAGCAGTACGCCGCCAACCCCGGCGTCCAGGTGCACGGGCCCGGGTTCAGCAAGATCCTCATCGGCGACGACGTGGTCGACGACTGGGAGCGGTACCTCGACCTGATGGTCGAGAGCGTGGCCATCAACAGCGGCCGGGGCTGCATCAACTGCTCGGGCATCTGGGCGTCGCGGCACACCCGCGAGATCGCCGAGGCGGTGGCCGAGCGCATCGCCCCCATCGGCCCCCTGCCCCCCGACGACCCCAAGGCGGAGCTCGCCGCGTTCACGGTGCCGGGGCAGGCGCCGGCGATCTCGGCCGACATCGACAACGCCCTCAAGGAGGACGGGGTCGAGGAGGTGTCGGCGCGGCACCAGGACGGCGGGCGCCTCGTCTCGATGGAGCGCTGCGACTACCTGCGTCCCACCGTCGTGCACTGCGGCTCGCCCGACGCCGCGATGGCCAAGAAGGAGTACATGTACCCCTTCGTCACCGTCGTCGAGTGCCCGCAGGACAAGATGATCCGCGCGATCGGGACGACCCTGGTGGCGACCGGCCTGACCGGGGACCCGGCGTTCTCGCGGGCCCTGCTCGACGCCCGCAACATCGACCGGCTCAACCTCGGCCCGGTGCCCACGACGCGGCTGAACTGGCTGCAGCCGCACGAGGGGAACATCGTGGACTTCCTGTTCCGCCCGCGGGCGTTCCAGCAGGCGTCGTAGTGGTGTTCGACAGCGGTCTGGGGGTTGGGGCGAAGATTGGCGGGCGGAATCGGGCCGGCGGCGGATCTCGGGCTCTCGGTCGGGAGATCAGTTGTGAAGGCCGGGTGCGTTGATGTGAGACTTCAGTTGAACGCTGATCTCGTCGACGCGGCCGGTCAGCCGCGTGAACTGGTACGCGTTCCACAAGCCGGCCGCGGCACCGATCAGGCCGCCGGCGGCGGCGCAGGTCAACAGGACGATCTCCATGACGTGATAACGTTATCACACTTGGGACGCTGACGGGAACAACCTCGACACGTGCCGAGCGCGCCATCCTGCGGAGAACCGTTCCCGCGGGTGCAGTCGGCATTCCATACCGATCGCTGCCCTTGCCCGGGTGGAGGTCCCAGTGCTCGTAGTCACCGGCCTCGCGAAGTCGTATCCGACCCCGCGGGGCGCCCTCGACATCCTCGCCGGGGTCGATCTCGCCCTGAGACCGGGTGACGCGGCCTCCATCGTGGGGCCGTCCGGCAGCGGCAAGAGCACCCTGCTCTACATCCTGGGCGCCCTCGAGCCGCCCACCGCGGGCACCGTCACCCTGGACGGCGTCGACCCCTTCACCCTCGCGTCGGCTGAGCTTGCCACGTTTCGTAACCGGCGGGTCGGCTTCGTATTCCAGGACCACCTGCTGCTGCCGCAGTGCACGGTGCTCGAGAACGTGCTGGTCCCGACCCTGGTGGGGGACGCGGTGGACGGGGCGGGGGACCGCGCCCGCGAGCTGCTGGGGAGGGCGGGCCTCGCCGACCGGCTCGACCACCGTCCCGCCGAGCTGTCCGGGGGAGAGCGCCAGCGCGTCGCCCTCGCCCGCGCCCTGATCCGCCGCCCGCCGCTGCTGCTGTGCGACGAGCCCACCGGCAACCTCGACCGCGCCGCCGGCGAGGTCGTGGCCGACATGCTGTTCGACCTGCACGGGGGGCAGGAGACGGTGCTGGTGGTGGTGACCCACAACGTCGACCTGGCGGCGCGGTGCCCTATTCGGTACCGGCTCGAGGGTCTCGGGCTGAAGCGAGTGGCCGGTGACGACGAGCGCTCGGCCGGTGACGAGGAGCCAGCGGCCGGTGGGGAGAAGGGCACGGACCCCGACGAGGAGAGCGTGGCCGGCGACTAGTGCTGCGTCATGACTGAATGTTCGGGTGCGTGGGCGGTGATTCGTCAACGATTGCGGGCCCCAAACCCATGTCCGTATCCGAAGATTGGGACGTGACTCACCACTAGCGTCCCGCCATGTGACTTCGTGGACGAATCTGACGGCATTACTGTAGTGCTTGCGGGCATTTGACGCGATTGACAGTGTTCACGAACTTCACGCCGGGACACTCGAGCGCGCGAGCGGCGACGGGAAGCGCGTTACCGCGACGGGAAGCACGCGGGCGGTGACGAGAAGCACGCGAACGGCGGCGAAGAGAGCCCGCGGGCGGGAACCAGGAGCTCGCTGACGGCGGCGAGACGACGGGGAGCGACCATGACCTCCATCACCCTGCTGCTGCGGAGCGTGACCCACTTCTGGCGCATCAACCTCGCGGTGGTCGCCGGGGTCGGGGTGGCGGTGTCGGTGCTCGCGGGGGCGTTCCTGGTGGGGACGTCGGTGCGGGCCAGCCTGCGTGACCTCGCCCTGCAGCGGCTGGGGAGCGTCGACCACGTGGTGACGGCGGGGGCGTTCTTCCGGGAGGCGCTCGCCGAGGAGGTGGTGGCCTCCGACGCGCTCGGCGGCTCCGCGGCCGGCGCGTCGCCCGCGGCAGGGTCGCCCGCGGCGGCGACGGCGGTGCCGATGATCGCGCTCGAGGGCTTCGTCACCCACCAGGAGAGCGGCAGCCGCGCCGGCGGCATCCAGGTCTACGGGGTGGACGACCGGTTCTGGGCCTTCAATAGATCTGACGGTGGGCCTGAGGACGGGCTTGGCAGCGGGCCTGACGGCGGGTCCGCCGGCGGCGGGCGCGGGCCCGGGCCCGGCGAGGTGCTGGTGAGCGGCGGCCTCGCCCGCGAGCTCGGGGCGGCGGCGGAGGACACGCTGCTCGTCCGGGTGCAGAAGCCCTCGGCCATCCCCGTCAGCTCGCTGCACGGGCGGCGCGACGACCTGGGGAGCACGATGCGGCTGAGCATTCGCGATGTGCTCGCCCCCGCCGACCTGGGGGAGTTCTCGTTCCGGCCCCAGCAGGGGTTCTCGCGCGCGGTGTTCGTCAATCTCGAGCGCATGCAGCGCGATCTCGAGGTGGGCCGCGAGGCCAACACCCTGCTGCTGGCCGGGGTCGGATCGGGCGCGCCGGCGGTGGCCGGCATCGAGGCGGCGCTGCGGGCCACCACGCAGCTCACGGACCTGGGGCTGCGGGTGCGGGCGCTTCCGGGGCCGGGCGCCCTGGCCGTGGAGTCGACCGCGGGGCTGCTGAACGACGACGTCGTCGCCGCCGCGCGCGCCGCGACCGCGGGCGGTGACCTGAACGAGCAGCCCGTCCTGACCTATCTGGCCAACGAGATCCGGCGGGGCGAGCGGGTCACGCCGTACTCGCTGGTGACCGCGCTGGATCTCACGTCGCTGGGCGTC
>JAJEEA010000043.1 GCA_022821235.1 Vicinamibacteria bacterium
GACCAGCGCGCACGCCGCGACGGCGACGGCGATGACCGCGGCGGACCGGGGTCGCGGCCCGCCGGGCGGCGACGGTTTGGGCGGCGAGCCGCGGCCTTTCGGGTCAGCCGAGACGGCGCGCCTGCCGCCCGGCGGTTGACCCGGCGCGGCGGCCGGAGTTGAAATACCGGTATGGAGATCGCGAACCCGATCTACGACGCCGCCTTCAAGTACCTCATGCAGGACGAGCGGGCGGCGCGCCTCCTCGTCGGCCGGATCGCGGGGCTCGAGGTCGAGTCGCTCGAGCTGCGGCCGCAGGAGCTGGCGACCCCGCGCGACGCGGCGCGCCGGGGGGACGCGGAGGCCGACCAGCCGCCCCTGGCCCTGTTCCGCATGGACTTCGCGGCCCGCGTGCGCACCGCCGGGGGCGGCGAGCGGCAGGTGCTGATCGAGATCCAGAAGACCAACGCCCCCACCGTCGTCGAGCGCTTTCGCGCCTACCTCGGCCAGCAACTGTGCAGCGCCGGCAACGTCATCGCGCATCCGTCGGGGCGGCGCGAGGCGGTGCCCATCGTGACCATCTACCTGTTGGGTTACGACCTGGGGATATCGGACGAGGCGGTGCTCGACATCTGCCCGCACGTGACGGCCCGGCGCACGGGGGCCGGCATCGACGCCGGCCATCCGTTCATCGCCGGCATCCACCACCGGAGTCACATCGTGCAGATCCCGCTGCTGCGGGGGCGGCGGCGGGACGACCTGGAACGGGTGCTGTCGATCTTCGATCAGGGGGAGGCGCGCATCGAACGGGCCGGGGCGCAGGTGCTGACCATCGACGAGTCGGCCTACCGCGGGAGTACGGCTTCGTGTTGCGGCAGCTCCAGCTGGCGGCGTCTGAGCCGGAGGTGCGGCGGTTCATGGAGGGCGAGGACCAGTTGCTGCGCGACTTCATCTCCCTGGGCACGCAGGCGGAGTACGAGAGACAGCGGGCAGAGCACGAGAAGGCCGAGAAGGAGCGCGAGAGACAGCGGGCGGAGCACGAGAGGGCCGAGAGGGAGCGGGCCGAGCAAGCGCTTTCCCGCTCCATCCGGCACTTGCACGCCCTGGGCCAGGAGGCCGACGCGATCGCCGCGGCGCTGTCCATCGACGCGGACAAGGTGCGGCGGGTGCTGGCCGACGCCGACGGCGGCCAAGATTCCGCCTGAGCCTCATCATGCACCTCCACGCAGGCGCAACGGTCACCGGTCGTTCCCCAGGTGACCCACGAGGCCCCACACGAACAGCATGACGCCGATCAGGCCGACGAGGAGGCCGATCGGCAGCATTATCATCGTCACGCCCAGCCCGAGGCCGACGACCATCAGGGCGAATCCGATGACCACGGCCGCCACGTGGCCGAGAATCAGCCTGGTCTTCTCGAGCCAGCGACGTCCGCGGCCGGTCGGTTGTTTCGCCATGGCGCCAGCGTAGGTGAGGCGCACCCTTGCGCGGTCGGTCAACGCTATTCCCCTGGGGTGCGCCCGTCAAGGTTGCATCGGACGTCGGCCCGGGCGCGGGTGCGGTGTAGTCCGGTCGTTCGCGCTCTTCGACCGGCAGGGGTCGCCGACGCGATGCGCCGGTGGCAACCGCCCGCCTCAGCGCAGCGCCCGGCGTTACGTGGGCATGACGACGTCGCAAGAGGTCGGCCCTGACGTGAACCGCGCGCCTCAGCGCAGCGCCCGGTGTTGCGTGGGACGCGCGCGATGGGCGCCCGCTTCGGACGCACGCGTCATCGACCGCCCAGTCGCTCACGCCAAGTCGCGTCAGGCGCGGACGTCGACGCCGCCCCGGACGTAGCTCTCGTGCCCGCCGTAGACGACGGTGGCCGGTGCGGACGGCCCCGCCAGCGAGCGCCAGTGGGCGAGGCCCTTGAAGAAGTCGCCGGCCACGGTCTCTCCCGACTTGATCGCCGGCCCGTCGAAGCGGCCCAGGAATCCGTGCGGATCTTCGAGGGCGAACGTGCGCTCGTCCGGCGACTCGAGCGAGACGTAGCGGTGGCGCGGGAAGGCGCTGCTCAGCAGGGTCGTCTTCCCGGACTGTCGCGGTCCGTTCACCGACACGACCGGGTACCGCGCCGCCGCCCGATCCACGGTTGCCGCGAGGTGCCTCGGAATCACAGGGCGAGTGTTGCATACCGAAGATCGGATCTTCAAACTGTACGCCACGCAGCCGGTTCCCCGCCGCGTTCGCGGGCAGCAGACGATGTCCATGGTCGTGTTCGGCACGGCCGAGAGGTACCCTGCCCGAGGACGCCGCCCCGGTTGGCAGCGCCGCCGACGGGCTCGCGGCGCGGAGGACGCTGATGGAGCTCGAGTTCGTTCCCCTGTTGGGGATTCAGCGCGACCTCTACCGCCTGCCCCGCGGCCGGGAGCGCTTCGAGGCCTATCTGCACGCCATGGTGGATTCGCGCACCGGCGACCTCGCGCTTCCGCTGGTCGACATGAACCCGATGGGGAAGGAGCACCTGCCGCCGCTCCTCGATCGGCTGTTGGCGCTGGACGCCGAAACGGTGGGCGCCGTAGCGACGGCCGCGGCGCAGCCGGCGACGGCCGACGTCAGCGGCGCGTTCCGGGTTGGACTGGTCGTGTCCGACGATGCCCGCGGCGGCTGGACCGACCGCTGTTGCAGCGAGCTGGGTCATCGGTTCGACGGCGGAGCGCTCTACAAGCGCGGCTGGATCGTCGGTGTGCTCTGGACCAGCGAGACCCCCTCGAAGGCCGGCGTGCGCCACGAGGTGCTGACCTCCATCCATCGCCTGGCCCGCATTCGCCGCCGTGGGCCCGCGACGACAATCGCCGCGATGCTCGAGCAGGAGGGGGAGGCGATGGCCGCGGCCGGCTGCGACGAGCCGGCGCTCGACCCGGACGACCTCGCCTATACGCGCGAGATCATCGAGCCCCATCTGGCCGCGTCCGACCGGCCGACCGTCGTCGCCTGCCTGTACGGCGACGAGGCCGCTCGGCACCTGGGGTACCGGCCGCTCGGGTTCAGCCCCCGGGCGGGGCTCGCCCTCGCCCTCGACGCCGCCCGTCGCCGGCGGGTCGGGCCATCCTGATGGCGCTGGCGGCGCGCCGCCGCGGTCCGGTCGACCGGCACGCGGTCGGGGTGGTGCGCCGGTGAAACGGCCGCTCTCCGGCCGGCGTCTATCGATCCGAGATGAATGCCCATCCGGCTGTCGCCTTGGGGGGGTGCCTCGGTTGGCTCGTGGCGGCATCGGTCGCCGCGCAGGGTGTGTCTTCCGAGGCCGTCGTCGTCACCGAGTTCGTCAACATCAGCGGCGCGCCCGCCGACGAGTGGTTCGGTCGGGGCATCGCCGAGGTGGTCGCGGCGGAGATCGGCGAACGGTGGTCGGTGCGTTCCGTGGTCGGCGGCTCCCCGCGTGCGCGCCGCGTGCCGGGCGGGGCCGCGACGTCCGACGCGATCCTCGTGGAGACGGGCCGGGCCGCCGGGGGGCGCTGGGTGGTCGGCGGCGGCTTCCAGCGGGTCGGTGACCGGCTGCGCATCACCGCGAGGCTGGTCGAGGTGCGCACGGCAACCGTCGTCTCCACGACGGTGGTGGACGGCGCGGCCGGGAATCTGTTTGCGCTTCAGGACCGGGTGGCCGCGGATCTGCTCGCGGCGGCAGGCTCGGAGGCTTCGAGTAGTCCCGTCGCGCGGCTGGCGGGAGACCGGCGACTACAGCCCTTCGAGTTCGGAGAGGGATCGTTCCTGCCGGCGTCGCCGGCAGGCCGCGGGTCGACCCGGCCGAGGCGGGCGGAACTGGCAGGCGGG
>JAJEEA010000291.1 GCA_022821235.1 Vicinamibacteria bacterium
CGACAGTACATCGTCGTCCCCGTCGGCGGCCGCGACCGCCCGGCCGAGTGGGTGGCCCTGGCCCTGCCCTGATGGCAGTCGGGGGACGGCAAGGGGCTTCGGCTCCGGTGCCGGACCACCGACAGGAGCATGGTGGTGTCAAGCCCGGTCGTCGTCGACGGGCTCGAAGGAGATCCGCAGACGCGTCCCGGTGCTCCGGGCGAATGCCTCCAACGTGCGGGTGGAGGGGTTCCCCCGCCCGCACTCCAGTCGGGCGACGACCGACTGAGTCGTCTCCATGCGTTCGGCCAACTGTGCCTGCGTGAGTCCGGCGCCGAGGCGCGCCTCGATCAGCGCGCGCGTCAGCGTGAACTCGGCATCGAGATCATCGCAGGCCTCGCGATACGCCGGATCGCGGCTCCATTTCCGGTGCAGATCCTGTACCTTGCTCATTCGATCACCGTGAGCGCCCGCTGCAGGGCCAGCCGAATCTCGCCCGCGGGCGTCTTGCGCGTCTTCTTGACGAACACCCGTGCCACCCACCACGCGTCGGTCACGGACCGTGACGTAGAGGGCGCGGGCTGCCCCGTCGCGGCCGGTCAGGCGCATTTCCCGGAGCGGACCCTGCACGTGCTCGACGTACGGTTCACGCACATGTACGAGTCCCACCGTCGCGATCAGGTGGCTGATACGCACGAACCGGGCGCGCATGTCGGGGGGCAGGGCGTCGAGCTCCCTGTCGACGGTCCCGTTCAGGGTCTCGACCGACCAGCGCACCCGCCGGAATATAGCACATATGCTATGTGCGCGCGCCGTGGGCACGGGCGCCGATCTTGACAACCCGGCCCGGTAGCGGCATGGTTGCGGGCAGTGTTCGTGACGATCGGCCTCGCGACCGACCGGGCGCGGGGCGCCGGGCCGGTGAAGACGACGGGAGGAGCGATGACTGCCGCCGACGTGCGTCGTCGAAGGGCCTTTCGGAAGAGGCCTACCGCCGGGCTCGCCGCCGTTGCGGTGGCGGTGGCTTTGGTCGGCGTCCCGACCGCCGCGCCGGCCGAGACCCGCGGTTACGTGATCTCGATGGTCCACACCGCGACCTGGGGCAACACGGACACCTGCCCGCTGGGGGACAACGGCGGTCTCACCGACCTCAAGGTACGGCGGCTCGTCGGCCGGGGCTTCAGCGAGGAGGAGGCCCGGGCCATCCTCGCCAGCGGAGGGGTAGGCGCGGACGGCAACCGGGTGCCCATCAGGGAGTTGCCGCGCCTGGACGGCCGGGCGGTCGACCCCGGCAACGTGCCGGTTCTCGTCGCCGACCCGCAGATCCGCACCGCGGAGGGCCGTTTCGCCCACGGCTTCGACCTGAACGGCGTGGTGGAGCCCGACGCCTTCGAGGATCCGGTGAGCGGCGAGCTCGGCGTCGACAACCAGATGTGGCGCGCCCTGGGCTGCTTCGAGGTCTACCAGGTGCGCCGGCCGGTGCGCCCCTACAACGAGGACATCGCCTGGGACACCGCCCTCGACGCCATGCCGGCGTGGCTGATGTCGGTCACCGGCGACGATCTGGACGCCGACGGGGACGTCACCGTCACCTTCGACCGGTCGCTGAACGTGGCCATGCGCGACGCCCGCGTCGGGGTGCTGGCGGGCGCCACCTACGTCGTCGACCCCGACCCGCGCTCGCACAGCGTGTTCGCGGGGCGCATCGAGGACGGGGTCCTCACCGTCGAGCCCGGCGACTTCTCGATGCAGGGCGAGTCGCAGTTCTACGCGATACTGCGGTTCACGGGGACCCGCTTGCGGCTGGAGATGGCCGACCACGGAGGCGCGTCGGGCATCATCGGCGGCTACCAGCCCTGGCGCGACTACTTCCACTACCTGGCCATCCGCGGCGAGGAGAACGCCCAGGTCGACCTGCCCGGCGTGTACTACGCGATGAAGCGCCTCGCAGACGCCGTGCCCGACCCCGAGACGGGGGAGAACACCGCGATCTCGGCCGCCTACTTCCTCGAGGCGGTGCCCGCGTTCCACGCCACCCTCGCCGGCGAGGTGGTGGCCCAGGCGGTCGGCCCCGGCCCGGAGCTGAGCGGACCGGCGGTGCACGAGAACGTGACGCTGGACCCCGAGTGACGACATGACCGGGGGCATGGCACCAGGACGCGACCCTGAGGAGCCAGCGGCGCAACCGCGGGGCTTCGCCATGGGCTCCCCGGACCCGGAGTGAGGACATGGGCGGGGCATGGCACCAGGACGTGACCCCTGAGCCCGCGGGCTTCGCCACGGGCTCCCCGGACCGGAGTGACGACATGAGCGGGAGCATTCCCTTGCGGCGCATCGTCCGCCTGCCGGCCCTGCTGGCGGCCCTCGTCGTCGGTGTGTCGGCGGCGCCGGGCGCGGCCGAGGAGCTGACGTTCGTTCGGCTCACGCCGGCGCAGTACCAGCGCGCCGTCCACGACGTCTTCGGTCCGAGCGTCCGGGTCGACGAGGGCGGCGCCGTGCTCGGGGTGCGCGACCGCGGGCTGCTCGCCGTCGGGGCCCGCCGGAGCACGCTGACCGCCGCCGAGGTGGAGCGCTACGAGGCCCTCGCGCAGCAGATCGCCGCGCAGGTGACCGAGCCGGCGCGGCGGGCCACCCTCATCGGGTGCCGACCGGCGGCGGACGACGTCCCGGACGACGCGTGCACGGCCCGGTTCGTCGAGCGGGCGGGGCGGTTCCTGTTCCGCCGCCCGGTGACCGGGGGCGAGACCGACCTGTACGTCGCGGTGGCGCGCGCCGCCGCCGAGACCCTCGGCGACTACTACGCGGGGCTGCGCGCGGCGCTGGCGTGGATGCTGGTGGCGCCCGAGTTCCTGTTTCGCGTCGAGCGCAGCGAGCCCGACCCCGCCGACCCGGGGCGGCTGCGGCTCGACGCCTGGTCGCGGGCGTCGCGGCTCAGCTTCTTCCTCTGGGACAGCGCGCCCGACCACCTGTTGCTCGACGCGGCCGAGTCCGGCGATCTGCTCACCCCCGAGGGGCTGGAGCGGCAGGTCGAGCGGCTGGTGGCGTCGCCGCGGGCCGAGCAGGGCGTGCGCGCGTTCTTCTCGGACATGCTCGAGCTCGACCGCTTCGCGACGCTCTCCATCGACTCGAGCCTCTTCCCGCGGTTCACGAAGAACGTCGAGGACGACGCGCGCGAGCAGACCCTGCGGACCGTCGCCGACCACCTGCTCGACCGGAACCGCGACTACCGCGACCTGTTCGTCACCCGCGACACGTTCCTGACCCCGCCCCTGGCCGCCATCTACGGGGTCCCGCTGCCGCGCTCGCAGGAGCTGGGCGGCGCGGTGCCGTGGGTGCCGTACCGGTTCCCCGAGGGCAGCAGCCACGTCGGGCTCCTCGGGCAGGTGAGCTTCCTCGCCCTGCACTCGCACCCCGGGCGGTCGTCACCGACGCTGCGGGGGCAGGCGGTGCAGCAGATCTTCCTGTGCCGGACGGTGCCGCCGCCGCCCCCCGACGTCGACTTCAGCCTGCTGCAGGACACCTACAACCCCGACTACCGGACCACGCGCGACCGTCTGGCCGAGCACCGGCGGAACCCCGCGTGCGCGAGCTGCCACAACCTGACGGATCCCATCGGGTTGACCCTGGAGGTGTTCGACGCGGCCGGCGGCTACCGGACGATGGAGAACGGCGCGCCCATCGACGCCAGCGGCGAGCTGAACGGTCGGACCTATGCAGGGCCGGCGGGGCTGGCCGAGGCGCTGAGGGACGACCCGCGGGCGACCTCCTGCTTCATCGAGCGGGCGTTCTCCTACGGGGCGGCGCGCCCGCCGACGGACCGTGAGCAGGCGTGGCTCGCCGACGTCGAGGCGGAGCTGACGGACGGCGGCCTGAAGTGGCGCGCGCTGATGCGCCGCATCGCGCGGAGTCCGGACTTCTACACGGTGGTGCCGGGAGCGTGATGACGATCGAGATGGCGCGCGCCGGGTGGCGGTGGGCGCGGGGGTGGCGTGAGTGGTGCTTCCTAGGGGTGGTCGCCGTGGCGGCGTTCGCAGCGCTCGCGGCCGGCGTTCACTTCTCCACGGTCGTCGTGCTGGTCTTCTTCGCCTGCCTGTTGGCGGCGAAGAGCCGGGGCGACCACCGGGTGGCGGCGCGGGTGGCGCGTCGGTTCTTCCGTGGCATGCTTGATTTCTTGCTGGCGGGGCTCGCGGCCGACCTTCCCGGTTACGTGCTCACCCTCGCCGGCGTACCGGCGGGCATGATGTGCGCGGCGGTCGAGAGACGGGAGGAGGAGCGGGTCGAGGGTCGACTCCGTCCGAAAGGCCAACCGATATGAGTGCAAAGAACGAGATCGGCCGCCGCACCGTGCTGCGGGGCATGCTGAGGAGCGGCGCCGCGGTCACCGTGGGGCTGCCGGTGCTGGAATCGTTCCTGAACGCCAACGGGACGGCGTACGCGGCCACCGGCGCGCCGCTGCCGCCCTGCTTCGGCACGTGGTTCTGGGGGCTCGGGCTCATCCCCAACCACTGGGAGCCCGCCGTCGCCGGGCCCGACTACGAGCTGCCCGCGCACCTCGCGGGGCTGCAGCCCATCCGGTCGAAGATGAACCTGTTCAGCGGCATGCAGGTGTTCCTGGACGGCAAGGTCAACCAGAACCACTACTCGGGGGCCCAGGGCCAGGCCACCGGCATGGTGTCGCGCAACGGCGGCGACTACTCGACGAGCATCGACACCCTCGTCGGCGACCACATCGGCCGGGGCACGCGGTTCCGCTCGCTCGAGGTGACCTGCGACGGCGACGCCAGCGCGAGCTGGAGCGCGCGCGGGTCGAGCGGCCTGAACCCGTCCGAGACGTCGCCCCTCGCCCTCTACGCCCGCATCTTCGGCGACGGCTTCCGCGACCCGAACCTCGCCGAGTTCCAGCCCGACCCGGCGGTGATGGTGCGGCACAGCGTGCTCTCGGCGGTGTCCGAGCAGCGCCGGAAGCTGATGTCGTCGGTGTCGGCGACGGACCGCGCGCGGCTCGACGAGTACTTCTCGTCGGTGCGCGACCTCGAGCAGAAGCTGGCGTTCGAGCTCGACCGGCCGGCGCCGCTCCCCGCGTGCCGGGTGCCCGAGGCGGGGACGGAGGAGATCGGCGCCCTCGTCGAGCAGGTCGAGCGCACCCACCGGCAGTTCGCGCGGCTTCTCGCTCACGCGATGGCGTGCGGCCAGACGCGCATCTTCAACCTGACGATGGGCTCGGCGTTCTCCCGGCTGCGCCTGCCCGGCGAGGTGAACGCCTACCACGCGCTGACCCACGAGGAGCCGATCCACCCCGAGCTCGGATACCAGCCCGGCTGCAAGTGGCTGGCCGAGCGGATGATGGACTTCTTCCGCGAGTTCGTCCAGACCCTGGACGGGATCCAGGAGGGCGAGGGCACGCTGCTCGACCGCACCGTGGTCTTCGCGTTCACCGACCACGGCGAGGCGCGCATGCACTCGATGAAGCGCTACCCCATCCTGACCGCCGGCAGCGGCGGCGGCCGCATGAAGACGGGGCTGCACGTCGCGGCGGAGGGCGACGCGGCCACCCGCGTCGGGTTCACCATCCAGCAGGCGCTGGGGCTGGTGAACGGCAGTTGGGGCACCGAGTCGAACCAGGTGTCGCGGCCGTTCAGCGAGGTGCTGGCTTGAGTTGCGCCGGCGGTCGGGGCGATGGCCGCGGCGCTCGGCCGGCCGAAGAGGACGGGCAGGGGCCGCGCTCGCGGGGCTCGTGGCGGGACCGCACCGTTGCACCTCCGGGAGGGCCGGTGATGGGCAACACGGGCCGCCGGGGGATGCGGCGGGTCGGCCGCCGAGGGCTCCGTCACGGATTGCGCTCGCGGGGCTCGTGACGGGATCGCACCATCGCACCCGCGGGGAGGGGTGATGGGCAGGACGGGCCGCCTGGGAAACGCGGCGGGGCCGGTTGCCGAGGGCTCTCGGGCAGGAGAGTTGTCATGATGCGTCAGCGATGGGATGGGCCGGCGGTTCGGTGGGCGGCGGCTGCCGTGACGGCGCTCGCCCTGGGCGGGCCGTTCCCGGCCCTGGCGGAAGAGAGCGAGGCGCCGCCGACGGTGCCCGCCGGGGTGACCCTGGTGGAGGTGGTGCGCGAGCTGCAGGCGTCGGCCGCCCAGATGCTCTGGACGCGGCTGGGCGACGAGGAGGGCCGCACCCTCCTGTTCGCGGAGGACTATCGGACCGGCGGCGCGGCCTGCGTGGCCGCCTGCGCGGCCGAGTTCCCGCCGCTGCCGGCGCCCGCCGACGCCGAGCCCTTCGCGGACTGGTCGCTGCTGCGCCGCCCGGACGGGGGCCTGCAGTGGGCCTACCAGTTGCGCCCGCTGCACACCTGGTCGCGGGAGGCGGAGCCGGGCGAGGTGGCGACCAACGTCGGCCTCGCCGAGACCGCGAACCTGAAGCTCGCCGAGCGGCCGGAAGCGGCGGGGGCGCTGCTGCCGCCCCCGGGTTGGCGCGTCGCCCGCTTCGAGCCGCACCGGTCCATCGCGGCGCCCGACGGCATCGAGGCGCGGCTGGTGCTGTCGGCGCAGGCCGTCGTCCTGACCGACTTCGCCGGGTTCACCCTCTACGCGTTCGACGGCGACGCGGCCGACGACGACCCGGGCGGCTGCTCCGGCGGAGGCTGCGAGGCGCGCTGGCGGCCGGTCGCGGCGCCCGCCCTCGCGCTCGACGTGGGCGATTTCTCGGTGGTGAGCCGGGCGGACGGCTCCCGGCAGTGGGCGTACCGTGGACGGCCCCTCTATCGGTACCGCGGCGACCTGCTGCCCGGCGACGCGCACGGCCGGGACGCCGACGCGCGCCGGCGCATGGCGGTGCTGAGCGAGGGCTTCCGGCCGCCGCGGGTGGGGGTGACCGCCCTCGAGGGCTACGGCGACGCCCTGTCGCTCGCGGGCATGACCCTGTACTCGGGCTCCGCGTTCCAGAAGTACTGGGGCGGGCGCAACCTGCGCGACAGCTTCAAGAACGCCTGGCGCCGGGGCAAGCGCCTGGGGGGCGACGCGTGCGCGGACGAGGACTGCCTCGCGCTCTGGCGTCCGTTCCCGGCGCCTGCCGACGCCCGGTCGACGGGCTTCTGGGAGGTCGTCGAGCGCGGCGACGGAACTCGCCAGTGGGCCTACAAGGGCTACGCCCTCTACACCTACGCCGACGACGAGGCGCCCGGCCAGAACCGCGGGCAGGCCACCTACAGCTTCGTCAGGCCGGACGGCGGCCCCGACGACATCGAGCGCGCCATCTGGCTGGCCGAGCTCGGCGACACCTACGGCGGGGCGGGTGTGTACTGGAACGTCGCCAAGCCGTGAGGACAGTGACAGGAATCACCTTGCGACGTGCCCAACGCGGGAACCGCCGAAGAACCGGCTGCATCTGGGTTGCAGTTGGCAACCTTGTATCGCGATCATTGTCCTGAGTCGCGGTCGGACTCGACCGGCCCGCGCCGGAAGCTGGCCGAGCTCGGCGATATCTCGGCGCGGCGGGCCTGTGCCGGAACGTCGCCAGGCCGTGATCGAACCTCGCGCCGTCCTCCCGCGTCTACCTGACAAGTGACGTGCAGCGTCCGCCGGGGACATGACGTCCCGGCCGGCGAGGCGGAGCTCACCGGAACGAGGGCGGCGGGCCTCGACGACAGGTCAGGGAGCGGCGATGAGGAACCTCAACACCCGGCGCTGGTCGACCCCGCTCACGATGGGCGCGGGCCTCTTCGTCGTGATGACCGGCCTGCTCATGTTCTTCGTGGCGGAGCGGCCCTTCAAGTTGGCGCACGAGCTGGTCGGCATCGGGTTCTCCGCCGCCGTCGCCCTCCACGTGCTGAGCCACTGGCGGTCGTTCGCCAACTACTTCGTCCAGCGCGGCGCCGTTCGCGTCCTCGCGCTCGCGTGGTCGATGGGCGCTGGCCTCATCGCGGCCTCGATGCTCCTGGGCACGGGAGACGCCGAGGAGCTGATCGTCGAGAGAATGGACGCCGTTCCCCTCGAGGTGCTCGCGCCGGTCGCCGGGCTCGACGTGAGCGAGCTCGTCGATCGCCTCGGCGCCGAGGGCCTCGTCGTCGACGACCCCGGGATGTCGGTCCGGCAACTGGCCGAGCGCAACGACGCCGAGGCGGACGACATTCTCGTCTCGGTGTTCCGCTAGTCCGGAAACGCTTCGAGAAAGTGCACCTCGCCGTCGAGGGCGCCGGCTTCGACGCCCACCGCCGCCGCCTCCGGCGACGCCATGTACGCCTCGGCTCTCTCCCGGTCCTCGACGTCCAGCAGAAAGTAGACCTCATCGGGTGCGTCGACCGAGCGCCACACGTGAAGGACGGTCAGGCCCGCCGCCGTACCCGCGGCGGCCTGGGCGTCGAAGACGCGCTTCCATCGGTCGGCGTCCTTCACGCGATTGCGAACCAGCAACACCATCGTCCTTCTCCATTCATGAGTCGCCGCTCGTCGCCGTTGAGCCCGACCCCTCTCCCATTCCCGAGTCGCTGCTCGTCGCCGTTGAGCCCGACCCGTGAAAGCGGGAGGGCTTCGCCTCGCCCCTCACTCGGCGGCCGGCGGCGCCGGCATCTCGAACTCATGCCCCGGCTGCCTCACCGTGAGCACGGGGCAGGGCGCCTTGCGCACCACCTTCTCGGCCACGCTGCCGAGCAGCAGGTGCCGGACCGGGCCGCGCCCGTGCGTGCCCATCACGATCAGGTCGACGGCGTTGTCGATGGCGTAGCGGACGATCTCGACGAACGCGTGGCCGATGCGGAGCGCCCGCACCGTCTCGACGTCTCCCAGGGAGACCTGATCGAGATGGCGCTCGGCGTCGGCCTGCCACTTCTCGAGCAGGTCGGAGACGATGGGCGCCGCCGCCCCCACCGCCCAGTCCTGCGGCGTCGGGTCGGGTACGACGTACAGCACGTGCACCTCGGCCCCGAACCGTTCCGCCATCTCGCGGGCGTAGCCGAGGGCGTGCCGGGCGGTGTCGCTGAAGTCGGTCGGCAGCAGGATGCGCTTCAAGGTCATGTGGGAGATCTCCGTGCGGGAGTCGCGCCGCCCCGCGAGGGCTCGCCGGTTCGCCGTTCATCGCGCCCCTGGCGGACGGGCTGCGGCGGGCGGTGCGGGCGCCGATGGTCGTGGCCGGCGCCGCGGTGTTGACGGCGGCCGTGACCCTGCCGCCGGGGGGCCTCGGGAGAGCCCTCGACCTCGGGGAGCACGGGCGGCTGGGTCGCCGACTGCCCCGGCGGGCGTGGGCAGCCGGCCCCCGCGTCGGCCCTCCGGGGCGAGGTGGACACCCGGGGGCGGTCGGGGGAGAACCGCGGGTCGGCTGCTCGGACCGTCACCGCGACGGGTTGACCAGCTCGCTCAGCAGGGCGGCCACGCGTTCCCGCGCCGTGGCCAGCCGCTCCTCGAGCTGGTCGAAGACGAAGCGGTGGCCGGCCTGCCGCGCCTCTATCAGGGGCACCTCGGTCTGCTGATACGCGGTCTCGAGCGCTCGCCGGCGCTCGCCGTCGCGCACCCGGTCGATCAGGTGCCGGGCCGCGTCGAGCGACTCCCGCACCTCGCCGATGCCCTCGAGCAGGAGCCGCGCGTCGGCCGCGCGCCCGGGGCGGGGCTCGATGCCGTCGGGGCCGTGGCACGCCGCGCACCGGCGCTCGAGCCCCTCGGGCGACAGCAGCCGCCCGGTGACGCTGCCGTGGCAGGTCGAGCAGGTCGGGCCCCGCCGGTCGCCCTGCATGAGCATCTCGTGATGACGGCTCGACTGGAAGTTGGCGTAGGGGCCGATGTGACAGGCGCCGCACGTCGACGGCAGCCGGGTGCGGTGGACGGGGCTCGACGGGTTCTGGCTGCCCAGTATCCCCTGATGCGCCTGCAGCGACTCGAACGTGTCGGGGTTGCCGCCGTGACAGCGGTCGCACCCCACGTTGGCCCGCCGGTGCGGCGACAGGCTCCACTCGTGCAGGTGGCTCTGCGCCGGCTCGGTGTAGGGGTTGGCGAAGTGGCAGTCGGCGCACCGGCTCTGGTTGAGCTGGGCCAGGGCCGCCGGCGTGCCGACCGTTCCAAGGATGGCCGCGGCGGCTGCCAAAGACAGCAGGTATCTCATCGTGGTCGTCTTGGTTGAAGCCATGTCTCTGTCCTCGACCGGATCTGCGGCGCGGCGGAACCGGCGATCCCCGGGCGCCGCGAGCTCCTCCGGGCGCCGCGAGCCGGTCCCTCTGGGCGCCGCGAGCCCAGTACCAGCAGGATACTACTTCCGCCGCCGTCGGCCCATCGAGCCCGACCCGGATACCGTCGAGTCGTCGCGGGGCTCGCGCCGGCGCGCAGCTCACGAGCAGCAGGTCGCGGACCCGTCGTCGATGGCGGCGCGGGACGGATTGGCGCCGACGACCCTCTTGTCGAGCTGGCCGGCGTCTCCCGACTTGACGTACCACTCCCAGCGGGCGCCGTCGGGATCGGCGAGCCAGGTCTCCGTCTTCTCGGCGTAGCAGCAGACGGTGTCCTCGACGCCGGTCGTCTCGAGCCCGGCCCCGCTCAGGCGCCGTTCCGCCGAGGCGACCTCCTCGGCCGTCTCGACCTCGACGCCCAGGTGGTTGAGGGTCGCGCCCTCCGGACCCTCGAAGAGAACCAGCTTCAGCGGCGGATCGGCGATGGCGAAGTTCGCGTAGCCGGGCTTCACCTTCGCGGGCGGCGTGTCGAACAGCCGGGCGTAGAAGGCTATCGCCTTGTCGAGGTCGGTCACGTTGATGGCGAGCTGTACACGGGACATGAGGGGCTCCTGATGTCGTGCCGCCGACCCCTGCCGAGACGATGGGCGCAGTGCGCCGAGTGATCCGATGACGACGCGGGGCCGATGCAGCAGCGCCGATTGACGTTTGCGACACGTGCCGGGCCGGTCGCTCCGGCCATTGACTACCCATTGTACCAACGCCCGCGGCGGGACCCGGCGCCGCTGGTCACGGCCTCGTGACCCGTGTTCCTGTGAATCGGTGGTCGGGCGGGGGGATCAGGTAGGTTCCGGACAGCGCGACCCGCCCGCCGGAGCAAGCCACGAGGGCCACGGCGCATGCGCTGTCCCGGCGGGTGGTTGCGCTCGCCCGGGGCATCCGCCTTGACGCAGAGCACAGCTTCCACAGGCCCTTGCGCTCCTCCGGGGCGAGACCGGGGTTGCCGACGTGGTACGAAGCTCCGTCTCGTACAAGGCCTTCAGACCTTCAGACTGTCACGAGGGTCAGCTCCCTGGAGGACGAGCCTGGGACAGCATCGACCTCCCGTCAAGCAGGTCAACATGAAGCCCTCCCTTCGTCCGGGAAGTCGTCAACGCCGCGGCCGGCGTTCCCATCAAGGCGCGCGTGCTCGTCGGCCCGAGACCCGCGCACGACTCGCAATCGTCGGAGCGATGTGATCGGAACACCCCGCTGAGAATCCCCGACCCGCAGCGTGTCAGGGCCAGAGGTCGGCGAGGCTGAAGCGAGCGGCCTCGAACGGGGGGATCCGGACGTCGGCGTCGTCGGCAACGGTCGCGATCCTCGACCACTCCCCTGCGGTGAGCTCGAACGCATCGAGGGTGCGTCCGGCGTGGTCGACGAGCCACAGGTGACGCACACCCTCCCGGGCGTACACCGGACGCTTGGCCTCGAGGTCGAGCTTACGAGTCGAGGGCGAGAGGATCTCGCAGACCCAGTCCGGCGCGAGGGTGAAGTACGCGTTCTCGGGATACTTCGGCATGCGGGTCCGGCGCCAACCAGCGACGTCGGGAACGAGGATGTCGTCTGCGAGATGCAGCTCGGGCTCGTCGATGATCCACCAACCGCCCGGGCCGCCCCGGCCGAGATGGAACGGTACGGTGAGTTGGCTGCCGAGCAGCGACGAGGCCAGCGCATGCGGCGCCGCCGGGCGTGGATTGGTGTAGAGCAGGCCGTCGACGATCTCGGCCACTTGGTGGGGCGGGGCGTCGAGGACGTCCTGGTACGTCGCCCGTGGCCGTGCTTCGGGTTCTGGTCTTTGGGTTGCCGTGGTCATGGCGTGGCGCCTACCCGTTGGTCCAGTGTACACGCGATGCGTCTCCGATCGCTGATCGCCGACTCGGTGTCGAGATTCCGGCTCGCGGCGAGCCGCTTCGGGCGCCACCAACCCCCGGACGACAGGAAGGCGGCCGCCGGCGCTATCTGCGGGCGGCCGCCTCGTTCCCCGTGATGATGGCGTCGCGCAACTGCGAGGAGATGTCCCCCACGTGGCCCGGCGAGTGGGGCAGCAGGATGGTGTTGGCCTTCGACGACTGGCCGATGTCCTTGAGCATGTCGAAGTACTGCGTCATCAGGATCAGGTTCATGACGTCCTGCGCCGACGTGCCGGGGACGGTCCGCTGGAACTCGTCCACCGACTCGCGCAGCCCCTCGACGATGGCCTGCCGCTGATCGGCGACGCCCTTGCCGGACAGTGCCTTCGCCTCGGCGTCGGCCTCGGCCACCTTCACCTGCATGATCTTCTCGGCCTCGCCCTTCTCGGTGGCCGCCGCGCGCATGCGTTGCGCGGCGGTGATCTCGTTCATGGCCTCCTTGACCTTGGCGTCGGGGTCGATGTCGGTGACCAGGGTCTTGACGATGCCGTAGCCGAAGTCGTCCATCACCTGCGACAGCTCGGCCTTGACGGCGCCGGCGATCTCGTCCTTCTTCTCGAAGACGTCGTCGAGCTTGATCTTGGGCACCCGCGCCCGCACGACGTCGAAGACGAACGCCTTGATCTGGTTGACGGGGTCGTCGAGCTTGTAGAACGCGTCGTACACCTTGTCGGCGAGCACGTAGTACTGCACGGAGACGATGACGCGTACGAAGACGTTGTCGCGGGTCTTCGTCTCGACCTCGACGTCGAGCTGCTGCACCCGCAGGTTGACGGTGCCGGCGACCTTCTCGATGAACGGGATCCTGACGTGAAGGCCCGCCTCGGCGAGGCGGTCGAACTTGCCGAGCCGCTGCACGACGGAGACGGTCTGCTGCTGAACGATGAAGAAGAACGGGCCGACGGTGGCGGCGAAGTGGTCGCGTCTCGGCATCAGGCTCGGCATGTGCGGGGTCTCCCTGCTGCGGCGGTCTCCGGCGGTCCGGCCAGGCGCCGTCGTCCACGACGAGCGGGGCGGCCGGTCCGTCGCCTCTCGGAGAGGATACGCCGCCGTGCCGGATTTGTTCGCGGCGGCCGGCCGTTCCGCCGCTGCAGGATTGCGTCTGAGCCGGCGCGGGTGTACCCTGCGGCTACGCACAGTGGTTCGTTCAGGACGGCAGGAGGTCTGGGCATGAGAATGCTGTCTGTCGGCGTCGCGGCTCTCGGGGTGCTGCTGGCGGGGGCGGGGGTGTCGGCGCACCACTCGTTCTCGGCCGAGTTCGACATCGACCAGCCGGTCACGCTGAAGGGCACGCTGACCGAGCTGGAGTGGGTGAACCCGCACGGGTGGATCCACATGGACGTCGCCGGCCCCGACGGGGCGGTGGTGAACTGGGCGGTCGAGCTGGGCAATCCGACCGCGCTGCTGCGGCGCGGCCTGCGGCGGAGCGACTTTCCGCCGGGCCTGGAGATCGTGGTCGAAGGCTACAAGGCCAAGGACGCGACGCCGACGGCCAACGGCATCACCATCACCTTCCCCGACGGCCGCAACCTGTTCGCGGGCTCGTCGGGAACCGGCGCGCCGGAGCCGAACCCGCGCTAGGCGTCTGCGCCGTGGTGGCACGGTGCAGACGCCTGGCAGGGTTGGTTGGGCGCCAAGCGGAGCCGTAGGCGACGATTGGCGGGTCAGGCGTCCGTGCCGTGCACCGGCACGGACTCGAGGAGGGTTGGCGGGCGCCCGGCGGAGCCGTGAGGCGACGGTGGGCGGGCCGGGATATCTGCGCCGCGCAGATCGCGCGGACATGGCGCGGACTCCGTCGGCCACGCATGGGGGCCGGAAAACGCACGTGACGCGCCCCGTGCCGACGAGCCCGGCGGCCTTCGTCTCTCGCGCGTAGCGCTCCTCTCGTGGCCCCGGCGCGGGGGTCGGCGGAATGCGGGGGTCGGCGGAATACAGTCGGCGCGTCCAGGTGCGCCGGGCAGTCGGGCGGAGTTGCTGATGACTATTGTCGGCCGTTGCAGACGAGGGTGCGGTGAGTGGGTTCTGGCGCTGAGCCTGCTCGTCGTCGGGGTGGGTGCAGGCCAGGCCCAGCCGGCGGAGTCCGGGACCTACGTGCCGCCGCGGACGAGCGACGGCCACCCCGACCTGCAGGGCATCTGGCAGGCGCTGAACACCGCCGCGTGGGACCTCGAGGACCACTCGGGCAGCCGGGGCGTCCCCGCCGGCCAGGGCGTCGTGGTGGGCGGCGAGATTCCCTACCAGCCGTGGGCGCTGGAGCAGAAGCAGCGGAACTTCGAGGACCGGGCGACGGCCGACCCCGAGACCCGGTGCACGATGCCGGGAGTGCCGCGCATCACCTACATGCCCTTCCCGTTCAAGATCCTGCAGTTCTCCGAGCGCGTGCTCATCCTCTACGAGTACGTCCACGCCACCCGGACGGTGTACATGGACGGAACGCCGCACCCAGAGGGGCACATCGATTTCTGGATGGGCGACTCGCGCGGCCGGTGGGAGGGGGACACCCTGGTCGTCGACGTGATCCACTTCAACGACGAGACGTGGTTCGACCGGGCCGGCAACTTCCACAGCTCGGCCCTGCACGTGGTGGAGCGCTACACGCCGACCGGCCCCGACCACCTGCTGTACGAGGCCACCATCGAGGACCCGGAGGTGTTCACGCGGCCGTGGACCATCCGCATGCCGCTCTACCGGCGGCAGGAGGCCGGCGTCCAGCTTCTCGAGTACGAGTGCTACGCCTACGCGGAGGAGGACCTCGCGGTCGGAGCGCGGCCGCAATGATGCCTCGCCGCCCCGGGACGCCGGGCGGCGGTGATGGACCGACGGAAGGTCCGGGCGGGGCCCGGAGAGAGGCGCCGACGATGAAGAGCAGATACACGGTCCGGAGTGTCGTGGCCGCCGCGGGCCTGATCGCGGGCGGCCTGCTGGCGTCTCCCGCCCTCGGGCAGTCGACGTCGGGGGCGGAAACCGAAGCGGCAACCGCGTCGGGGGCCGAGACCAGTCAGGAGGGGGCGTCGGCGTGGTCGCCGCGGCGCACCGCCGCCGGCCGTCCCGACATGCAGGGCTACTGGGACGGGGGGCCGGCCAACGCCTCCCACAGCATCGAGGACGGGTGCTGCGATCCCATTCACGCGCGCATGCAGAGCCGAGGTCCCGAGCGCCTCGGCCTGCCCTTCCAGTTGATCGTCGACCCGCCGGACGGGCGCATCCCGTATCAGGCGTGGGCGGCGGAGCGCCGCACCGAGATGCTCTTCGACATGGAGACGCCCACCGAGCTGGCGCACATCGACCCCGAGGACCGGTGCCTGCTCCTGGGCGCGCCGCGCAGCAACTACCGCGGCGATCTCGAGATACGCCAGAACGACGGCTACGTCGTGATTCAGTACGAATGGGCCCACGCCTACCGGATCATCCCGCTCGACGGGCGCCCGTACGTGGGCGGCGGCATCAGGATGTACAACGGCGACTCGCGCGGCCGCTGGGAGGGCGACACGCTCGTCGTCGAGGTGACCAACTTCAACGACGAGCCCTGGCTCGATTCCCACGGCAGCTTCTACAGCGAGAACCTGCGGGTGGTCGAGCGCTACACGCTGGTCGACGACGACACCCTGCGCTACGAGGCGACGATGGAGGACCCCACCGTCTTCACGAGCCCGTGGACGCTGCGGTTCGACATGGGGCGCATCGGGCGCGACGGCGAGTACGAGTTCTTCGAGGAGGCCTGCTCGGAGGGCGTCACCAACGAGCACCGGCTCGCCGCCGGCCGCCAGGCGGTGGCGCGGGGCGAGCGGTTCATCCACACCCACGAGGGGCCGTGAGCCGTGTTCCATGCCGCCCCGACCGGATGCCCCGGCTTCCTGCCGGGGCCGCCCGCGGTTTCCATCGTGGTGGAGGACCACTGGAGCGAGGTGGCCGAGGTCGTGCCGCGGGACCGGTTCTCGCCGGTGCGCATCGCGGCCGGCCTCGAGGTGGGGCCGGTGCCCCCGCCCCGGCCGGTCCGCCGCGAGTATGCCACGCCGCTTCTCGGGGCCAGGGTCGTCGTCGACCCGCCGGCCGCGGGTCGACCCTGAGCCGATCCTGGCCGGGTTCGGCACGCCCGGCGACCGTCCCGCCCCGCGCTAAGGACAGCGACCTCACTGCCTCGTCTTCGCAGGCGGGGCCGACCGCTGGTTCAGCACCATGGATGTCCGCACCGGCGAGGTGCTCCGGGAGACCCGCCTCGGCTACGCTACGCACGGCTCCCCGTCGCCTGCGCGGCCGGCGGCCGGCACAGTTTCTCGCGGTGCCGACCGGCCTCGGCATCTTCAGGGGGCTGACCGCCACGTTGAACCCCGAGATCCACCAGGCCCGGACCGGCAACGCGCTCTACGTCTTCGCGCGGCCGGAGTGACCCGCGCTCGGCCCGAACCTCGTCAAGGAGCAGTCATGCACGCACGCCGCTTCGTTCCGTTCTTCATCGTCGCCCTGGGGCTGTCGGCGCCGGCCGTCTTCCCGGCCGTCGCCCACGCCCAGGCCCCCGACGAGTTCGTCCCCGTCACCGACGCCATGCTGCAGGACCCCGACCCCGACGACTGGCTGATGTGGCGGC
The DNA here is from genome assembly GCA_022821235.1 of Vicinamibacteria bacterium. Classification (GTDB taxonomy): domain Bacteria; phylum Acidobacteriota; class Vicinamibacteria; order Vicinamibacterales; family UBA8438; genus JAJEEA01. Next base: position 16,664 of record JAJEEA010000291.1, read on the forward strand.
GCACCCTCGACACGCTGGGCTACAGCCCCCTCGACCAGATCGACCGCGGCAACGTCGGCGACATCCGCATGGTGTGGACGCGGGCGCTGGGGCCGGGGCTGCAGCAGGGGACCCCGGTCGTCTACGACGGGGTGATGTACATGCCGAACCCGCGCGACGTCATCCAGGCCCTCGACGCGGTGACCGGCGACCTCATCTGGGAGTACCGCCGCGACCGGCCCGACGACCTCGCCGAGTACATGATCGGCAGCCTCACCGACACCAACCGCAACATCGCGATCTGGGGCGAGCTGATCATCGACACGAGCGGCGACGACTACATCTTCGCCCTCGACGCGAAGACCGGCGAGCTTGTGTGGGAGACCGAGGTCCTCGACTACCGGGTGCATCCCGCCAACCAGACCTCGGGGCCCATCGTGGCCGACGGCAAGGTGGTGTCGGGCCGGAGCTGCGCCCCGAAGGGCGGCCCCCACGCCTGCGTCATCGTCGCCCACGACGCCATGACCGGCGAGGAGCTGTGGCGCCGCCGCCTCATCCCCGGCCCCGGCGAGCCCGGCAACGAGAGCTGGGGCGCCGTCCCCTTCGAGGAGCGGAAGCACGTGGGCTCGTGGATGGTCCCGAGCTACGACCCCGAGCTGAACCTCGTCTACGTGGGCACCTCGGTCACCTCGCCCGCGCCCAAGTTCATGATCGGCGGGACCGACCTGAAGCACCTCTACCACAACTCGACCCTCGCCCTCGACGCCGACACCGGGGAGATCGTCTGGTACTACCAGCACCTGAACGACCACTGGGACCTCGACCACCCGTTCGAGCGGCTGCTCCTCGACACCGCGGTGGCGCCGGACCCGTCCGTCGTGCCCTGGATCAACCCCGCGCTGCAGCCGGGCGAGGTGAGGAAGGTCATGACCGGCATTCCCGGCAAGACCGGCATCGTGTACACGCTCGACCGGGAGACCGGCGAGTTCCTCTGGGCCATGCCCACCACCGCCCAGAACGTGGTGAGCGGCATCGACGGCGCGACCGGCGCGGTGACCGAGAACGCGGAGCTCGTCTTCGAGCGCGAGGGGCAGGACATGCTCATCTGCCCGAGCTTCGTGACCGGCGGCAAGGACCACGAGGCCGGCGCCTACAGCCCCCTGACGGGGCTGATGTACTACCCGCTCCGCAACGTCTGCGCGCGGATGATGGCGACCACCGAGGGCGGCCTGACCCTCTACAACCTCGCGCAGCGGCAGCAGATTGCGCCGGGCACCGACCAGGTCGGGGCGGTCTACGCCATCTCGGCCGAGACCGGCAACACCGCCTGGGTCTACGAGCAGCGGGCCGGCACCACCTCGCTCATCACCACCGGCGGCGGGCTCGTCTTCGGCGGCGACGGCAACGGCCGGTTCCGGGCCCTCGACCAGGAGACCGGCGAGTCGCTGTGGGAGATCAACCTCGGGACGTCGGTCACCGGCTTCCCCATCACCTACGCGGTCGACGGCAGGCAGTACGTGGTGGCGAGCACCGGGTCGTCGCTGAGCTCGCGCGACAACATGCGCCTGACCCCGGAGCTGCGGCCGAGCAACGGCAACAACATCTTCGTGTTCGCCCTGCCGTAGCCCGGAGAGCGGCGCCCGGCGGCGGGGCCGCCCTGGATGATGGCCGGTGCTCCGGGCTGGCGAGGAGCAGCCCGGAGCACCGGCGCCTCGCGGCTGCGCCGTCGCGAGGCGCCCCCGGCCCGATTGACCCTTCGGGGAGTCGCCGTCTCTGCGCCAGGAGGCGGCGCCGTGGAACGCCCAGGCTCCCGCGCCGGCGGAGGCCGGCCGGCCCGTCCACCGAGACCGCGCCGGCCGGCGTCTCCGCACACGTCCGCATGAGGTCCTTCAGCGCCCTGCTCAAGCTGATCGGCGGGGGCATCATCGTCCTCGCCTTCGCGTTCTGGCAGACCTTCGGGATCGGCCTCCGGCGGTGGTACCCGCTCGCCGCCCGACGCTGGGCCAACCGGGTCACGTCCCTCGGGTGCCGGGCGTTCCTGCGCCACTGGGGAGTCACCGTCACCCTCAGGAACGCGCGTCACGTCGCGCCCGGGCAGGCGTATCTCTACGCCGTCAACCACCTGTCCTATCTGGACATCCTCGTCCACGGGGCCCTCTTCCCCTCTACGTTCGTCACGTCGCGGGAGATGCACGGGACCCCCTTCCTGGGGCACATCTGCCGGTTCGCCCAGTGCTTCTTCGTGGACCGCATCAGCCGGAGGCGGCTCGCGCAGGAGGTAAGGGGCGTCGCCGCCCTCCTCGAGAGCGGCGTCCCCGTGACCCTGTTCGCGGAGGGCGCGGCGAGCGACGGGGCCGGGGTCGAGCCCTTCAAGAGCCCCCTGTTCAAGGCCTGCGCGTTGGCGGGGACGCCGGTGCTGCCCCTGACCCTGAACTACCGGGCCCTGGACTCGGCCCCCGTGGGGCGCGCGAACCGCGACGACGTCTGCTGGTACGGGGGCATGGCGTTCTTTCCCCACGTGTGGCGCCTGCTCCACCACCGCCGCATCGAGGTGGAGGTCGTCGCCTCCCCGCCCATCGCCGGGGCCGATTACCGGGAGTTGTCCGAGAAGGCCCGCGAGGCCATCGCAGGCTCGTACGTCTCGCTCGCCCAGGGGGCTGCGCCGTAGAACGGTGCGGACTCCTGGCCGGGTCGGTTGGGCGGCGAGCGGAGCTGCAGCCGACGCTCCTCGGGCTGGCGAAGCGACTGGAGGCGCCGCCGACCCGGCCGTCCGCGTGCTCGGCGACGCAGAGGCGGGCGGGGAGTGACGTGGCGGAACCGTGCCGGCGGCCCACCGCCCATGGGGCTGAATATGACACGCTGCGGGCGCGTGCCCGCGCGATACCGGGAGGAGAACGTCCGTCCCCGAGGCTGCGCCCTCTGGCGATCGTGGGTTCGATATGACACAATGGCCGGGATGGCTGCATCGATCCCCCCGACGACCAGGCGCGCCGCCCGCGTCGTCGGGCCGAGCGCGCCGACGCCGACCGCCGCCCCGGACTTTCCCGGCTGCGACCCCGTCTCCCTGCCGACCTGGGAAGACGTGTGGGCCTACGAAGGCCGCATCGAGTACTGGCTGCGCGAGACGGGGACAGCCTGGGTGATGCGCGACGCCGGCCCCGTCCACGAGAATGCCCCGAACCTGCTGAGCGAGCTGCTGACCCGCATGTGCCTGGAGCGCGGGTCGCGCTTCCTGTTGGCAGGTGCCGTCTACCTGATGGAGCGGGACACGGACGGCCGGCCGCGGCAGGTGCTCGTGGGCGACCAGACCGTCTACCTGGACCGGGGCGTCTGGCGGCCGCGCGACCCCGCCATCGTCCTGGGGGTGGACCCGCTGCCGGACGTGATCCTCGAAGTGGATCACACCACCGACGTCCGGCGCAACAAGCTGCCGGTGTACGAGGCGTGGGGGTTCCCCGAGGTGTGGGTGGACACCCCCGACGAGCCGTCGCCGAACCGCCCCCGCGGCGTGCGGCCGGGCCTGACGATCTACCTGCTGGACGACGGCCGCTTCCGGATCGCGGACGAGAGCCGGGCGTTCCCCACCTGGACGGCCGCGCAGCTCCACGCCGCCCTGAACGAGAGCCGCCTCAGCCCGCGCACCCTCGCCGACCTCACCCGGGTGGGCCGGCGGCTCGGCGAGAGCGAGGGCACCACCCCCGACGACGACCCGCAGCTCGGCCGCCACCGCCGGCAGGCCCACGACGCCGGGCTCCGGGCGGGCCGCGCGGAAGGCCTCGCACGAGGGCGGGCCGAAGGTCTCACGCAGGGGCGGGCCGAAGGTCTCACGCATGGGCGGGCCGAGGGCATCGCTCGTCAGCGGACGTTCCTCGGCCGGCTGGCCGCGCAGAAGTTCGGGCCGCGCACCGCGGAGCGGATCGCCGACCTCCTGACCGGCATCGAGGACCCCGATCGCCTCACCGAGGCCGGCGGCCTGATCATCGCCTGCGACGACGGCGACGAGCTGCTCTCCCGCCTCTCGTGAACGTCTCGCTCGCGCAGGTCGAGCGCTCATGAGCGGCGTTCGGCGGCGGCCTCGCGAATCAGCCGTCGCGCCTGGCCGACCAGATACAGGGGCAGCGACAGCAGGTCGTAGCGCACCGTCGTTCCATCGGGCAGCTTCCTGGACTCTCGCAGCAAGCTCGGCGGATCCGCATTGAAGCGCAGGGCGAGTCCCGCGGACTTCTCGCGGACGAACTGGTGCAGCGACCGGAGAGCGCCGGTCGCGCCCGCCTTGACCTCGACCGGCACGACGCGGTTCCCCACCGCGATGACGTAGTCGAGCTCGGCCGCCGCGTTCCGGTTCTCGCGCGCCCAGTAGTGCAGCGCGGGCGTGAGGTACGGCGCCTCGGGGTAGAGCAGGTGCTGGCCCACGAACTGCTCGGCGACGGCGCCGCGGTTGACGAGCGTCAGGTCCCCCTCCCGTTCCAGATCGAGCACGTCGAGGCCCAGGGCGGCGCACATGAGGCCCACGTCGACGTGCAGGCACTTGAAGAAGCGCTCGTTGACCTCGGCCGCGAGCGGCACCCCGTTGGCGGCGGTGCGGAACACCTTGCAGGCCACGCGGGCCATGCAGAGGTGCTCGAGCGCGGCGCCGATCTCGGCCGCGCGATGCTCCCGGCTGACCTCGACGTACTTGAACTTGCGGGCGACCAGGTGCGGCAGCTTGTCGAAGACCATCCGAATGCGGTCCTGGGACCGGCCGTACTTGGCGAAGTCGTCGCGGTAGGTCGCGACAACGCTCTGCAGCACGCGCGACACCGGCTCGAAGTCGAGGACGCCGCCCGCCACGAACGCCGACACCGCTTCGGGCAGCCCGCCCACGACCCAGTACCGCCGAAGCAGATCGAGGCACTTCCGGTGCAGCGCCGCCTGAAGGGCGTTCTCCTCGACGTCGCGCAGGGCGACGCCGCGCAGGAAGCCGGCCAGGTCGGCTTCGCCCATGGCGGTCACGAAGTCCTCGAAGTGCATGGGCCCCAGGTGCATGTACTCGACGCGGCCGACGGGCATCGGGAACCGCGTCTCGGCGAGCGCGAACTCGAGCAGCGAGCCCGCCGCCAGCACGTGCAGCTCGGGCATCTCCTCGTGGAAGTAGCGCAGCGCCGCCAGCGCCTCGGGCGCGGCCTGTACCTCGTCCAGGAACAGCAGGTGGGTTCCCGCCGCCGCCGTCTTGCCCGTCAAGAGCTTGAGGAGGGCCAGAATGCGCGCCGGGTCCCGTCCGGTGAAGGCCTCCCGCAGCTCGGGGTCGCGTTCGAAGTCGACCGCCACCAGCGTCAGTCCCGCGGTGCGGGCGAACTCGCGCACCAGCGTCGACTTGCCGACCTGCCGCGCGCCGCGAATCACGATCGGCTTGTGCGGCCGGCGGGCCGCCCAGGCCTCCAGGTGGGCGATCTCTCGACGGTGCAACACCTTGATCGCACCCGCTATTGACCAAATAGCATGTAGTTTAGTCGCCAATAGTGCTTTAATACAAGGTTTTTAGGGGATCGATCCTGGGTTCGTCATACCGTGGATCGCCCAGCTCCCGTGGCGCAAGCGGCTACGGGTGTTCGCGGCATGCGGAGCGACCGTTCTTGCCGGCTCGTTGGTCGATCCGACCGTGAACCCGGCCGGGGCTCCCGGTCATGCGGCGTGTGTCACCACGTGGGCAGCTCGGGGACGCCGATGCCCGTCGGGCTGTACCGCAGGGGTTCACCGGCTTCCGCGGACAGCAGGCCCAACAGGAACGGATAGAGGGCCTCCATCCGGAACTCCGTCGACGCGCCGGGCTCCCAGGCGACCTTCCCTCCAACCGCGAAACCCGCCGCCGCCAGCGGTCCGGAGAGAGCGGGAATGTCCGTGACGACGTGAAAGGCGACGTCGCTGTCACCCTGCCCGTCCGCGATGAACGGCGGTTGGTGGTCGCCGAAGATCAGGGCGATGAATCCGGGTTCGACGCGATGTCGGAATGCCGCGAGCAACAGCTCCCATTCATAGGCGAGGGTGATGAAGTAGCTCCGCTTCCAACCCTGGGGGACCGTCAGCGCGAGCTCGACGTAGTCCGGTCGGGTCTCGATGAACGACGGCTGGGGTTCCTCGAGCTCCGCGACGTCCTCGGTGATCCGCGGGGGAGGCTCCCAGGCGAAGTGCGTGGAGACGGTCGAGAAGTGAAAGAGCCGGGGCCGCGGGCGCCGGCTCCAGTAGTTTTCGAACGCGTGCTCCAGGGCCCATTGATCCGGCACGTGGCCGAACCCGTACAGGAAACCGTCGTACGAGAAGTCCTGCCGAAGGACCACGTCGTCGTAGCCGTACAGGTCCTCCGCCCACGTGGCGCCGGGCTGAACCGCCAGCGTGTAATAGCCGTGGCGCCCGAGGTACGAGATCAGGTGAGGATAGCGGCGGGCCATCCGCTTCCAGGCCCAATACGTCGAATGGCTGCCGATTCGTATCCCGCTCAACGCCGACGCGGTGCTCATCCACGACCCGCCGCCGCTCACCGGGGCCGCCGCGAAGCGCGTGAACATCGGGAGCCGCAGCGCGTCCAGCTCGCTCTGCACCCGGTCCATCAGCCCCCGCCGTGCGACACGGTAGTCGTCGTCGGCCCAGAGCGTCGCCCCGTACGACTCGACGCCGAAGAGAAAGATGTCGGGACGGCGCACGGGCGTCGTCCCGGCCAGGGCGGCCGCCTCCCGGAGGGCGGAGCCGTCCAGCGCCTCGACCGTGGCCAGCACGTCCTGCGACCGCTGCCAGTTGGAGTACGCGTGCTTTGCCTGGAGCTGAACGACGGGGTCGTCCCGCCACGGGCCGAACCACGACAGCGACAGCACGCAGTAGGCGTTCACGGCAACCCATCCGGCGGCCGCGGACCGCCGGTCGAGTCCGGCCCCCCAGCGCCAGGCGGCCCCGAGGTACCGCGCCGCCAGCAGTCCGACGCCGGCGGCCACGGCCAGGAATGCGGCGGCGTGGAGGACGTCCGTGAATCCCCACGTGTCGCGCACGAAGATCCACGCGCTCTCCAGCATGAGAACGTCGTCGAGCACCGTCCCGGGGCGGTCGAAGAGCGCGTGGACGAAGCCGGTGTACGCCATGAACGCAAGCAGTGCGACGTACGCGAACCACGCCAGCGACACCGCGGTCGCGCGCCACCCGCCAGCGAATCGGCTGGCGAGAACCAACGACGAGACGATGAAGACCCAGTCCGCGCTGACCCGGAACATGTCCATGTTGCCGCGTCGGACGAACAACTGCATGACGTACTCGTAGCTGCTGCGCCCGAGTCCCGTCCATCCCCAGTCGTACGCTCCGCGAGGGTGTTCCCGGGGGAAGAAGGGCGAGAAATCGTGCTCCTGCGAGACGAGCAGGTAGAGGGGAGCGAACAACAGCAGATCGAGCGCGACGAACCCGGCCGTGATGGCGGCGCCGGTCGGGAGCGACCTCCCGCACATCCACTCCGGGATGCGAAGGGTCAGGCGGATCTCGGGCATGCGCGCGCGTCCTCGATACGGATCTTCGCCCGCGCCGCGAGCCATGACCCGTTGCCGATCGGCGCCCGGCGGCAGCGGGCGGTCATGAAGCCGGTGGCAAGCCCCGCGTTGCACCGCGCCCGAAGGGCGGCGGGCCGAGGCGCCCGGCTGGCGGGCGCGACAGGGGCGTCGATCAGTTCATGTCGAGTCGGCGGATCCTGACGCGGGTGCTGCCGGGCGCGCTCGCGCTCGTCACGGCCGGCGCCGATCAGTTCATGTCGAGCCTGCGGATCTTGACGTTCCGGAACGCGACGGGGTCGCCGTGGTCCTGGATGGCGATGTGCCCGCGGGGCTCGCGCCCGTAGCGGGGAATCGACGCGAACTTGCTGGCCACCATGCGTTCCTGCCAGTCGGGGCTGCCGAGCTCGTACTCGAGCAGCTTCTCGCCGTTCATCCAGTGCTCGACGCGGGCGCCGCGGACGACGAGGCGGGCGCTGTTCCATTCGCCGACGGGCCGGGTGACGTCGCGGGCCGGCGGGTGGACGGCGTAGTTGCTCGCGGCCGAGGTGATGGGGGCCTGCCCGTCGCGGTGGCCGGCGTTGTGCAAGATCTGGAACTCGGGTCCCGTGTGCCACGCCGGGCCGTCGCCCTCCGCGACGCGGAACATCACGCCGCTGTTGCCGCCTTCCTCCACCCGCCAGTCGAAGCGCAGGTCGAAGTCGGCGAACTGCTCGACGGTGATGATGTCGCCGCCGCGGCCCACCCGGGCCATCGCGCCGTCGACCGCCTGCCAGCCGTCGGGGACGGCGTCGCGCCGGTAGCCGCGCCACGCCGCGAGGCTCTCGCCGTCGAAGAGCAGCTCCCAGCCGTCGGCCTTCTCCTCGGCGGTCAGGGTGTTGGCGGCGGCCTCGTCGGCGATGGCCGGAGCGGTGGCGGAGCTGTCGGCGGCGGGCGCGTCGGCCGCGGCCGCGGTCTGGGCGGCGGTGGCGTCGGCGGCGGGTGCGGGTGCGCCGATGGCCCACGCGATGCCCTGCAGCAGGTGGGTCTGGAACCGCGGGTCGTCCCACACCTCGGGCCGGTGGCCCAGCGCGGTGTAGAAGACGCGGCCGTCGCCTTCCTGCCGGGTCCACGCGAGGGCGAAGTCGCCGTCGTCGCGCCGGATGTTGCGGGCGTTCATGTCGACCGAGCCGGTGTCGAGGCTCAGCAGCACGTCGACCTTGTCGCGAGACCACTCGCGGTGCTGGTAGATCTCGTCGTGGATGCGGAACGACTCGGCGAGGTGCCGGGTGGCGGGGTGCTCCCCGTCCTCCACCCGCACCGTGACCTCCTGGTGCCAGGGATGGCCGTCGAAGTAGCCGCCGATGAGGGCGAGATAGCCCGGCCACTCGTAGAAGGTGTCGGTGGCGCTGTGCACGCCGACGAACGCCCCGCCGCCGCGCACCCAGGCGAGAAGGGCCGCCTTCTGCGTCTCGTCCATCGGCAGCTCGCCGGTCGTGAAGAAGACCACCGCGTCGTAGTCGGCGAGGGTGTCCGCGGTCAGGTTCGAGGCGTCGCGGGAGATGGTCAGGTCGATGCGTCCCGACTCCTCGGCGATGCGCGTGAAGACCGCTTCGGAGTGCGGGAGGACGGGATGCGCGAACGCGGCCGACTGCGTGAGGTAGAGGACCTTCGCGGTCTCCGCCGCGGCCGGTGGCGGGGCTGCGACGATTGCGAAGGCGGCTGCTGCGAGGATAACGAAGGGATCTGCCTGTCGCACGGTCCACGTCCTTTCCGCGATTGGTGTCGTTCCGTGCCCATCATGGTACCGCGATTCTCGCCGGAGAGGACGTTGGGGCGCCGGGAGCCGAAGCGCAGCGCCCGCCGCGTTCCATCCGCGATGCGTCCCGGCCGACGGCGTCGTGGCGTGGTCCCATGGGCCGATGTCCTCTCTCGCCGCCGCCCTGGCAGTCGCGCGACGCCTGCAGGCCACGGGCGCCCTCGCTGCGCCGGTATGTCACCTGGCCCGCGAGACCGGCTGCCGGGCCCCACGCGGGCGGGCCGGGGCCGGCCGCCGGGGTATCCTATGGGGCCGATGGCGGTGCTGGGGCTCGATGTCGGGACCGGCGGGTCGCGGGCGGTGATCGTCGACGAAGACGGGTCCGTCTTCGCGACGGCGACCGAGGCGCACGCGGCGTTCGACTCGCCCCGCACCGGCTGGGCCGAGCAGCATCCCGGCGACTGGTGGCGCGCGTCGCAGGCGGCCATCCGGGCGGTCCTGGCGGCGGGGGCGGCGGCGCCCGGCGACATCCGGGCCGTCGGGCTGTCGGGGCAGATGCACGGCGCGGTGCTGCTCGACGCGGCGGGAGAGGTGGTGCGGCCGGCCCTCATCTGGTGCGACCAGCGGACCGACGCCCAGTGCCGCCGGCTCACCGACGAGGTCGGGGCGGCGCGCCTGATCGAGCTGGTCGCCAACCCCGCCCTCACCGGGTTCACACTGCCGAAGCTGCTGTGGGTGCGCGACGAGGAGCCGGCGCACTGGGAGCGGGTGCGGACGGTCCTGCTGCCCAAGGACTACGTGCGGTGGCGGCTCACGGGAGAGCGCGCCACCGATGCGGCGGACGCCTCGGGGACCCTGCTCTTCGACGTGGCCGGGCGGCGGTGGTCGTCGGCGCTGATCGGGCAGGTGGGGATCGACGCCGCGAGTCTGCCCGCGGTCCACGAGGGGCCGGCGCTGACCGGCCGCCTCGTCCGCGCCGGCGCGGAGGCCACCGGCCTCGCGGCGGGGACCCCGGTGGTGGCGGGCGGGGGAGACCAGGCGGCGGGCGCGGTGGGCATGGGCATCGTGAGCCCCGGCGCCGTCAGCGCCACCATCGGCACCTCCGGCGTGGTGTTCGCGGCCACCGACCGGCCGGCACGCGACCCCCGGGGGCGGGTGCACACGTTCTGCCACGCGGTGCCGGGCCGCTGGCACGTCATGGGGGTGACCCAGGGCGCGGGCCTGTCGCTGCGCTGGCTGCGGGCCACCATCGGCGCCGGCGACGGCGGCCCCGACGCAGCGGACGATCCCTACGACCGTCTCTGCGCCGAGGCGGCGGCGGCCCCGCCCGGCGCCGACGGGGTCCTGTGGGCGCCGTACCTGATGGGCGAGCGGACGCCGCATCTCGATCCGGAGGCCAGGGCGGCGCTCGTGGGGCTGTCCGCTGCGCATGGCCGGGCCCACGTGATCCGCGCGGTGCTCGAGGGCGTCGCCTTCAGCCTGCGCGACAGCCTGACCATCTTCGACGAGATGGGGGTGCCGGCGACGCGCATCCGGCTCGGCGGGGGCGGGGCGCGGTCGCCGCTGTGGCGTCAGATCCAGGCCGACGCGTACGGCCAGCCCGTCGACGTGCTGGCGGCGGAGGAGGGCGCCGCCTACGGCGCGGCGCTGCTCGCGGGGGTCGGGGCGGGGGTCTGGGGCTCGGTGGACGAGGCGTGCGCCGCCGCCGTCCGGGTGGCGGGGACGGTGGCGCCGGATCCGGGTGCGACGGAGGCCCTCGAGCAGCAGTACGCCCGTTTCCGCACCCTCTACTGCGCCTTGCACCCTCGGGCGGGCGCATGAGACCACCGGTGGCGTCGGGCGTCGTTGCCCGTGCCGCGACCCGCCGGCAGACCGGTTCGGGAGGAGCGGCGGCGGACGTGCTTCGCACCGCCGCGCGGGAGGGGTACCGGGCCGTGCCGGCGGCGCCGGCGAGATGGACCGCGACGAGGCGGCCTGTATCTGCTGACCGGTTCGGGGAGGAGTGGCGCCGATGCCTCCGGAGGTGGGGCGGTGCCGTCGCGACGCTCGTATCCGCTGACCCGCTCGGGCGAGGAGGCGGCGCGGAATTCACCGCGGGCCGCCGCGTTCGGACCCGAGGCGGTAACGGCGGCGAGACGGATCATGTCTGAAGATGCCTACGCTCCGCGCCCGGAGCACAAGTTCTCGTTCGGCCTGTGGACGGTCGGCAACCCCGGACGCGACCCCTTCGGCGAGCCGGTGCGGCCGCGGCTGACCCCCGTCGAGCTCGTCGCCCTGCTCGGCGAGGTGGGGGCTTGGGGGGTGAACCTGCACGACAACGACCTCGTGCCCATGGACGCGTCCGCGGCCGAGCGCGACCGCATCGTGCGGGACTTCCGGCAGGCGTGCCGGGACCACGGCCTCGTCGTGCCCATGGTCACCACCAACCTCTTCACCGACCCCGCCTTCAAGGACGGCGCGTTCACCGCCAACGACCCCGCGGTGCGGGCCCTCTCGGTCCAGAAGGCGATGGGGGCGTTGGACCTCGGGGCCGAGCTGGGGGCGAGGATCTTCGTCATGTGGGGCGGCCGCGAGGGGACCGAGACCGACGGCTGCCGGCGGCCGGACGCCGCCGTCCAGCGGTTCCGCGAGGCGCTCAACTTTCTGTGCGAGTACTCCATCGCCAACGGCTACGGCTACCGCTTCGCGCTCGAGGCGAAGCCGAACGAGCCGCGCAGCGACATCTACTTCGCCACCACCGGCGCCTATCTCGGGTTCATCCCGACCCTCGACCACCCGGAGCTGGTGGGGGTGAACCCCGAGGTCGCCCACGAGCACATGGCGGGCCTGAACATGACCCACGCGGTGGCCCAGGCGTGGGAGGCGGGCAAGCTCTTCCACATCGACCTCAACGATCAGGTCATCGGCCGCTACGACCAGGACTTCCGCTTCGGCGCCGCCAACCCCAAGGCGGCGTTCTGGCTGGTGAAGTTCCTCGAGGACGTCGGCTACGCCGGCCCGCGCCACTTCGACGCCCACGCCTACCGCACCGAGGGCCTGGAGGGCGTCAAGGACTTCGCGCGCGGCTGCATGCGCACCTACCTCATCCTGAAGGAGAAGGCGGCGCGGTGGAACGCCGATCCCGACGTCCGCGCCCTCCTCGCCGGGCTCACCGAGGCCACGCAGGCCGCGCCGGGGGTCGGGGCGTTCAGCCCGGACGCCGCCGCGGCCCTCCGGGGCCACCGGTTCGACCGGGCGGCGCTGGGGAGACGGGAGCTGGCCTACGAGCGGCTCGACCAGTTGACGACGGAGATCCTGCTCGGGGTGCGTTAGTCTTGCCCCGCCGGCCGCCGCGACTCGCCGTTGCGCGACGACCCGGGGAGAGCCATCCGGGCCGTGCGCCAGTTGTGGAGCGCGCGGCCGTGCCTGGAGTTGGGACGCGGCGCAGCGCCGGACAGCACGCCCGCCGTCATGTCTCGTGTGGCGCGCGGCGCGGGCGGGGTTGGGACAGTGATCGACATGGGTTGCCGACTGCAGCCCGGATGCAGCCGGTTTCTGCGTTGGGGTACGTGGCAAGGGTGACTTCCGTCACTGTCCTTGCGCCAGCGCCCACGGGATGAGGCATGTCAGGTCCGGGGAACGGCGGAGTCCGGTTCCGCGGAGGTCGGTTTCAGGGAAGCATGTGGAGGAGACGCTCATGATTCGTCAATGTGCAGGGAACGCGGTCGGGCTCGTGGGGCTCGTCGCGACCGTGGTGTGCGCGCTGGCGGCGTTCGCGCCGGCGGCGCTCGCGCAGTCGTCCGCGTCGGAGGACGCCGGGCTCCCCGTCGCGGCCCCGGGCGCGGTCGGCATGTCCGCGGACGGCCTGGCCCGCATCGGGCCGGCCATGCAGGCCTACGTCGACGACGGCCGGCTCGCCGCGGTGATGACGATGGTGGCGCGCCGGGGGCAGGTCGTCCACTGGGAGGCGACGGGGACGCGCGACACCGCGACCGGCGACCCGGTGGAGCGGGACGACATCTTCCGCATCTACTCGATGACCAAGCCGGTGACGAGCGTCGCGGTGATGATGCTCGTCGAGGAGGGCAAGGTCGCGCTGGACGACCCCGCCTCGAAGTTCGTGCCCGAGTTCGCCGACGTGAAGGTCCTGGGCGCCGGCGGCGAGCGCGTCGCGGCCGACGGCCCCATGACCGTCGAGCATCTGCTGACCCACACCTCGGGGCTCACCTACGGGTTCTTCGGCGACTCCGCCGTCGACCGCCTCTACAACCAGGCCAACCCCCTCACCCTCGCCGAGGACCTGGAGGACTTCGGCCGCCGCGTGGCCGAGCTCCCGCTCATCGCGAGCCCGGGGACGCGCTGGAACTACAGCGTGTCGACCGACATCCTCGGCCGCGTCGTCGAGGTCGCCTCGGGGCAGGCGTTCGACGCGTTCGTCGAGGAACGCATCCTCGACCCCCTCGGCATGGACGACACCGCGTTCTGGGTGCCCGAGGAGAAGCGCGGCCGCTTCATGGCCAACTACGCCAGTCTGGGCGGGAACCTCGTCGTCGCCGACTCCCCGGTGGACGGCCGGTACACGCGCCCTCCGGCGTTCCCCTCGGGCGGCGGCGGCCTCACCTCGACCGCGTCCGACTACATCCGGTTCGCCCAGATGCTGCTCGAGGGCGGCAGCCTCGACGGCGTCCGCATCCTCGCGCCCGAGACGGTCGAGAAGATGCGGTCGAACCGCCTCCCCGACGCGATGGTCCCGATCGAGCTGGGGGCGTTCCTCAGCCCCGGCTACGGCTTCGGCCTCGGGTTCGCGGTCATGGTCGATGCCGATGCCTCGCCCGAGCCCGACCACGACGGCGTCTTCCGCTGGGCCGGCGCCGCCAACACGTTCTTCTGGATCGACCCCGAGGCCGACCTCGTCGGCATGGTGTGGACGCAGTTCATGCCGTTCGCCGCCTACGACCTCGAGCGCGAGTTCCAGACCCTGGTGTACGAGGCGATCGAGTAGGCGCGGCGCGGCCGGGAGGGCATACAATCGGGGAAGTTCGGGAAGTCTGCAACTGAATCGGGGAAGTCTCCGGCTCCGCAACGAAGGGGGGAAACGACCATGATGGACAGTCTGCAGTTCCTCTTCCGGTGGCTCCACGTCTTCGCGGGGATCATCTGGATAGGGCACCTCTACTTCTTCAACTTCGTGAACGCCCCGTTGGCCGCGAAGCTCGACGGGCCCACGAAGCAGAAGGTCGTGCCCGAGCTGATGCCCCGGGCGCTCTACTGGTTCCGCTGGGGCGCGGCCTGGACCTGGATCACCGGGGTCCTCCTGCTCCTGCTCATCTTCTACCACGGCCGTCTCGCGATCGAGGTCGACGCGAGCTGGGGGGCGGGCGCGATCTCGATGATCGCGGTGACCTTCCTCGCCGTCTTTGGCTACGACGCGCTGTGGAAGAGCGGGCTCAAGTCGAACGTGCGGGCCGCCACCATCGTCTCGTTCGTGCTGCTCGCGGTCGTCGTCTTCCTGTTCGTCGAGGTCGGCGGGTTCCCGCCCCGCTCGGTCCTCATCCACACCGGCGCGATGTTCGGGACGATGATGGCCTTCAACGTTTGGTTCCGCATCTGGCCGGCGCAGCAGCGCATCATCGCCGCGGTGAAGGCCGGCAAGGCCCCGGAACCCGCCGACCCGGCGCTGGCCGGGCTGCGCTCGAAGCACAACACCTACATGTCGCTGCCGCTGCTTTGGGCGATGGCCAACGAGCACGCGACCCCGTTCTTCGGCGGCAACCTGGGGATTCCCGGCGACTACTACTGGGTGGCGTGGCTCGCGGCGGTGGTGCTGGGGTGGCACATCATCTTCCACTGCTACCGCATCGCCGGCCGCGTCTCGGGGATGTGAGGCCCGGTTGCAGCAGTCGTCAGGAGGTCCGCCGAGCCTTCTCGGTGGACCTCCTTCCACGCGATGTTCGGACACGTCAACGAGGCGCTGTGCGCGTCCCCGGTCCCGGCATCGGAATGGCCGGCGCTTGAGCGCGGGCTCGGCGTCGATCTGCTCGCGCGTTTGCTGAGCGTCTCCACCGTCAGCCTCCGCCGGTATGTCTCCGGCGCCACGAGGACGCCGCACGACGTGACGGTTCGTTCGCGCGCGCTGGCGCTGATGGTCGGCGACCTCGCGGGCGCCTACAGCGATGCCGGCATTCAGCGCTGGTTCGCCCGGCCGCGCAGGGCACTGGGGAATCGCGCGCCCGTCGACGTTCTGACGGCCGGGTGGCATCCGGACGACCCCGAGCCTCGGCAGGTGCGCCGCCTCGCTAACGCCATGACGGGATCGCCCGGCCGAGAGCGGTCGAGAGCGTCCGTCGAGTGACGCGTTTGCGCGTTATCTTTCGACGGCTGCTGCAACGCCATGACGGGACCGCCCGGCCGAGAGCGGTCGAGAGCGTCCGTCGAGTGACGCGTTTGCACGTTATCTTTCGACGGCTGTTGCATTGCCGTCGTGCCGACGATTCACCCGAACATCTCGTCTACCGGCAGCCGCAGTCCGGCGACCGCGGTCGACGTCACCGTTTCTCCTCCCGACACGACCCGCTCCCGGCTGTAGCCATCGGGGCCGGGGCCGGTGTACACGGTGACCGTCTTTGCCCCGATGTCCACGATCCACATCTCGGGGATGCCGGCGCGGGCGTACCGCGGCGCCTTCTCGAGGCGGTCGTAGAGCAGGGACGAGTCGGCCACCTCGATGACGAGGAGCACGTCGCCGGCTTCCGGGTGCCGTTCCAGATAGGCGCTTCCGCGCTGCCGCGCCACCGCCACGTCGGGTTGCGGCTCCGTGTGGCGCCCCAGGCGAATCGGGTTCTGGCTGCTCACGTACGCGGTGTCGCCCAGGCGGGTGATCAGCGACCGCACGAGGCGGTTCACGATCCAGGCGTGCGGGGGCCCGACGGGGTTCATGGTGCGGACCTCTCCGTCGATGAGCTCCACGCGGTCGTTCGGGGTGAAGATCCCCGCCTGGCCCATGCGCGCGAAGTCGTCCACGGTGAAGAGGTGGCGATGGACGGTTGCGGTGGCCATGGGTGCCTCCCTGACGGGTCGAATGGACGGTGCCCCGGTCTCGGCCGCGCCGGGTCGGCGGCGAGGAGCCAGCCGAGAGGGCGCGGAAC
>JAJEEA010000269.1 GCA_022821235.1 Vicinamibacteria bacterium
TCTGTTCCATGCACCACGGTCGACCTGCCAGAATCCGTGCGGCGGCGCGACCCCGCTGAGCCGTAACTTTCCGACCAACCGGCCCATTCACTCCCACTTTCCACGGGGAAAAGCCGATCCCTGACCCGGTAACCGAATACAGGGCGCTTGGGCACGTCGCGCCGTCGCTGGCTGACGATCCCCGTCGTCGAGGTGAACTGGAGTCCTCGCGGATGTCCGATGGCCAATACCTCGTCCCCATCGTCGTATCCCTGTGCGAGGCGGTCGGGCAGCGGGAAGAACTTCTTCGTGTGAACGGCGGCTCTCACGATCGCGAGGTCCGCGTCGCGTTCGTGACGGTGAATCATGGCGCCCTTGGCGCGGGTGCCGTCGTGAAGGTCAACCAGGAGGGCCTCCGTGTCCTCGACGACGTGAGCATTCGTGACGATCAGACCGTCGGAAGAGACGAGCAGACCGGCCCCGAGATGATGGGTTCCCTCGATGATGGGCACGAAGTGGCGGCATTCCTGGATGATCGCCTTCCAGTTGGCAGGCATGTGCAAGTCTCCTTGGCTTGAGGGTGCGACCCGGGCATTGCGCCGTTCGTTCCTGAACTTCGGGACTGTTGTGCCGTCTCGCAAAGCCGGATCATGCGCTGACACAGGTTGATCCCGCAGATGGTGACCTGCGCCGCTCGTCCTGGCCACCATGTCTCAGCGGGTCACCGGTGATTATCGGCACGAGTGGAAGCTAATCGTGATGCATAGTCATGGACTGGACACTAGCGGACTCTCTTGTTGATCTTCAGCGTGGGCTACTCTACACCATTGAGAGACGTGGGTCAGGTCATGTCCCTTGGGGCAAGTTCACTGAGCGATACGGAGTTCGAAGCGTGGAGCGTGTGGCCGGTTGCGGGCGGCCGCCCGGAGTGCATCGGGGTCTGGACGCGGCGGTTCATTGTGGGA
Source organism: Vicinamibacteria bacterium (assembly GCA_022821235.1). Classification (GTDB taxonomy): domain Bacteria; phylum Acidobacteriota; class Vicinamibacteria; order Vicinamibacterales; family UBA8438; genus JAJEEA01. Next base: position 945 of record JAJEEA010000269.1, read on the forward strand.
GAGACGATGAGGCGGCGGATTCAAGAACACGGGGATGATTCCTCGAGACTCTTGGAGCGAGTCACCATCGACCCGGAAGTCTGCCACGGCAAGCCGTGCGTTCGTGGACTACGGTATCCCGTCGACGTGATTCTGACGCTGCTGAGCACCGGGATGAGCGGCGAGGAGATCGTGTCGGACTACGACGACCTGGAGCCCGACGACATCCTGGCCACCCTGGCCTTTGCCGCGTGCCTGATCAGGGTCAAGCGGGTGGGCGCGGTCACGATGACACGCAGCAGGCAGGAGGGGCGGCACGCTCAGCACTGAAGGTGTTCGAGGGCCCAGTGGCCCGCCGCTACGTCCAGGTGGCGAGCCGGGCGGCGAACCGGCGGTGCTCGGGTGAGTCGATGCTCCGGTTCACCGCGTCCAGCGCGGCGGCGAGGTTCCCCGCGAGCAGGGCGGGGACGGCGATGCGGAGACCAGGGAACCGCCGGCTCTCGACCGCGCCCTCGTCATCGGGTGGCAGGAGACGATACTCGCCGCCGGTCAGCTCGAACCAGTCGACGCGCCGTTCCTGGGTTCGCCAGACCGCGTACTCGCGGACGCCGTTGCGGCGATAGGCGCGCAGCTTGTCGTGCAGGTCGACCGACGAGCTGGTGGCCGCGACCTCGACGACGAGCTCCGGCGGACCCTCGATGTAGCCGTCTTCGCTCACCCGCGACTGGCCGCCGTGTTCCGGGTCGATGCGCAGCAGCACGTCGGGTTGCGGCTCGTTGTCGAGGTCGAGACGTACGGTGGCGTTGTCGTAGCAGCGGACGCCGGGCGTGAATGCGCTGTACACGAGGAGGATGCCCAGAATCATCGCGTGCGGTTCCGAGTGGGCCACGCTGACCGGCGACGGCATGTAGACGACTCCCTCGATGAGCTGCGCCTTCTTCAGGTCCGGCCGCAGCGCGTACAGGCGCTCGAACTCTTCGCGCCCGAGCCGGTCTCCGTGCTGCAGTGCCGGTTGCCGCATGGCGGCTCGCTGCCGCTCGTCGCCGGACCTGGACGCCACGCGGGGCTCAGCCATGAATGGGATACCTCCAGCCCTCGACCCGAGCTCATCATGCCACACGCGCGCCGGTTTCCCGCACCGAGCATTCCGGGGTCGGCCCGATGCCCCGCGACCGTCTCGGTGGACCTCGCCGGCCGGCGAGGCGTGAGCGGCACCAAGGGCGAGGGGCGGCGCGGCTCAGGGACGCACGTTTCCCTCGATCGCCTTCTTGACTTCCGCGACGAACACGGTCGTGTCGGCGAAGTAGTTCGGGTAGGCGCGGCGCAACGCTTCGACGGAGCCGACCTGTACGAGCACCGTCTCGGCGCCGGGGAAGCGGCGGATGGCGGTCTCGACCTCCTCGTAGGCGCGAATGGCTTCCTCGCGCTCGTCCGCGGAGTACTCGTTCCAGCGGACGTTCTCGCCGGTGAGGTCCAGGTAGATGTGGAAGTAGGCGGCGCGGCCGTTTCGGACGTCGCCTTCGAGGATTCTCAGGGTGCGGCCGTACGCCTCGAGACGGGCGACGGCGTCGAGCTCCGCCGCCAACTGTGCGAGCTCGCGGCGCAGCGCGCTGCGGTCGGCGGGTGTGCCGGGCACGGGTGGGAGCCCCTCGGTGCAGGCGAGCTCGGTCGACATCAACGAGAAGAAGCGCAGCCACGCCTCGTGTCCCTCGCTCGACTTGAGCGCCTGGCCCGAGAAGGTCCCGACCGTCTCGACGGCGGTGGCCCAGGCATGCTGCAGCCGCGAGCGGAGCTGAATCTCGATCCGCATCCCGCGGTACACGGCATGCGCCTCGCTCCTGGTCCGGTAGCCGTAGACGAGATGGACGCCGCGGTAGCCGCTGTCTCGCGGGGACGTGAGGTAGTCGTAGCGCCGCAGGGGCTCGTGCAGCGCGCGGCTCTTGTCGTACTTGCGGACCACGTCGAGAACGTCGTCGGCGAAGGGGAGAACGGCACGGCAGCCCCCGATGTCGTGCATCCGGGCGAGCTGCATGTGGTGGGAACGCCGGAGCTTCGCCTCGATTGAAGACAGGCGTTTGAGCCGCTGGGCCACCAGGGCCGCCTCGCCGAACCCGGCGACGGTGTTGCGCAGGTTCATCTGCAGGGCGTTCAGCGGAAAGCTGTGCGAGGCGCGCCAGTTGTTGACGATCGTGCGGGCTCGGGACTGGTCCCGCGGTGAGGCGGACGAATCGACGAGGGCCACGCCCGCGTCGTTCACTTGGCTTCGCGAGTAATCCGGCTCAGTCCAGGCCATGAGCGTTCCGTCCGAGGTCTTCGGAGCGACCCGGTCCAGTAGAATAGCTCATGGTCGCAGCGAAGCTGGCGGCGTGTGGCCGGACGGTGCTTCGCAGGCGGAGGGAGGGTTCCCATGAGAGGCCGAGGTTTCACGGCATGGGCGGCGATGGCCGCGGTAATCGCGGTGGCGCCGGTCGCGGCGTTCGCGCAGGACGAGTACACGGCGCCCCGGAACGCGTTCGGGCAGCCCGACCTGTCGGGCATCTGGACGAACAACAGCGCGACGCCGCTCCAGCGCCCCGAGCAGCTCGCGGACAGGGCGACGCTGACCGACGAGGAGCTGGCCGAGCTGACGCAGACGATCGCGGAGTTCCGCGACGCCGAGCAGGCGGGCGACCTCCTCGGTGACCGGCTCATCCAGCAGGCGCTCGGGAACGCGGAGTTCCAGGACTTCGACGTCATCACCGGCAACTACAACGCGTTCTGGCTGGTCGAGCGTCACCTCGACAACCGCACCTCGCTCATCGTCGATCCGCCCGACGGGCGCATCCCCGCCCTGACCGAGGCCGCCGCCGCGCGGGCGGCCGAGCGGCGGGCCTACGCGGCCGAGCATCCGTCCGACGGCCCCGAGGACCGCACCCTCGGCGACCGCTGCCTGCACTTCGAGGCGCCGCGCATGGGGGCGGGCTACAACAGCTACTTCCAGCTCCTGCAGACGCCCACCCACGTGGCGATCTTCCAGGAGATGGGCCACTTCAGCCGGGTGATCCCGCTCGACGACCGGCCGCACGTCGACGACGGCATCCGGCAGTGGGCCGGCGACTCCCGCGGCCGCTGGGAAGGGGACACCCTCGTCGTCGAGACGACGAACTACTCGCCGCAGGCGCGCTTCAGCGGCGCGACCGAGAACCTCCACCTCGTCGAGCGCTATACGCGGATCGCCCCCGACATGCTGCGCCACGAGATCACGCTGAACGACGCCGACACGTGGACGCGGCCGTGGACGGTCGAGCTGCTCCACGAGTCGACCGTGGACCCGATCTTCGAGTACGCCTGCCACGAGGGGAACTACTCGATGCCGGGCATCCTCGGCGGCGCGCGCCTCGAGGAGCGGGAAGCGGGCGGGCAGTGACGTCGACCGCCGTGCCGTTCGCTTCGGCGCTCGCCGAGTCGGAGGGTGCGGCGGCCCGCGCCCGGCGGCGGCCGCCGCGCCCGGCGGCGTCGAGACGCGCCATGATGATTCTCGCGACCATCGGGGCGAGGGAAGAGAGCACCCCACGTGGCCGCCACGCAACCCGCCGTCGAGCTCATGGCGGCAGCCGTGAAGCAGGGTCGCGGCGGGCCTCGATCGGAATCCGAGAACGGCAGCCTCCCTCGCCGCGCCTATAGCGCCGCCACCGTGAAGATCAGCGGGTAGAGCTTCTCGAAGTACCACAGCTTGGCGAAGTAGAGGCCGATGGGCGCCGGCCCGAACGCGTCCCGGGTGAGCAGCCACTGCCGGCCGCGGGGGTCGCCGGTGGCGGCGACGGCGAGAGCGGTTTCCTCGATGGTGCCGAAGCTCCCGTCCTCGTGCTGCATCGACCGGAGGAACGCCTCGCCGCGCCTCCTGGCCGGCGCCGGCAGGAGGTCCCGGCACTCCAGGACCCGCGCCGTGCCGTAGACGGGATTCGTCAGGTCCGGGGTCCACGGGTTGCCGAACCACAGGGGAATCCACGACCCGTCGGGGCGCTGGTGGCGCACCAGGTATGCGACCGCCCGTTCCATCGCCCGGTCGACGCGCGGGTCCACGCCGCGCCAGGCACGCCAGGCTCGAAGGGCGTGGGCGGTCAGGTCGGGGCTGCTCTGGTCGAACGGCAGCCGGCCCCAGCCCCGGCAGAATGTCGGGACGCCGCCGTCGTCGTTCTGCAGGTCGATCAGCCAGCCGACCCCGGCCGTGGCCGCCGCCAGGAGCTCGGCATCATGGGCCGGGAGCCCGTGGCGGGAGTGCCGCCGCATTCGACCCGCGCCGTGTACCGCGTGGGCAGTGCTGCTCGTCGCCCTGCGCTCGGTCCCGGGTCTTCCAGGTTCCGCGGAGGCCGCAGTCGCGCCCTGCGATGCCGGCGCCGTTTCTCCGCCGACGCTCTCACCGGTCTCCGCACGACGCCGCGCGCCATCGTCCGCCGCTGCCAGCTCGGCCAGCGCGAGGAGGGCGCCGGGGGTGTCGTCGCCGTCGGGCACACCGCCCGACAGGTCGGTCCACGCCCAGCCCCCGGGCGCTGACTGCGTGTAGGGATGCACGACGCGGTACTGCTGGTCGAGCAGCCAGCGCCGCAGGTAGCGCCGTTCCTCCGGCGTGAACGCGGCCCCCCCGAGGGCGTTGATCGACAGCGTGGTCAGCCAGGTGGCGAGGTTGGTGTCGATGGGCCAGCTTCCGTCGGGGCGGACGGAGTCGACGAGGAACGCGACGCCCTGCCGGGCCACGGGGTGGCCGGCGAGCCCGCTCCCGGCGAGGGCCATGGTGACGAAGCTCGTCAGGGGGGCGGCCTCGAGGAACCCGCCCGACGCGGGCTGGATCGACTCGAGAATGCGCAGGGTGCGCGCGCGGACCGCGTCGCGCACCGCGCGGCCGGTCCGGCTCGCAGTCGGGTGGTGGTGGTGCTGCGCCTGCCCGATCGCGATCAGGGCGGGCAGCGCGTAGCTCACCACCGGCAGGCCGACCCACTTGAACCAGGCGTGGGGCAGGGCGGCCAGCTCGAACGGCAGCACGGGCACGTGCGCCCAGCCGAAGCGCCCGGCCAGCGCGCAGTGGGTGAGGATGGGGACGGCGAAGGTGCGGTCGTCGCCGTACACGTGGGTGATGGCGGCGGCCAGCGACTCGGCGGTCAGGGGGCCGACGCGCCGCGTGAGCCAGGCTTCCGCGCGCTCCCGCCCCACCGCGCGGTGCTGCCCGAGGGTCGCCCACGCCAGGGTGGTGGTGCTGATGTTGCTGGGGCAGCCGTCGGCGTCGCCGAAGCCGCCGTCCGGATTCTGGTGGGCGGCCAGCCAGCGGAGCCCGCCGCGCACGAGTCCCTCGTGCCCGCTCGCGAGGGTCAGGGCGGTGACCGCGGTGGCGGTCGAGAGGGGGCTCGACGACAGCTCGCCCTCCCAGTGGCCGGCCGGCGTGCGCGCGGCGAGCAGCCGCTCGCGCAGGGACGAGGCGGCCCAGGGGGAGGAACGCGTACCAGGTGTGCTCGGCGTCGGGTTCATCGTCGGTTCAGGCGTTGCGGAACGTCCCGCGGGGTCCACGGCTAACGCAGCGCCGAGGCGGCCCATGGGGAGGAAACGCGTAGCGGGGGCGTCGGGTTCATCGTCGGTCCGGGCATCGCGGAACGTCCCGCGGGGTCCACGGCCCACGCAGGGCCGAGGCGGCCCATGGGGAGGAACGCGTACCGGGTGTGCTCGGCGTCGGGTTCATCGTCGGTCCGGGGGCCGCGGAGCGCCCCGCCGGGTCCACGCACGGCTCACGCAAGGCTGAGGTGGCCCATGGCGAGGAGCGCGTACCACGTGTACTCGGCGTCGGGCTCATCGTCGGCCCAGGTGCCGCAGAACGCCCGGCCGGTCCACAGCGTGTCGAGGAAGTCGAGGGTCTTCTCCTTCAGGTGCGCGAAGGGGACGTGCTCGCCCGCGAGGGCGTGCAGGGCGGTGGCGGTGGACAGCAGGTCGGGCATGGGCGCCGCCTCGGTGGCGAGGAACCCGCCCTCGGGGTGGGCCCGCGCCAGCAGCCACCGGGTCGCCTCCGGGGGCGCCGGGACGCCCATCCGGCGGAGCAGGGTCACCGCCGCCGCCGTCGTCGGCGTGGTCCGGACCCCCGCGTCTCCCGGCCCCGGCATGGGGAACGGCTCGGGCCGCAGCCCCAGGTCCTCCAGGGCGCCCCACGCCAGGAAGCTGTGGTACACGCTGCCGCGGTCCCATGCCGCGCGGATGCGGGGGGCGAGGTCGGGGCCCGGCTGCTTCACCGCCGCCCAGCACCGGGCGAGGCAGCACAGGTGCACGAGGTCGAGGTCGTCGCCGTCTCCGAACGACTCGAGGAAGCCGCGCACGCCGGGTGGCAGATCGCGTTGCAGCGCGATGAGGCCCTCCAGCGCGAAGACCGTGTAGTAGAGGTCGCTCTGCCCCGCGCGGTCGGCGGCGCCGCCGTCGTCGTTGAACTGTGAGTGGAGGAACCCGGCGACGGGGTCAGAGGCTTCCTGCAGCAGCTTCGGCGCCAGCCGCGCGACTTGCAGCATTTCGAGTCTCAAACTCACTGCAGTAGCCCTCGATCAACGCTTCGCCGAAGATCTTGCCGACGATGCGGCGCATCAGTCCCTTGAGGGTCGGGCTCGCCAGGAAGCGCAGCGAGCGGACCGCGTCTTCCCGGTAGGCGGCCAGCAGGTCCTCGGCCTTGTCGAGCACGCCGTACCGCTCGGCGATGCGGCGCAGCTCGTCCGACCCGTCGGCTGCGCCCGCGCGGATGGCCGCGGCGACGCGATCGCGGTCGCCGCCCTCGGCGCGCTTGTGGGCGATCGTGAGGATGAGCGACAGGCGCACCTGGTCGAGGTCGTTCGAGTCGGCCTCGCCCTTGAAGTCGTCGATGTCGTCCTTGATCTGGTAGGCGATGCCCAGCGACTCGCTGTACTGGCGCAGCACGTCGTGCGTCGCCGCGTCGGCCCCGCCGAGCACGGCCCCGATGCGCAGCGCGACCTCGAACGCCGCCGCCGTCTTCTCGCGGAAGATGTCGAGCACCTGCAGCGACGCCAGCGGCTGCGGGTCGCGCGCCCACAGCAGCTCCCGGCCCTGGCCGCGGCTCAGGGTCACGTGGCCCGCGGCCGCGATCGCGACGGCCTCGGGGTGGCCCGCCTCGGCGAGCAGCCGGTACCCCTCGCCCACCAGGAAGTCACCCGCGTTGAGGGCCACCGGCACGCCGACCTCGGCGTGCAGGGCGGGGCTGTCGTAGCGCCGCTCGTCGCCGTCCTCGATGTCGTCGTGGATGAGCGAGGCCTTGTGGAAGCACTCGATGGCGACGGCCGCCTTCCGGACCGCCGCCGTCAGCTCGGGCTCGGTGTCGCGGCGGTCGGTCTCGAGGGCCATGTAGGCGCACGCCGCGAGGTACGGCCGCCAGCGCTTGCCGCCCTTCTCGAGGTAGTCGCGGGCGATGCGCGCGGTGACGTCGTCGGCGTCCACCGGGCCCATGATGTCGTCGAGCTCGCCGGCGGCGAACCAGCCCCGCACCCTCGTCTTCAGCGCGTCGAGGTCGAGCCGGTAGGTCTTGTCGTCGCTCGTCAGGTGAATCAGGTCCCAGACCCAGTCGAGGTCCACGGTGGTGTTGACGCAGTCGTCCTGCAGCAGGGGGATGGCCACGCCGGGGATGGCCGCCGCCTCCATGTGCGGGAAGCACTTCTCGAGCACGTTGATGCAGCTCACCCCGACGATCGCCTCGATCTTGCCGGTCTCGATCATCGAGCGGACGATGGCCGAGCCCTCGGCCACGAGCACCGCGTAGCCGAGCCGCTCCGCCTCGACCGTCAGGTCCTGGATCGAGCAGAGCCCGCACTCCTTGCAGAGCAGGCCGAACTCGTCGAACGGGGCGGGGCACTTCTCCTCGACCCGCAGGCACTTCGGGATCAGGAGGAGCCGGCGCTCGTAGGGAATCCGGGCCAGCGAGTCCCGCCAGGCCGCGTTGCTGACGAGAATCGAGGTGTAGTCGCCGTAGATCGGGTCGAGGCCGGCCTCGGCGAGCACGGCGGCGGTGTGCTCGGTCAGCTCGTCGAGCGTGAGGGGGGGAACCGCGCCCGTCCGCTTGACGCGCTCCTCGGTGATCTGCTTCAGGCGGATCCGCACCGCCTTGTCGTCCGGGATGTTCGACTGCGCCTGCCGGTAGGTCTGCCGGGGCACCTGCACCGGGAGCTGCAGCAGGGGGATGACCTGGGGCTCGGCGTAGTTCGAAGTGTCGGTGGCCATGGATCTCGCTGATCCTCTATGTATAAGCACCGAATCCGAAGAACCAGTGCTTCTTGGCGAAGCGGTACACCCAGTTCTCCTCGGGAATCTCGTTCCCCGGGTTGTGCTGGCTCGGCCGCGACCGCAGGGCCTCGAGCTCGGGACCCGCGGTCCGGCGTATCGTCGTGTCGTCGGCGCCGTGGCGCTCGACGATCTCCCGCAGGAGGTCGGGGCGCTCGAGCACGATGCAGCCCCGCGTCGCGTCGGCCGCGGTCCGCCGGAAGTCGGCGAGGAGCGGCGACTCCGTCATCGTCTTGTAGATGTCGCCGTCGTTGTCCTGGATCTTCTCGTTCGCGAACTGGATGATGGGGCACGGCTCGACGTCGCCGAAGGGGCCGATGTGGTGGCTGATGCCGGTGGCGGCCGGGCACAGCGCCTGCCCCTTGTCGTCCCAGTAGGCGTCGATGAGGCCGATGGGCTTGCGGTTGCGCATGTCCATCACGAAGCGCCGCACCGACAGCACCTGCTCGGGGGTCAGCGCGAGCTGCGGGTTGGGCACCGGCCCCACCACCCGGTAGGTGTGGAACCAGCAGTAGTGCACCCCCATGCCGATCAGCTCGTCGATCCACGCCTCGCGCACGAGGTCGTCGATGTTGGTCTGGCAGACGCTGGTGGCGACGCCGGTGAGCAGCCCGTGGCGCACGCTGGCCCGGATGCCCTCGAGGGTGCGGTTCAGCACCCCCTCGCGGCCGCGCCGCTCGTCGCTGATCGACTCGGTGCCCTCGACGCTGATGAGCGGGGTCGCGTTGCCCGCCTTGCGCAGCCGCTCCGCCGTCGCGTCGGTGATGGGGTGGCCGTTGGTGAAGATCTGGAAGTAGCAGTCGGGGTGCGCCTCGAGGACCCGCAGGAGGTCGGGGTGCATGAACGGTTCGCCCCCGAGGATGCCGAAGAAGCTGTTGCCGTGCGCCTTGGCGCTGTCGATGAGCCGGTTCAGGTCGTCGTAGCTGATCACGTGCTGCGGCTTGTCGACGTCGACCCAGCAGCCCTGGCAGCGCAGGTTGCAGGCGTTGGTGATGGAGATGTAGAGGAACGGGGGGAACGACACCCCGGCCTTCAGGCGCTTCTTGAACTTCTGGACCGAGCGGACGCCCTTGTAGCCGAAGTTCCAGGCGAACTTCCGCAGCACGCGCGCGTCGGTCGAGCGCACCGTGCGATAGCCGAGGCCGGCCGCCGCTCTCAACATGATGGTTCGACTTCCCTTCCCGCCGGTTTCGGCCGGGACGGCACCGCCGCTCGGCGACGCCGCTGCCCGCCCGACCAATCCTCCAGGCGTCCACACCGTCGTACGCCGCGGGCTCCCGCGCTGCCCGCGATCAGATGCCCCAGTCCCGCTCGGTCGGCGCCGGCCGGGCGTCCTGCACCGTCTGCGAGCGCGCGAGCCGCTTCTCCATCTTGGCCTTGGCCCGCGCCGCCCTCTCCTCGATGTCCTCGGCCGAGGGCAGGGTCATCAGCACCTCGTCGGGGATGTCGAGGTCCTTCTTGAGCTTGCCGAGGCAGCGCTTGCGCTCGAGCAGGGCCTTCGACTCGTCGCGCTCGGTCGAGAACCGCTTCCGCGCCTCGCGCTGCCGCGTGCGGAGCGACCCGTAGAGGTCTCCGCCGAGAAGGGTGGAGATGTCCACCTTCATCGCCTCGCGCTGCACGTCCTGCTCTCGGACGACGTCGCCGTTGATGGGCCCCTTGCCGTACTTCGGGAACAGGATCGCGACCTCGGGGCAGACGCGCGAGCAGGCGGGGCAGTCGGTCTTGCAGTTGTCCTGGTTCTGCACCGTGATCTGCTTCTTCTCGTCGACGCCGTACACGTCGAAGAGGCAGAACGTCAGGCACTGCATGCAGTTGGTGCAGCGGTCGAAGTCGATCACCGGGAACCACGGCTTCCACGCTTCGAGCTTGCGTGCGCCGGCCGCCTCCCGCACCTCGCGGGCCGCCTCCAGCGCGTCGACCTCGCCGAGGTCGCGGAAGTGCACCTCCTGCTCGGGGTCCGCGGCCGGCGCCTCGTCGAGCCGGCCCAGCACCAGCATCGGGGCGCCGTCGGCCGGGGCCACGTCCTGTCCGGCCATGGGGCGGGTGACCTCGAAGCCGTTGTCGAGCAGGGTCGACAGGGCCTCGAAGCGCTCCTCGCCGTCGAGGGCCCGGCTGCCCGGGCCCTCGTACAGCACCACCCGCAGGTTGCGTCCCTCGATGCGGCTCATGCGGACAGACCCCCTGTGGCGTGGTCGGTGCGGCTCATGCGAGCAGCTCCTTCGCGATATCCTCGGCCGAGTCCTCGCGCATGTTCAGCACGTCGACCCCCTCGCTCGGCAGCGGCGTGCCCGCCGCGTGGAACAGCCACTTCACGGCCCGCGGATAGCAGGCCGCGATCTTCGTGTCCCCGCCCTCGGCGATCTTGCGCAACGCCGCGTCCTTGCGCGCCGACATGTCGCAGAGGTCGGCCACCGCGTCGAAGGCCTGGCCCGAGTCGCAGAGGCGGCGCAGCACGTCCTTCTTGACGTCGGCCGGCACGACCTTGGCGTACGTGCAGTTGCAGTACAGGATCTTCATCGCGCCGTCACGCCATCCTGTGCGTGGGAACCGGCCGACCCGGCCGCAACTGCTCCAGGTGCTCGACCCGCGCCTCGACGCCGTCGAGGGCGGCCAGGGTCTCGCGCAGCACCGCCTCGAGGCGCGCCGGGTCCGTCTCGGCCCGCAGGTTCACCACCAGCTCGCCCGCGTCGACCCGGTCGAGCAGCGACTCGCGCAGATCGGGCTCGCGGTCGCTGCCGACGAGGCTCACCACCGACAGCGTGCCCGACCCGTCCCGCGCGTCGAGCGTCATCTTGAGATGGGCAATCTCCTCCCCGGCCGCCGCGAGCCGCTCGCGCACGCGCCGGGCCAGATCGACCAGCGTCCGGTTGCCGTCGAAGGGGCTTTCCGCACGGAGCTGGACGGTACAGTTCAGCCAGCCCAGCAGGGCCTCGCCCTCGGCGTATATATCGTAGTCGATCTCCAGCGACCGGGACGCGGGATTCTCGGCGAGCACCGTCTCGAACCACGCGTCGACCCCGGCGCCGGTCCGGGCCGAGCAGGTGAGGACCGCGGCCTGCGGGAACTCCGTGGCGAGCGCCGCCGACAGCCGGTCGAGCAGGTCGGCCGGGTGCGCGTCGCACTTGTTGACGACGATGACGTCCGCCTCCTGCAACTGCTTGCGGTAGACGTAGGTCACCTTCTCCGAGAAGCTGCGGCCCTCGACCAGCCCCACCATGCGGGCCGCCCGCACCGGGTCGACCATGACGCTCAGGGGCGCCACCGTGAACCGGTCGCCGTAGATGCGGCGCAGCGGATAGGAGACGGTGGCCACGAGGTCGGTGCAGCTCCCCACCGGCTCGGCGAGGAAGAGGTCGGGTCGCGAGTCCCGGGTCAGGGCCTCGGCCGCCTCGAGCAGTGAATTGAAGCGGCAGCAGAAGCACCCGCCGGTGATCTCCTCGACCGGAAAGCCCTGCGACCGCAGCAGGGTGGTGTCGACGAGCCCGCTGCTCTGGTCGTTGCAGATCAGCCCCACCCGCTTGCCCCGGTCCGTCAGGTGCCGGGCGAGCCTCGCCACCGCGGTCGTCTTCCCCGCCCCGAGGAAGCCGCCGATCATGACGTAGCGCGCGGGCTCAGGCATGTTCGCACCCGGTGCCCGACACCGACCTGGAGGCCCGGATGGCGATTCCGACGCGATGCGCCTTGGTGGACTGTCCTGGCGCCACATCTCCCGTGCCGCCGCTGCCGCGCACCCGCAACCGCCTTGGAAACGGGGCCGCGACATGGACGGCGTTCATCCAGGACAGTCCGCTAGTCGTGCTCATGCCGTCGTCCCAGCATCTTGTCGATGGTCGTGTCGAGCAGTGCGATGTAGCCGTGCACGTCGAGGCAGTCGCCGTCCGGCTGTCCGCGCACCCGAAAGAGCCAACCCCGGCGGTAGGGATCCTTCGACAGCAGCGCCGCCTGCTCGTCGACGGCGGGGTTGAAGCCCTCGAACCGCCCCCCCAGCGGAGAGTACATGTCGGTCACCGCCTTGAAGCCTTCCAGCCAGCCGATGACCTGGCCGGTCTCGACCGTCGCCCCCGGCTCGGTCTCGAACCCGAGCTCGACGATCTCGCCCAGCATGCGCACCGCGAACTTCGTGAACCCGACCCGCCACACCTCCTCGTCTTCCCGCTCGAGCCAACTGTGGCCGGCCGTGTAGAGCCTGTCCTCGAGGAGGCGGGTCGAGAACCGCGAGCGATTATAGGGGATTTCGGCGGGGGGCATGGGTGGGGCGGCGGGTCGCGGTGTCGGACTGATCCTATCAGGTACCGCCGCCGCCCGGTGGCGCCGGTCGGCCGGGCTCGTCCCTCCCGCGCGGTCGTCACCCGTCGCGAACGAGCGAAACGGCGGGTCGAGCGGCGGCGATGGCGCGTTGGCAGCAACGGCTCGTTGGCAATCAAGCCTGCAAGGCTGTCGAACGAGCGAGCCGTGGATCATGTGGTCGTGACGGCGCGCCGGCAGTCTCCTGCGACGCTGTCGTTCGCTGCATTCGGTGTCGAGCTCGTCTTTTTGATGATCGAATCACGAGTTTGACGTATCCGGGTCGGCATGCCAGGATGAGGCGTGCTGTCGCGGCATCTGACCGGCGCATTGCAGGCCGCCGCCGCGTCGAACCCCGTCGTCACCCTCACCGGACCCCGTCAGTCAGGCAAGACGACGCTCGTGCGGGCGGTGTTTCCCGGGCACCGCTACCTGTCGCTCGAAGCGCCGGACGAACGGGCGCGGGCCCTCGCCGACCCGCGCGGGGTGCTGGCCGAGGACGAGGGCCGGGGCCTGATCCTCGATGAGATCCAGCGTGCGCCCGAGCTGCTGTCCTACATCCAGGTGCATGTCGACGAGCGTGACGACCCGGGCCGATTCATCCTGACCGGCTCGCAGAACCTGCTGCTGATGGAGTCGGTCTCGCAGACGCTGGCGGGGCGGACGGCGCTGCTGCGTCTCCATCCCTTGTCGCTGGCGGAGCTCTACGGCCGGTCGCCGCTCGATCCCTTCAATCTCGACCGCGCCGCGGGTGCGCGGCG
>JAJEEA010000252.1 GCA_022821235.1 Vicinamibacteria bacterium
TCCGCCTCGGTCGAGGTCCGCGCGCCGCTGGCGCTGTTGAACCGCGGGGCCGGCACCTGGGGACTGCACCTCGACCGCCTCTTCGCCTCGGCCTTCGTCGACGCCGGCGACGCGTGGGGCGCCGGCGCGGCCCTCGCCCCGGCCGCGCCGTCCACACGGCGCCCGCTGACGTCGTTCGGCGTCGAGCTGACGACGGACGTGCTCGCCTTCGTCCCCCAGGCCCCGTTGCGGCTTCGCTTCGGGCTGGCCGCGGTCCCCGACCCCGACGCCCCGCCCGGCGCCGCCGCCGAGGCCTCCCGGTGGCGCCGGGTCTTCTACGTGGGGGTCGGCGTGCCGTTCTGATACGTGGGGACCGGCGTGCCGTCCTGACGGCGACGCCGGGGAACGACGCCTCGAACGGCATCACGCCAGCGTCGGCGTCCAGCATCGAGCCGGCGATCGAAAGCGAGCCTCAAGGACGGGGCCTCGGGCGCATCGAGTGTGCGCCGGCGGGGATTCCGCGCCTCCTGACGAAGACGAAGGCACGAGGATGGGCACCGGCTACCCGCCGGTCGGTATCTCCGGTGCGATGAGCGGGGCCAACTGATCGACCACTGCGGTGGTGATGCGTTGTTCCATGGTGAGCAGTTGGACCACGATGAGGGCCACGAGAGCGAGCGCGATCCCGAGTACCCACCGGGCGATGCGGTCGGCGTCTCCGGCCCTTCGGTCGGCGCAGGCGGCGTGTTCGACCGCCCGCTCGCTGGCGAGCTGAGCCTTGAGGGCGTCGAACTCGGCGTCGGTGTGCTCGCTCAAGTCCTCGGAGCGTATCAGCCGCCATGCCGGGCCTGCAAGCGCAGGGGACGACGAGACCGGGCCACTACCCATCGGCATCGGCGTGGCGCGTTCCGAATCGGCGCTATAATTCCGTCACATCCAAGACCAGCGGGCGTCTCCGACGCCAGGGAGGTGCGGGTTGACTGTCCCCGTCTCGATCACCGTCAACGGACAGCGGTACGACCGCGAGGTCGAGCCGAGGCTGCTCCTCGTGCACTTTCTGCGCGAGGTCGTCGGGTCGACGGGCACCAAGGTGGGCTGCGACACGAGCCAGTGCGGGGCGTGCACGGTGCTGATGGACGGCGTCTCCCTGAAGTCGTGCACGGCGCTGGCCGTCCAGGCCGACGGGGCCGAGGTGACCACCATCGAGGGGCTCGCCGACGGCGACGCCCTGCACCCGCTGCAGGACGCGTTCTGGGAGAAGCACGGGCTGCAGTGCGGCTTCTGCACGCCGGGCATGATCATGGCGTCGCACGAGCTGCTGCGGGTCACCCCGGACCCCAGCGACGCCCAGATCCGCCACGGCCTCGAGGGCAACATGTGCCGGTGCACCGGCTATCAGAACATCGTGCGGGCGGTCCGCCAGGCCGCCGGAACCACGGCAGGTCAGCCATGAGCACACGCATCTTCGGTTCAGGCATCCGCCGGCGGGAAGACCCGCGCCTCATCACCGGCAGCGCCACCTACACCGACGACCTGACGCTGCCGCGCATGGTGCACGCGGCCATGCTGCGGAGCCCCCACGCCCACGCGCGCATCACCGCAATCGACACGAGCAAGGCGGCCGCCGCCCCCGGGGTGATCGCGGTGTACACCCACGCCGACACCGAGGGCGGGCTGCAGCCCGCGCCCTGCGCGTGGCTCCTGCCCGACTCGGACCTGAAGATCGCCAGCTACCACTGCCTCGCCAAGGACGTGGTGCGCTTCGCCGGCGACATCGTCGCGGTGGTGGTGGCCGAGAGCCGCTACCAGGCCGAGGACGCCCTCGAGCTCATCGACGTCGGCTACGAGCCGCTGCCGGCGGTGACCGACCCCGAGGCGGCGGCGGCCGAGGGCGCCCCGAAGCTGCACGACGAGATCGACGGCAACCAGGCGTTCCATTGGAAGGTGGCGGGCGGCGACGTCGACGCGGCGTTCGCCGGGGCCGACGTCGTGGTGAAGGACCGCATCGTCCAGCAGCGGCTCATCCCCAACGCGATGGAGCCGCGGGCGGCCCTGGCCAGCTTCGTCGGGGCGACGGGCGAGCTGACGGTGTGGAACACGACGCAGAACCCCCACATCGTGCGGTTCCTCACCTCGCTCGTGCTGGGCCTCTCCGAGGACAAGATACGGGTCATCGCGCCCGAGGTGGGGGGCGGCTTCGGCAGCAAGATCGCGGCCTACCCCGCCGACTTCCTCACCATGTTCTGCAGCCGGAAGCTCAACCGCCCCGTCAAGTGGACGGAGACCCGCAGCGAGAACTACCAGTCGACCACCCACGGCCGCGACCACGTCCAGCACGTGGAGCTGGCCGCGAAGAACGACGGCACCGTGCTCGGCCTGCGCTGCACCGTGCACGCGGGCATGGGCGCGTACCTGTCGACGGCGGCCCCGGGCATCCCCACCATCCTGCACGGGCTGATGCTGTCGGGCGTGTACACGCTGCCGGCGGTGCACGAGGACGTCTACGGCGTCTACACCAACGGCGTGCCGGTCGAGGCGTACCGGGGGGCGGGGCGGCCCGAGGCCACGTTCATGCTCGAGCGCATGATGGACGTGCTCGCCGCGAGGCTCGACATGGACCCCGCCGACGTCCGCAGGAAGAACATGATCCCGAAGTTCGACGACGGCCACGAGGTCGTCACCACCCTGAAGTACGACAGCGGCGACTATCCCGGCGCCCTCGACAAGGTGCTGTCCCACGCCGACTACGCGGGGCTCCGCGCGAAGCAGAAGGCGGGGCCGGCCAACGGCACCTACACCGGCCTCGGCCTCGCCACCTACGTCGAGATCTGCGGCCTCGGCCCGTCGCAGGTCGCGGGGGCCATCGGGTTCCAGGGCGGCCTCTGGGAGAGCGCCATCGTCCGCTTCCACCCGAGCGGCAAGGTGCACGTGTTCATCGGGGCCTCGCCGCACGGCCAGGGCGAGGAGACCACCTTCGCGCAGATCGTGGGCAGCGAGCTTGGGGTCGACCCCCAGGACGTCAAGGTCTTCCACGGCGACACCGACAACACCCCGATGGGCTGGGGCACCTACGGCAGTCGCACCACCGCCGTCGGCGGGGCGGCGCTGGCCCTGACCGCGCGCAAGATCCGCGACAAGGCCAAGGTCATCGCCGCGCACCTCCTCGAGGCCGCGGTCGAGGACATGGACTACGAGGACGGCAAGTTCTTCGTCAAGGGGGCGCCCGACCAGAGCAAGACCATCGGCGACATCGCCCTGATGGCCAACGTGGCGTGGAACATGCCCGAGGGGGTCGAGGCGGGGCTCGAGGCCTCGACGTTCTACGACCCGCCCAACTTCACGTTCCCGTTCGGCGCCCACCTCGCGGTGGTCGAGGTCGACGCCGAGACCGGCGCCGTCGCCCTGAAGCGCTACGTCGCGCTCGACGACTGCGGCCCGCAGATCAACCCCGTGATCGTCGAGGGCCAGGTGCACGGCGGGGTCGTGCAGGGGGTGGGGCAGGCGCTGTGGGAGGAGGCTGTCTACGACGAGGGCGGCCAGCTCGTGACCGGCAGCATGCTCGACTACGCCCTGCCCCGCGCCGACCTGCTGCCCGACATCGAGGTGCTGTCGACGGTGACCCCGTCGCCCCACCATCCCCTCGGGGTGAAGGGCATCGGCGAGGCCGGCACCATCGCCTCGACCGCGGCCGTCTACAACGCGGTCATGGACGCGCTGCGGCCGCTGGGGGTCACGTCGGTCCGGATGCCGCTGACGCCGGAGCGGGTGTGGCAGGCCATTCAGGACGCCAGGCAGGCGAAAGGATAGGGCGATGTACGCACCAGACTTCGCATACTACCGGGCCGACTCGGTGGCCGAGATCGGCCGGCTGCTGCGCGCCCACCCCGGGGCCAAGGTGCTGGCGGGCGGGCACAGCCTGATTCCGCTGCTGAAGCTGCGGCTCGCCGCGCCCCCGGCCCTCATCGACATCGGCCGCGTGGCCGAGCTGAAGGGCATCGCCGTCGCCGACGGCCGGGTGCGCATCGGCGCCCTCACCACCCACGCCGAGATCGCGGCGTCGTCCGACGTGGCGCGGCACGCCCCGGCGCTGGCCGCGGCGGCCGGGGTCATCGGCGACCCCGCGGTCCGCAACCGCGGGACCATCGGCGGCAACGTGGCCCACGCCGACCCCGCGTCGGACCTGCCCACGGTGCTGCTGGCCCTCGGGGCCTCGTTCGCGGTGGCCACCGACGACGGCGAGCGCACCATCCCGGCCGGCAAGTTCTTCCAGGGCATGATGGCCACCGCCCTCGGCGACCACGACGTCGTGACCGCGATCGACGTGCCCGCCGCGCCGGGCGGACAGGGCCAGGCCTACGAGAAGTTCTCGCACCCCGCCTCGCGCTACGCGGTGATCGGGGTGGCCGCCACCGTCGAGCTGCGGGGAGAGACCGTCGGCAACGTGGCGGTAGCCCTGGGGGGGCTGGTGCCGGCGGCCGTGCGGACCGGGTCGGTCGAGCAGGCGCTGTCCGGCCGGGCGCCCTCGGCCGAGGCCATCGCCGGGGCCGCCGCGGCGGTCTCGAACGACCTCGGCGACGACCTCATCGGCGACATCTACGCGTCGGCCGAGTACCGGCGGGCGATGGCCCCGGTCTGCGTGAAACGGGCCCTGACGGCGGCGCTCAAGCAGGCCTCGGTGGCCGATGCCCCGGCGGCGCGCAGCCCTTGGTGGAAGCCGTCCTGGCTGTAGGTTTCGCGTCCGGCAGCCGGCATCGACGGTGGGCGGAGCCGACTCGCGAGGCCATCGTCGGCGCCTTGCCGATCTCGCATCCGGCGACCGGCATCGACGGAGGGGGCCGCCCCGGCCGCCCCCTCCCGCCGACCCGCCGCTCCCGTTCCCTCGGCTTCCCGATCGAAGCACCGACCGTGCCCGACAGTCCGCCAAGATGACCGACACCACCCCGGCACCCGCGCCGCCCGCGTCCATCGACGAGCTGCAGGCGCTCCTGTCCCGCGAGGCGTACGTCGCCGACCGCGGGCTCGCGACGTCCATCTACCTCGCGCTGCGCCTGGGCCGACCGCTGCTCCTCGAAGGCGAGGCCGGGGTCGGCAAGACCGAGGTCGCGAAGGTCCTCGCCAGGGGGCTCGGGGCCGAGCTCATCCGGCTGCAGTGCTACGAGGGGCTCGACGTCACCCACGCCGTCTACGAGTGGAACTACGCGCGCCAGCTCCTCGAGATCCGGCTGCGCGAGGCCGAGGGGCCGGTCGACCGCGCGGCGGTGGCCCGCGACCTCTTCGGCCCCGACTTCCTCATCAAGCGCCCGCTCATGCGCGCCCTCGAGTCGACCGGGGCGCAGGCGCCGGTGCTGCTCATCGACGAGCTCGACCGCGCCGACGAGGAGTTCGAGGGGTACCTGCTGGAGCTGCTGTCCGACTTCCAGGTGACCATCCCCGAGCTCGGCACGGTGCGCGCGTCGACGCCGCCCATCGTGGTCATCACCTCGAACCGCACTCGCGAGCTGCACAACGCCCTGAAGCGCCGCTGCCTCTACTGGTGGATCGACTACCCGGACTTCGAGAAGGAGTACCGCATCGTCACCGGGAAGGTGCCCGAGGCGCCGGCCCGCCTCGCCGAGCAGGTGACCCGCTTCGTGCAGGAGCTGCGCACGGCCGAGCTCTACAAGGTGTCGGGCGTCTCCGAGACCCTGGACTGGATTGCCGCCCTGGTCGCCCTCGACCGCCGCGAGCTCGACGGCGCCACCATCGACGAGACCCTGGGCCTCGTGCTGAAGACCCAGGAGGACCTGGAGGCGATACGCGGCGAACGCGCGCAGGCGCTGTTCGAGCGCAGCCTCCTGCCGGCCGGCGTGGCCGGGGGCGCATGAACGGCGACGGCGGGAAACGCATTGCCGGCAACCGCCGGGGAGCCACAAGCAGGAATACACGGGAGGGCATGACCACCAACCGCGGCGCGAGCGCTAGCGGCTCGCTTCCCGTCGTCCCCGTGGCCGAAGGAACGCCGCCCGGCGTTCCCGCGACCGAGGGATCGCAGCCCGGCGTTCCCGTGGCCGAAGAGGCGCGGCCGGGCACTCCCGAAGCCGGCCGTCCGCCCGAGCCGAGCCCCGACGACCCCCGCGCCTCGGGCCACCTGTTCGGCAACCTCCTCCGCTTCGGCCGCCTGCTGCACGCGCTCGGCCTCGACGTGCAGGCCGGCGGCATGCTCGACGTGGCGGAGGCGCTCGGCCACGTCGACGTCGGCCGGCGGGCCGACTTCTACCACACGCTGCGGACCCTGCTCGTCCGACGGGCGCAGGACCTTCCCGTCTTCGACGAGGCGTTCCGCCTGTTCTGGCGCCCCCCGCGGGGCGAGCGCACCGCCCGCGACCTGCGGGCGATGGGCGAGCGCCGCCGCTTCGCGCCGCCCGAGGTCGACGTCCCTCCCGACGCCCCGGCCCCGGGCGATGCCGATGGACGCGAGGACCCGCTGCTGCGGCTCGAGCAGGTGGCGGCCATGACCTACAGCGCGCGGCAGGTCTCGCGCACCAAGGACTTCGCCACGTTCACCGACACCGAGATCGCCGACGCCCGCGCCCTGATGTCGGCCCTCGAGTGGGCGCCCGCGACGCGGACGACCCGCCGGTGGCGGCCCGGCGCCGGCCCCACCATCGACGTCCGCCGGGCCGTCCGGCACAACCTCCGCTTCGGCGGCGAGATCGTCCTTCTCCCCCGCCGCAGCCGCCGCACACGCTCGCGCCCCCTCGTGCTGCTCTGCGACGTCAGCGGCTCGATGGAGCGCTACAGCCGCATGCTGCTGCACTTCGTCCACACCCTCGCCCGGGGCTTCGACCAGGTCGAGACGTTCCTCTTCTCGACGACCCTGACCCGGGTGACGAAGCGCCTCGCCCGGCGCGGGGTGGACGACGTGGTGCCCACCCTGCCCCGCCACGTCCCCGACTGGTCCGGCGGCACCCGCATCGGCGAGGCCCTCGGCCGTTTCAACCTCGACTGGGCCCGCCGTGTGATGGGCCACGCCCCCATCGTGCTCCTCATCTCGGACGGCTGGGACCGCGGCGAGCCCGAGCGGCTGGGCCGCGAGATGGCGCGGCTGCAGCGAAGCTGCCACCGCCTCGTCTGGCTCAACCCGCTGCTCGGCTCCCCCCGCTACCGCCCCCTGACCCGCGGCATGCAGGCGGCCCTGCCCTGGATCGACGACTTCCTCCCGGTGCACAATCTCGCCAGCCTCGAGTCGCTGGCCGCGCACCTGAACCGCCTCGTCGACCGCCGGCCCGCCCGCCGCCAGCTCGCACCGGGGACAGGGACGCGGGACGGCACGGACTGGCGACGGGGCCGCGGCTCGTCGTCAGTCGCCACGTAATCGCCATGAACCTCGACGCGCGCCTTGTCCTCGAGCGCGTTCGCCTGCGCAACGAGACGCTTCGACGCCGCTCGAAGGCACCGACAACGTCGGTGACCGCCCGCACCTTCGACGCGTCCTCCCGGCCACCGGCGAACGCAAGCCACGCCGGCACCGCCGCGCAGCCGGCGACCGGTTCGCCGCCAACCGCACCCCAATCGCCATGAACATCAACGCCAGCTACACGTTCAACGCCTCCCCCCAGGCCGTCTGGGACCTCCTCGTCGACATCGACGCCGTCGCCGCCTGCCTGCCCGGCCTCGAGTCGCTCGAGCCGGCCGGCGACAACAGGTACCGCGCGGTGCTCACCATGGGCATCGCCGCCGTCACCGGCCGCTACGAGGGCACCGTCGAGCTGCAGGACCTCGACCCGCCCAACGCCTACCGCCTCGCCGTCGAGGGCCGCGGCAAGCCCGGCTTCGTCAACGGCGGCGCTGCCATCGCCCTGCGCGACACCGGCGGCGCGACCGAGGTGACGGTGGAGGGCACGGTGCAGGTGGGCGGCACCATCGCCCGCGTCGGCCAGCGCCTGCTCGGCAGCGTCTCGAAGATGATGATGGACCGCTTCTTCGCCTGCCTGCAGAAGCGAGTGGGGTGAAGGCATGGCGCAGGTGGGCGACACCGTCGGGTCGGCCAGCGCCTGCTCGGCAGCGTCTCGAAGATGATGATGGACCGCTTCTTCGCCTGCCTGGAGAAGCAGCCTGGGGTGAGCCGGCAGAGCCTCGACATCCGGCGTGGCGCCGGAGGGTTCAATTGGGATGAGCCCGGCCGCGGCAACGCCACGGTACCCGGCGCGGGCGCCGGAGGGTTCGATGAGCGCGACACGCGCCGACCGCACGGCCATCCGCCGCACCTCGCTGTCGCGACCCGTCGCCCTCGCGCTCCAGGACAACCTCATCCATCCCGAGCGCACGTTCTTCGACTACGGCTGCGGGCGCGGCGACGACCTGCTGCGGCTCCAGAAGATGGGCATCGCCGTGTCCGGCTGGGACCCGGCCTTCTTCCCCGACGAGGAGCGAACGCCGGCCGACGTCGTGAACCTCGGCTACGTCGTCAACGTCGTCGAAGATCCCGACGACCGCCTGGTCGTCCTCGCCGCCGCCTGGCAGCTCGCCCGCAAGCTCCTCATCGTGTCCGCCCGCCTCGACTGGGAGGCGGCCGATGCCGCCGTCGACTTCCAGGGCGACGGCATCGTGACCGGCAAGCGCACGTTCCAGAAGTTCTTCACGCAAGAGGAGCTTCGCGCGTGGATCGAGCGCGTGCTCGGCCGCCGTCCCGTCGCGGCCGCCCCCGGCATCTTCTACGTGTTCCGCGACGAGGCCGACGAGCAGTCGTTCGCCGTCGGCCGGGTCTCCCGCCGCCGACGGACCCCCGGCATCGAGGAATGCCGTGAGCTCGTGGCCGACCACCAGGACCTCCTCGAGCCCCTCATCGCGTTCTTCACCGAGCGCGGGCGCCTTCCGGCCACCGGGGAGCTGCCGACCGCACCGCAACTGGCACGCGGCTTCGGCAGCGTCGCCCGCGCGTTCTCCATGCTCCGGCGGGCTACCGGACCCGACCGCTGGGACGCCATCCGCGACCAAGCGCGCGCCGACCTGCTCGTGTACCTCGCTCTCGCCGCGTTCCCCCGGCGCCCCCGCCTCGGCGCCCTCCCCGAGGCGCTGCGGCTCGACGTCCGCGCCTTCTTCGGGTCCTACAAGTCCGGCTGCGCCGCCGCCGACACGCTCCTCTTCTCGGCCGGCGACCAGGACGCGGTGGACCGCGCGTGCCGCGGCGCGCCGGTCGGCAAGCTGCTTCCCGACGCCCTCTACGTCCACCACACCGCGGTCGGTCACCTGCCCCCGGTGCTGCGGGTCTACGAGGGCTGCGGCCGCCAGCTCGCCGGCGAGGTGAACGGGCTCACCCTCGTGAAGCTCTCCCGCCGCCGGCCCCGCGTGTCGTACCTCGTCTACGAGTCGTTCGACCGGGTCGCCCACCCCGCCCTGCAGAGCAGCATCGTGGCCGACCTCAAGGGCCTCCGGCTGCACTACCGCGACTACACGCGTTCCGCCAATCCCCCGGTGCTCCACCGCAAGGAGCGCTTCGTCGCCGAAGACTACCCCGCCCGCCCCCGCTTCGCCCGCCTCACCGCCCGCGAGGAGCGCCTCGGCCTGCTCGACGCCACCACCACCATCGGCACCCGCGACGGCTGGTCCCGGACCCTCTCCGACCACCGCGTCACCATTCGCGGTCACCGGATCCTCCCGCTTCCCGCTCCCGATGCCGCCCCCGCGACACCTCCTGCCGATACCGCCCCCGGCCCGCGTCGCTGATCCGTCTCCGCCTCTTCACGCCCCCGGGGCCGGTTTCGAGGCTCGGCGCCACCCGTTGTACACTGCTGAGTTGAAGATGACCGCGCCGCCGATCCGCCTCCGCGATTCGCGGTTCAAGCGCCCACGCTTGGCCGCCGGAGACCGTAGCCGGAGCAGCAGCCCGATCAACCCAGGGGGCGACTGAATCCATGTCTCTCACGAAGTTGACCGAACCCCTACAAGACTCGGAGGCCTCGAGCCTCCCTGTCCTGCAGTCCCTGCAGGCGCAGAATGTCGCACTCCGGCTATTCATGCTCGGAATGCTCCGCACCGTCGGCGACGACCGCCGCCAGTTGATCAGGGAGGTCCTGGACTTCGCGCTCAAAGCAGTCCGGGAAGAGGAGGCGGCCTCTGATAGCGCGGCGGCGTACCGGGAAGCTCTGGAAGAATCTCTCAAGGAACTCGTGGGGAGTCTAGAGGTCTATTCCGGGGACTCCCCGCATGGATGAGAGGACTCGCCAGAGCATCGAGGCGCTACTTGCCAAGCGCAAGCCGCTGACGGCAGAGACGCTTCAAGTCATGGTCGCTTAGCCGTCGAGAGGCACTTCGAGCAGCAAACCGTCTGGATCTGGGAGTGGGTCAAGCGGGTCGCAGCACTCGCTGCGATAGCCGGCTTCATCTACGTCCTCGTGACGTCTTGACTCCGGCGCCGGCCAATTCGGCGCAGGTCGGCGGCGCCATCGCCCGCGTCGACCAGCGCCTGCTCGGCAGCGTCTCGGTGCGCCTCCTCGGGAACCGAGGGCCGGCCCGCCGCCGTCGGATGCGTCACCACGCTCCAGAACTCACCGACGACTGGCAGGCTGAAGCCCCATCCGCCGGACGACC
The DNA here is from genome assembly GCA_022821235.1 of Vicinamibacteria bacterium. GTDB lineage: Bacteria > Acidobacteriota > Vicinamibacteria > Vicinamibacterales > UBA8438 > JAJEEA01. The sequence goes on from JAJEEA010000252.1 coordinate 10,549, forward strand.
TGCGCGCCCGGACGATGGCCTGTCGCGCCGAGCGATGCTCGGCGACGGCCGACCGATGCGCGTAGACCAGGAGGTTCGTGTCGAGCGCGATCATCGATTCCTGCGAATCCAGTCGCTCCTGGACGCGCGGTCATCGGGCTCGACTCCCGGCGGCAGACCGCCATCGACAGTCACCCACCGAATGCTCGACCGCGCCGCCGGATCGCTGCGCCGATCGCCGCGCAACTCGCGGCGGAGACCACGCTCGACCAGGGCGCGCAGCGTCGTTCGCGATTCGGCGGCCCGCTTCTTCGCCGCAACGAAGAGATCGTCCGGAAGCTCGATGGTGGTCTTCATATGGCTTCACAGGATACCGAATCTATGGTCGACACCGCACCGTCGCGACATCGGCGACGCTGGCAACGTGACCGACAGATGCGCAGGCCGCTTCAGCGTTGACGTACGTGTACATCCCAGTGACGATCACATACAGTGACCGTGACGATCACGCGGCTGCGGCGCCACCTGTTCGAGCTGGTCGATCGAGCCAGTCGAGGAGAGCCGATCATCATCGTCAGGAACGGCGCGGAGGTGGCGCGGCTCCTGCCGGCGGGGCACTCCGACTGGCGCGGTCGCATGACGACGACCCCCCGCGTGCGGGTGGCGGACGACGAGGCGTTTCGGCCGCTGGACGACTGGGATCCATACGCGTGACGCGCTTCCTCCTCGACACGCACGCCGTCGTCCATTGGCAGCTCTGGGCCTGACCTTCCGGCAGACCGCCTGTCGGCGACGGGGGAGGGGTCCGGGGGAAGCAATGCGAGCGCGACGTTCCGTCCAATGTCCGCAAACGCAGTCCAAATAGCCGCTTACGACACGTATAATGGACGCTATGGGGGTCACCCGAAACCGGTCCCTGCCCTTGCCGGTGCGCCGCGTGCTCGGCAAGCTGGGCGCCGACGTCCGCGACGCCAGGCGCCGCCGCCGTATCCCCACGGCGACGATGGCGGAGCGCGCGCTGATCAGCCGAACGACGCTGCACAAGGTCGAGAAAGGCGACCCCGGCGTCTCCCTGGGCGTCTATGCGACGGTGCTGTTCGTGCTGGGTCTGGAGGCGGGCGTCGGCGAGCTGGCTGACGCGAGGCGCGACGTGGTCGGGCTGGATCTCGAGGCGGAAGCGCTGCCGAAGCGCATTCGCGCCAGGCACCCGCGGAAACCCGCGGCGCACGGCTGATGGACCGGGAGATCCTCGTTTCCCTCGACCTGCACGGGGCGGTCGCCTTCGTCGGACGTCTGTGGTGCCGGACGCGCAGGGGCCGGGACAGCGCGTCGTTCGAGTACGACCCGGGGTGGCTCGCACATCCCGAGCGCTTCGCCCTCGAGCCCGCGCTGATGCTCGCGCCCGGCCCGTTCCACACCGCGCCCGGACGGTCGCTGTTCGGCGCCGTCGGCGATTCGATGCCCGACCGCTGGGGCCGTCTCCTGATGCGGCGTGCGGAACGCCGCCGCGCCCGGCAGGAAGGCCGCGCGCCGCGGGCCCTCTCCGAGGCGGACGTCCTGCTGCTCGTCGACGACGAAGCCCGCCAGGGGGCGCTCCGGTTCTCCACCGACCCTACCGGCCCGTTCCTCGCCGAGGCCGGCCACGCCCGCATTCCGCCGTTCGTGGAGCTGCCGCGCCTGCTCGCCAGCGCGGATCGCTTCATCGAGAACACGGAAGGCGATGAAGACCTCCGGCTTCTTCTCGGCCCCGGCTCCTCCCTGGGCGGCGCACGCCCGAAGGTCGCCGTTCGCGGCGCGGACGGCCGTCTCGCCATCGCGAAGTTCCCGCACACCCACGACGACATGAACGTCGTTCTCTGGGAGGCGGTCGCGCTCGCACTCGCCGAGAGGAGCGGCATCGACGCGCCGGAGCGGCGGCTGGAGAACATCGCGGGCCGGCACGTGCTGATCGTCCGGCGCTTCGACCGCCGCGCGGGTCGCCGCGTCCCGTTCCTCTCGGCCATGAGCATGCTCGGCGCCGCCGAACCCAAGACGCATTCCTATCTGGAAATCGCCGACGCGCTGCGCCGTCACGGCGCCCGGCCCAAGCGGGACCTGCGGCAGTTGTGGCGGCGCATCGTCTTCAACGTGCTGATATCCAACGTCGACGACCACCTGCGCAACCACGGCTTCCTCTACGCGGACCACCGAGGCTGGCGCCTGTCTCCCGTCTACGATCTCAATCCCGTGCCCGTCGACATCCAGCCGCGGGTGCTGTCCACCGCGATCGACGCCGACGATCCCTCGGCGTCGGTCGAGCTTGCGCTGGCGACCATCGAGTGCTACGGGTTGGAGACGACGGAGGCGAAGACCATCGCGCGGCAGGTCGCGACCTCCGTCTCGCAGTGGCGCGAGGTCGCGGCCGGCCTGGGCGCCGCGCGCCGGGACATCGACCGGATGACGTCCGCGTTCGAGCATGACGACCTCCACGCCGCACTCCGCTTCTGACTCGGGCAACGTCGCCGGCTGGGACGCGACGGCGGGGACCGGGGCGAACACCCTCAAGACGAGAAGAGACGAACAGCAGATGCCGTGGCGCGTGGGGCGGCCCCGCGACCGAGCCCCGGTCAGCGCAGCACCTCGCCGCTCCACAGCCGCTCGAGGAAATCGAGCACCGGCAGCACCTGCACGTCGTCCCAGCGGGCCGGCCGGGTTCCGAGATGGACGCCGTAGCAGGTCGTGGCCTGGCCGCCGAGGTGCTCGCGCACGCGCCGGAGCCCCCGATTGAAACGCCGGTCCCAGCGACGCGCCGCCTTGATCTCGATCGCGGCGAAGCCGGCCGCGGTCTCGCACAGCACGTCGACCTCGGCGTTGTCGTAGCTCCGCCAGTAGCAGGGCCGGTAGTGGCGGCCCGAGTAGCTCAGGAAGGCGCGGATCTCGTTCAGGACGAACGTCTCCAGCAGCGGCCCGGCCTCCTCCTGCGACGGCGGATAGGGCAGGCGGCCCGACAGCGCTCGCGCCACGCCGGGGTCGAAGAAGTAGAACTTGCGCTGCCGCACCTGCTTCGTCGCGGCCTTCAGCTTCCAGGCCGGCAACCAGAAGCCGATCAGCGTGTCGTTCAGGATCTCGAAGTGGCTCTGCACCGTCCGGCGGTCGATGCCGGCGTCGCGGGCGATGGACGTGGCGTTGGTCGCCTGCGCGTTCTGCCGGGCCGCGATCTCCAGGAAGCGGGCGAAGGCGCCGAGGTTGCGGGTGAGCGCTTCGGCCTGCACCTCCTGCATCAGGTAGGTCTCGGCATAGGTCCGCAGGTAGTCGGCGGGGTCTTCGCCGGTGACCGCCATCGGCAGCATGCCGTACGCGAGCGCGCGCTCGACGTCGAGCCCGAAGCCGAGCTCGGCCGACACCAGGGGGAACAGGTTGCGGTTGAGGGCGCGCCCGGCCAGCAGGTTGACGCCCCGGCGGCGCAGCTTGCGGGCGCTCGAGCCCGACAGGACGAAGCGCAGGCCGCGGCCCTCGATGAGCCGATGCACCTCGTTCAGCAGCTCGGGGACCTTCTGCACCTCGTCGATGACCGCCCACGATCCCGGGGGCCGGTCGGCCAGCTCGCGGTAGAGGGCACCGGGGGTCTTGCTCAGCCGCAGCGCCTCGCCGGTGTCGAGCAGGTCGTAGGTGGCCGCATCCGGAAACCGGTCGCGTATCCAGGTGGTCTTGCCAGTGCCGCGGGGGCCGAACAGGAAGATCGACCGCGTGGGGGTGGGCAGTAATCTGGCGTACATGATGTACTATTTTACCGAAATCAAGTACGCATCCATGGCCATCTCTCCCGTCCCGACATCCCAGCGTAGTGCCCTGTCCCGAAGTGCGCATCACAACGGGTGCCACCCGTGCACCGACCGGGAAGTGGCTATCCCGCACGCGCAGATCACGGTGAACGGGACCAGCTTGTGTGAGCACAGAACCATGCTACGGATTTGCGAGACGGCACAGTAGGTGGACCTGACAAATGCTCATGGTTCGATCCTGCGGATGATGTCCGCCTTTCGACAAAGCGGTCTCGCGGTTGGCGGCCGGATCTCGCGGCACGTCGTCGATGGCCGGACCCGCCGGGCTCAAATGAGGAATGGCCCGTCGGACCCGTCGGACCGCGGTTGACGCACCGGCGGGGGCCACGGTTCAATGGTGACATGGAGGTCGCCGACGACCGGGCCGTCGACGACCGGGGCGCCGTCGAGTCGGATTGAACGGGCCGCATGGAGATCGCCAACCCCATCTACGACGCCGCGTTCAAGTACCTCATGCAGGACGACCGGGCGGCGCGGCTGCTCGTCGGCCGCATCGCCGACATGCAGGTCGAGTCGCTCGAGTTGCGCCCGCACGAGCGCGCGACGCCCCGCGACGCGGAACGCGCGGAGGACGCGCCGTCCGCGCCGCCCCTGGCCCTGTTCCGCATGGATTTCGCGGCCCGCGTACGGACGGCCGAGGGCCGCGGGCGGACCGTGCTGATCGAGATCCAGAAGACCAACGCGCCCACCGCCGTCGAGCGCTTCCGGGCGTATCTCGGCCAGCAGCTCTGCAGCCCCGACAACGTGGTCGTCCACCCGTCCGGCCGGCGCGAGGCGGTGCCCATCGTCACCATCTACCTCCTGGGCTACGACCTGGGCGTGTCGGACGAGGCGGTGCTCGACGTGTGCCCGCACGTGACGGCGCGGCGCACGGGGGCCGCCCTCGACGCGGACCATCCGTTCGTCGCGGGCATCCACCACCGCAGCCACATCGTGCAGATCCCGCGGCTGCGGGGCCGGCGGCGGGACGAGCTGGAGCGGATTCTGTCGATCTTCGACCAGGGCGCGACGCCGGTCGCGCGCGGCGGGGCGCACGTGCTGAGCATCGACGAATCGGCCTATCCACAGGAGTACGGGTTCGTGCTGCGGCAGCTCCAGCGGGCGGCGGCAGAAGAGGACGTCCGGCGCTTCATGGACGGCGAGGACCAGTTGCTGCTCGACTCGGTGTCCTTGGGCATGCAGGCGGAGTACGAGCGGCGGCGGGCCGAACGGGCGGAGCGGCAGAAGGAGCAGGCGGAGCGGCAGAAGGAGCAGGCGGAGTTGGCGCTGTCGCGCTCGATCCGCCAGCTTCACGGCCTGGGTCAGGACGCGGAGGCGATCGCGCGGGCGCTGTCCCTCGATCCGGAGCAGGTGCGACGGGTGCTGACGGGCGAGTGACGCGGGAACGGCCCTCGAAGGACCCCGGCGCCGCGGTGATGTTATATTGATCACATCATGGTGCGTACCCAGATACAGCTTGCCGAAGATCAGCACCGGCGACTGACGCGTTACGCCGGCCGGCTCGGTATTTCGCTGGCAGAAGCGGTGCGCCGTTGCGTCGACGCGCAGCTCGACCGCGAGATGACGGCGCCGTCGCGCGATGATCGCGTGCGGGCGGCGCTCGCCGTCTGCGGCAAGTACCACGACCCGCAAGGGGATACCGACGTGGCCCGGAATCACGATCGGCACCTCGGCGAGGCGTTCGGGTCGTGAGCGTCTTCGTCGACACTTCCGGGTTGTATGCCCTCCTCGTCGGTTCCGAGACCAGCCACGTCCAAGTGGTCCGGGCGTTCCGCGACCTCGTCGCGCGGGAACGGCCGCTCCGGACGACGTCGTACGTCGTGGCGGAGACGGTGGCCTTGTTGCAGCATCGCATCGGGCTCGAGCCCGTGCGGGACTTCGACGAGCACGTGTACCCGCTGCTCTCGATAGAGTGGGTGAAGGAGGATCTGCACAGGCGCGGAATGCGGCGCCTCTCACGGGAGGACCGCCGCCGGCTCAGCCTCGTCGACTGCGTGAGCCTCGAGTTCATGCGGCAGCAGCGAATCGACGACGTGCTGGGGCTCGATCGACACTTCGCGGAAGCGGGCCACGCGTTGATTGCCGTTGCGAGATGAAACGAAGCTCTGACGCGTAGGCGCGATCAGCCCCCGGCGGGAGTCGGATCGCGGCAGACCGCTCGACACACTTCAATGACCGACACGACACGGGACCTTCCCGGCCTCGACCGCGACGAGATACGCGACTGGCTCGACTCGCTCGACGCCGTCATCGACCACCACGGGCTGACCGCCACGGGACGGCTGCTGCAGGAGCTGACCCGCCGGGCAGAGCACGCGGGGGTGCAGCTTCCGTTCACCGCGAACACGCCCTACGTCAACACCATCCCGGCCGAGGAGGACCCCGCCTATCCCGGCGACCGCGACCTCGAGCAGCGGCTGAAGAGCCTCATCCGCTGGAACGCGCTGGCGACGGTGGTGCGCGCGAACCGCGAGGCCGACGGCATCGGCGGGCACATCTCGACCTACGCCTCGGCCGCGACCCTCTACGAGGTGGGGTTCAACCACTTCTTCCGGGCGACCACCGAGACGCAGCCCGCCGACCTCGTCTACTACCAGGGCCACGCGGCGCCGGGGGTCTACGCGCGCGCCTACCTGGAGGGGCGGATCACGCCGGGGCAGCTCGAGAACTTCCGGCGCGAGCTGCGGGGGCCGGGGCTGTCGTCGTACCCGCACCCGTGGCTGATGCCCGACTTCTGGGAGTTCCCCACCGTCTCGATGGGGCTCGGCCCCATCATGGGCATCTACCAGGCCCGGTTCCAGCGCTACCTGGAGGACCGGGGCCTGCTGCCGCCGTCGGACGCCAAGGTGTGGGTGTTCGTGGGCGACGGCTAGACCGACGAGCCCGAGTCGCTGGGGGCGATCACCCTCGCCGCGCGCGAGCAGCTCGACAACCTGATCTTCGTCGTCAACTGCAACCTGCAGCGGCTCGACGGGCCGGTGCGCGGGAACGGGCAGATCATCCAGGAGCTGGAGGCGGCGTTCCGCGGGGCGGGGTGGAACGCCATCAAGGTCATCTGGGGGCGCGACTGGGACCCGCTGCTCGCCGACGACCGCGACGGGCAGCTCGTCCGCCGCATGAGCGAGACGGTCGACGGGCAGTACCAGAAGTACGCCGTCGAGCCGGGCGCGTACATCCGCGACCACTTCTGGGCGGGCATGCAGGACCGCGTGAGCCACCTGACCGACGGCGAGCTGAAGAAGCTGCGGCTCGGGGGGCACGACCCCGCCAAGGTCCACGCGGCGTTCGCGGCGGCGGCGGCCCACCAGGGTAGCCCCACCGTCATCCTCGCCCGCACCATCAAGGGCTACGGGCTCGGCGAGGGGGGCGAGGGCCGCAACGTCACCCACCAGCAGAAGAAGCTGAACGAGGACGAGCTGCGCGCGTTCCGCGACCGGTTCGGCATCCCCCTGTCGGACGACGAGATCGCGGCGCTGCCGTTCTACGCCCCGGGCCGCGACACGCCGGAGATGGCGTACCTGCGGGGCCGCCGCGAGGCCCTCGGGGGGCCGGTGCCCGAGCGCCGGAACCGGGCCGAGCCGCTCGGCGAAGTGCCGGCCGGGCCGTTCACCGAGCTGCACGCGGGCACCGGCGGGCGCGAGGCGTCGCTGACCATGGGGTTCGCCCGGCTGCTGAGCCGGCTGCTGCGCGACCCGGTGGTGGGCGAGCTGATCGTGCCCATCGTCCCCGACGAGGCGCGGACGTTCGGCATGGAGGCGCTGTTCCGGCAGGTGGGCATCTACGCGCACGCGGGGCAGCTCTACGAGCCGGTCGACCACGCCACCCTGCTCTACTACCGCGAGGGCGAGGACGGGCAGATCCTCGAGGAGGGCATCACCGAGGCGGGGTCGATGGCCTCGTTCATCGCCGCGGGCACCGCCTACGCGACCCGCGGGGTCAACACCATCCCGTTCTTCATCTTCTACTCGATGTTCGGGCTGCAGCGCGTCGGCGACCTCATCTGGGCCGCCGCCGACTCGCGCTGCCGGGGCTTCCTGGTGGGGGGCACGGCGGGGCGGACGACGCTGGCCGGCGAGGGGCTGCAGCACCAGGACGGCCAGAGCCACCTGCTCGCGAGCCCGGTGCCCAACCTGCTCGCCTACGACCCGGCGTACGCCTACGAGCTCGCCGTCATCGTCGAGGACGGCATCCGCCGCATGTACGTCGACGGCGAGAGCGTGTTCTACTACCTGACGGTCGAGAACGAGGCCTACCCGATGCCGGCGATGCCCGACGGGGCGCGCGAGGGCATCCTGCGGGGGCTGTACCGGCTGCGGCCGGCCCGCGAGCCGGGGAAGCACCGGGCGCAGCTTCTCGCCAGCGGGGCGATCCTGCGCGAGGCCCTCGAGGCCCAGGCGCTGCTGGAGGGCTACGACGTGGCGGCCGACGTGTGGAGCGTGACGAGCTGGGGACAGCTCCACCGCGACGGGCACGCCTGCGACCGCTGGAACCGGCTGCACCCGCTGGAGCCGCCTCGCGTGCCCTGGCTGACGCAGTGCCTCGGGCCGGCGCCGGGGGTGGTGGTGGCGGCCAGCGACTACGTCAAGGCGCTGCCCGACGCGCTCGGCCGGTGGATGGGCGCCAGGCTCGTAACCCTCGGCACCGACGGGTTCGGGCGAAGCGACACGCGCGAGGCGCTGCGCGACTTCTTCGAGGTGGACGCGCGGTTCATCACGGTGGCGACGCTCGAGGCCCTGGCCCGCGACGGCGCCGTGGAGCCGGCGGTGGCGGCGCGGGCGATCGCCGATCTCGGCATCGACCCCGACAAGCCGGACCCGGCGATGAGCTGAGCCGCGCCGGGACCGCACGGTGCAAACGACGCCGGCGGGGCAAGCGCGACCCGCCCGGCCGCGAGCGGCGAGGGACGAGTGGGCCCGTTCGCCAGAGCGGCGGGTCGAAGTCCGAGAAGCAAGCGGTCGAGGCGCGATGCCGGTCACGGGACTAGCCGCCCACACGCCGCGACGACCCGGCGGCGAGGCGCAGCGTCCGGGGCCGGCTGCACGGAGAGAGACGGTTGGCGACAGAGGTCAGACTGCCGGAACTCGGTGAAGGCGTGGAACACGCCGACGTGGTGCGGGTGCTGGTGTCCCCCGGGGACACGGTCGCGGTCGACCAGCCGCTGCTGGAGATCGAGACCGACAAGGCGACGGTCGAGGTGCCGTCCCCGGTCGCGGGCACCGTCGCCGCGGTGGCGGTCGAGGCGGGCGCGAGTCTCGCCGTGGGCGGGCTCATCGCCGCGCTCGAATCGGACGGGGCGTTGTCGGATGCGGAGCCGGCGGACTCGCCGGGAGCGGATTCGACCCCGGCGCCAGACGGCACGGCGGCGGATGCAGCAGCGAGCACGTCGGCGGTGGATGCGACCACGGCGGCCGACGCGGCGGCCACGCCTGCGGGTGCGGCGCCGCCCGCAGCCGCCGCTCCCGCACCGGGCCCGGCCGAAGCGGCGGCTCATCCTGCACCCGCCACCACGCCCCCGGCCATGCCCG